>CAKZXL010000167.1 GCA_937883885.1 uncultured Aquincola sp. | reverse complement strand
GTTCCGAGTGACCCGTGCCGACATGGGATCTGCGCGGGGGAGCGGCAATCGATACAAGCGGCATGCATTACGCTGCCTGAAGGGTTGTCGGCAGCTCTCCCCGCGGGTGAAAAAAAGGTTGTTCATGATGGGCGATCTGTCTCATGGCCAGCAGTGGCGGGGCGCGCTCTGGTGGCCGTGGCAGAGCGTGCCCGGTCGGCCTTCACTGCGAATGTGGCCTCGTGTGACGGTAAGCGTCCGACCGCCACCGCCTTCCCTTCCCCGACCCTGCGCGCAATGATCGCCCGCACCTGGGCACCTCAATGTTGTGTCCACAAAGGAGATCATGGACACAAATCCCCGCACTGGACGTGCGTACAAGCGCGGCCCCTACAAGCGTCATCCGGTCGCGTTCAAGCGCGCCGTGGTCGAGGCGTCGTTTGCGCCCGGCGCGTCGGTGTCGCGTGTGGCGCGCGAGCACGACGTCAACGCCAACCAGGTCTTTCTGTGGCGCACGCTGTATCGGGACGGTCTGCTCGGGGACGATGAGCCGGCGCTGCTGCCGGTACGCATCGATGCGCCGATGCGCTCGCCGGCAACGGACCGTTGTGCCACGCCGGTCGAACGCATCCGCACGGCAGCGCCCGGCGGTACGCTGACGGTCGAGTTCGGCACGGTCCGGCTGCGCATCGAAGGCCGGCCCGATGCCGACACGCTGGCGCAGGTGCTCGAACGCCTGTCCGCACGATGCTGATCCCGTCCGGCACGCGCATCTGGCTGGCGGCCGGTGTCACCGACATGCGCCGCGGCTTCGACGGGCTGGCCTCTCTGGTGCAGCAGCGCCTGGGGGTGGACCCGTTCAGCGGCCACCTGTTCATCTTCCGCGGCCGGCGCGGCGACCGGGTCAAGCTCCTGTGGTGGGACGGTGACGGCCTGTGCCTCTTGGCCAAACGGCTGGAGCGCGGTCGCTTCGTGTGGCCGCAGGCGGCCGATGGCGCCGTGCATCTGAGCGCGGCGCAACTGTCCATGCTGCTCGAAGGCATCGACTGGCGCACCCCGCGCAGGAGCGCCCCGGAACTGGCGGCCTGAGCCACTTTACGGCGCTCCACGCCCCGCCCGTTCGCCCAGCGCGTGCCCCCTGTTCACAGCGCGATTGATCGCGTAGACTGCGCCGCATGCCTGCGGCTTCCCCCTTCACCGACCTCGACGCCCGCCGCGACGCCCACGCCGAGGCACTGTCGGCGCAAGTGGCCGCACTGCCCGACGACCCGATGCTGCTCAAGCATCTGCTCGATGCGCGTCTGGCCGAGATCGAACGGCTCAAGCTGCAGGTCGCCAAGCTCAAGCACGCTCAGTTCGGCCGCCGTTCGGAGCGGCTGGGCGCGCTCTGCGGCCAGCTTGATCTCGGGTTGAGTACGGCGCAGCAAGAAGACGGCGAGGCCCGTGGCGCATCAGTCGATCTCGCCGCACTCGCCGAGGTCATCCCGATCGAATCCGTCCCGCGACACCCGGGCCGCAACCGGCTCCCGGATCACCTGCCGCGCAGCCGTACGGAACATCTACCAACCTGCAGCGGCTGCCCGCAATGCGGCGGCGCTCTCAAGCACCTGGGCGAGGACGTGTCCGAAGAGCTGGAGTACGTCCCGGCCCGCTTCCGCGTGGTGCGCCACGTGCGCCCGAAATTCGCCTGCGGCCGATGCGAGGCCATCGTGCAGGCGCCCGCCCCCAGCCGGCCGATCATGGGCGGGCTGCCCGGCCCCGGGCTGCTCGCCCACGTGCTCACCGCCAAGTACTGCGACCACCTGCCGCTGTACCGGCAAAGCGCCATTTACGCGCGCGAAGGTGTGCGGCTGGAGCGCTCCACCCTGGCCGACTGGGTGAGCGCCACGGCGGATCTGCTCGCTCCGCTGGTGCAGGCGCTGTCGCGCTACGTGAGAGCAGGCGAGAAGATCCACGCCGACGACACGCCCTTGCCGGTGCTTGCTCCAGGTCGGGGACGCACGCGCACCGGGCGGTTGTGGGTGTATGTGCGCGACGACCGGCCGGCCGCCGGCACGGCTGCGCCCGCGGTGTGGTTCGCCTACTCGCCGGACCGCCGGGGTGCGCATCCGCAAGAACACTTGCGCGAATTCAGCGGCATCGTGCAGGCGGACGCCTTCGCCGGCTTCGATGCGCTGTACGAGAGCGGGCACAGACAGGAAGCGGCGTGCTGGGCGCATGTGCGACGCAAGTTCTTCGATCTCGTGCGCGCGCACGACTCGCCCATCGCCAAGGAAGCGCTCACGCGCATCGGCGCCCTGTATGCGGTCGAAGCTGCGGTGCGCGGTGCGCCACCGCCGGTGAGGTGCGAAGCACGCCAGATGCGCGCGCGTCCGCTGCTCGATGCGCTGCACGACTGGCTCACCACACAGAGACGGCGCGTGTCGGGCAAATCCGGCATTGGCGAGGCGATCCAGTACGCGCTCAACCACTGGCGGGCGCTGGTGCGCTATGCCGGCGACGGGCGCATCGAAATCGACAACAACGCGGCCGAACGCGCGCTGCGCGGCGTGGCCCTGGGGCGCAAGAATTATCTGTTCGCAGGCTCCGACGCAGGCGGTGAGCGTGCAGCCGCGATCTACAGCCTGATCGGCTCGGCCAGAATGAACGGGCTGGACCCGCAGGCCTATCTGCGCGAAGTGCTCGCACGCATTGCGGACCACCCGATCAATCGCATCGAGGAACTGTTGCCATGGAACATCGAAGCCGACCTGCCCGCCGAACACCGGCAAGCAGCATGAAATCCGACCCGGCCAGCGACCCGCTGGCTGCACTCGAACACCTCAACGCACTGATACAGACCGAAGGCCAGATCACCCTGGGCCTCATGCGCCCGGTCGGCTGTGTGGCCATCGCCAACGACGACCACACCTGTCTGGCCATGCTGCGCAAGCGCAAGGACGAAACCCTGCATCAACTGCTCGTGCGCCTGGATGCCGCCATCGGCAAAGCGTGGGACGAGGGCGAATTCGCCGACGAGATCAACGCGCCACGCTGAACGCGAGCGCGCAAGACGGCGGCGGTCGGACGCTTACCGCGTGAAAGTCCTCGGTGTCTCCCTGTGATGCCTAACGTGGAAGTGAGGG
>CAKZXL010000166.1 GCA_937883885.1 uncultured Aquincola sp. | reverse complement strand
TGGGTCGAATCAACAGATGCGTCATGCGCAACAGTTTATAATGCTGGGTTTCGGCGCTGGCCGGTGGTTGGCGGGTGAAGGCTTCATTCACCTGTCGGCTGCTTTGGCGTATCTACAGCACCGAGCCCGTGGCGACCTGCCCGCAACCCGCGGCAGGCGCCTTTTGCGATTGCCAGACCTGGTGGTGTCTCCCCGGTGAGGCGGTCGATTCTCAGGAATCTCCGAGGAAACACAATGGTTGTCATCCGTCTGGCCCGTGGCGGCTCCAAGAAGCGCCCCTTCTACAACATCGTCGTCGCTGACTCGCGCGAGCGTCGCGACGGCCGCTTCATCGAGCGCGTCGGTTTTTACAACCCCGTGGCTTCCGGCGCTGCCGAAGCCCTGCGCGTGTCGCAAGACCGCGTGACCTACTGGACCGGTGTCGGCGCCCAGCTGTCGCCCATCGTGGCGCGCCTGGTCGGCAACGCCAAGGCCGCCGCCTGAGATCGGGATTCCGGCCGATGAGCACCTCCATCCCCGCAGCGGGCGATACCGCCTGGCCTGACGACGCGGTGGAGGTGGGCCGGATCCTCGGGCCCTGGGGTGTCAAGGGCGCGCTCAAGGTCATGCCTTACGCGTCCGACCCCAAGGCCTTGTTTTCATCGCGGCGCTGGTTCATCGAGCCCGGCCACCGGCTGCTCAAGATCACCGGCGCCCGCGAGCATGGCGATGGCGTCGTCGCCACCGCCCAGGAAGTGCCCGACCGCAATGCCGCCGAAGCGCTCAAGGGCGCGCAGGTGTTCGTGTCGCGCGGCAGTTTCCCCACGCCTTCGGAAGGTGAGTACTACTGGGTCGACCTGATCGGCCTGGCGGTCTACAACCGCGAAGGTGCCCACCTCGGCACCGTCACCGACCTGATCAGCACCGGCCCGCACAGCGTGCTCAAGCTGCGGCCGGCCGATGCACCCCCCGACGCCAGTGCCGAAGAGGTGGAACGCCTGATTCCCTTCGTCGACGCCTATGTCGACCAGGTCGACCTGCCGGCCCGCCGCATCAACGTCGACTGGGGCCTCGATTACTGAGCCCTTCCGCCGAACGCCATGCGCTTCGACGTCCTGACGCTGTTCCCCGAATTGTTCGCCCCGCACCTGTCGCTGGGCGTGACGCGCCGCGCCTATGAATCCGGCGCGGTCGACGTGCGCCTGTGGCCGCTGCGCGACTATGGCGAAGGCACCTACCGCCGCATCGACGACCGGCCCTTCGGCGGCGGCCCCGGCATGGTGATGCTGGCCGACCCGCTGGCCCGTGCGCTGGCCGACGTGCGTGCGCAGCGGGCCGACGCCGCGCCGCTGATCCATTTTTCGCCCACCGGCCGGCCGATCACCCAGGCGCTGGTGCGCGAGATGGCCGCCGGCCCCGGCGGGGTGCTGCTGTGTGGCCGCTACGAAGGCATCGACCAGCGCTTCCTCGATCGCCATCCGCACATTGAGCTGAGCTTGGGCGACTTCATCCTGTCCGGCGGCGAGTTGCCGGCGATGGCGCTGCTGGACGCGATCGCGCGGCTGCAGCCCGGCGTGCTCAACGATGCCGCTTCGCACGAGCAGGACAGCTTCTCGGAAGACGGTCTGCTGGACTGCCCGCACTACAGCCGGCCCGAGAGCTGGCCGCACGCGGGCGAAGAAGTGCCGGTGCCGCCGGTGCTGCTGTCGGGACACCATGCGCAGATCGCGCGCTGGCGGCGCGAGCGTTCACTGGAGCTGACGGCCCGCCGCCGGCCCGAGCTGATCGAGGCGGCGCGGGCCGCAGGCCGACTTTCAAAAGCCGACGAGCGCTTTCTGGCCGCGCTCACGCTATAATCGCAGGCTTTTCACCGATCCTCTGCCGGGCGCGGCCATGCCTCATGGCGGCCGCCACCAAGAACCACAGCGCCGGCACGATCATTTGGAGACCTTTGTGAACCTGATTCAAACCCTCGAGCAAGAAGAAATTGCTCGCCTGAACAAGACCATCCCGGCGTTTGCGCCTGGCGACACGGTGATCGTGAGCGTCAACGTGGTCGAAGGCACCCGCAAGCGTGTGCAGGCCTACGAAGGCGTGTGCATCGCCAAGCGCAACCGCGGCCTGAACAGCAGCTTCATCGTGCGCAAGATCTCCAGCGGCGAAGGCGTGGAACGTACGTTCCAGCTGTACAGCCCGCTGATCGCCAGCATCGAAGTCAAGCGCCGCGGCGACGTGCGCCGCGCCAAGCTGTACTACCTGCGCCAGCGCTCGGGCAAGTCGGCACGGATCAAGGAAAAGCTGTCCTGATCGTGCTTGCGTGCCAGCTTCAGGCTGGCGCTGCATCGACGCAAAGCCGCCTCCGGGCGGCTTTGTCGTTCCTGGCCTATCCTCACCGCCCCATGAGCCGACCCGCCATCCGCGATCCGCATGCCGTGCCCATCGTCGCCATCGACGATGCGCTGCCCCCGATCGACCCGGGCCTGCTCACGGCCGGCGCGCTGCGTGAACGTTTTGCCGAAGCCCGCGGCTGGACGCCCGAGTTCACCGGCGACGGCGCGTCCTCGGGCCGCGAGCCGTCCAATGCCTCGGTGTTGGTGCCGCTGGTCGACCGGCCGGCAGGCCTGTCGGTGCTGCTCACCCAGCGCACCTCGCACCTGCGCGACCATGCTGGCCAGGTGAGCTTTCCGGGTGGCCGGGCCGAGCCCACCGATGCCGACGTCATCGACACCGCGCTGCGCGAGGCCGAAGAAGAAGTGGGCCTGGCGCGCCGGCATGTGGATGTGATGGGCACGCTGCACCCCTACAGCACCGTCACCAACTTCGTGGTCACGCCGGTGGTGGGGCTGGTGCGGCCGGGCTTTGAACTCAAGCTCGATCCGTTCGAGGTGGCGGCTGCGTTCGAAGTGCCGCTGACCTTCTTGATGACGCCCGCCAACCACCGCCGCCACCGCTTCGAGCATGAGGGCCAGGAGCGGCATTTCCTGTCGATGCTGTGGGAAGGCCCGGCTGCCGACGGCGGCCAGCAGACGTTTTTCATCTGGGGCGCCACAGCCTCGATGCTGCGCAACCTCTATCGGTTCCTGGCAGCGTAGTTGGCATCGCTATCATCGTGGGCGATGAGTTTCTTCGCCGTCCTCTTTGCGCTGCTGATCGAACAGCTCAAGCCGCTGCCGCGTGACAACTGGGTGCACGACTCGCTGATCTCCTGGGTCGGCTGGAGCGGGCGCAACTTCGATGCGGGCAAGTCGCACCATGCCTGGGTGGTGTGGGGCGTCACCGTCATCGCGCCGGCGCTGCTGGCCTGGGGCATCTTCGCAGCCATCGCGCACTACAGCTTGCTGCTGGCCCTGGCCTTCAACGTCGGGGTGCTGTACCTCACACTGGGCTTTCGCCAGTTCAGCCACTACTTCACCGACATCCGCGACGCGCTCGACCGTGGCGACGAGAACGAGGCCCGCCGCCTGCTGGCCGAGTGGCGCCACCTGGACGCCAGCGAGTTGCCGCGCACCGAGCTGATGCGGCATGTGATCGAACATTCGCTGCTGGCCGCGCACCGGCATGTGCTGGGCGTGTTCTTCTGCTTCATCGTGCTGTCGGCCTTCGGCATGGGGCCGGCGGGCGCGGTGCTGTACCGCATGGCCGAGTTCGCCAGCCGCTACTGGGCCTACAAGCAGCGGGCGCTGCAGGCGCCTTCCAACGACCGGCTGCGCGAAATCTCGCAGCGCATGTTCTCGCTGATCGACCATGTGCCGGCGCGGCTGACGGCCTTCGGCTTCGCGGTGGTGGGCAACTTCGAGGAAGCCATCAACGTGTGGCGGCGCGACGCCGGCCTGTGGCTGCATGCCAACGAGGGCATCATCCTCTCGGCCGCCGCGGGCGCCTTGAGCGTGCAGCTGGGCGGTGGCGCCGCGCCGGGCATCACGCCTGACCGCTCCAAGACCTTCGAGAGCGGCGTGGATGCCGAAGCGATGCGCGCCGCGGGCGTCACACCCGGCATGGCGCCGCAGCTGGGCCACCTGCAAAGCCTGGTGGGCCTGGTGTGGCGCTCGGTGGTGCTGTGGATGCTGCTGGTGGCCTTGTTGAGCCTGGCCAATGTGTTGGGTTGACGCTCGCCTCAGCGATGGCTGCTGCGCGACAACTCGTCGAACAGCTCGCCGTAGATCCGGTAGCGCGACGGGCTGATGTCGCCGCGTTCCACCGCCGCCCGCACGCCGCAGCCAGGTTCCTGCCGGTGGGTGCAGTTGTAGAAGCGGCAGTCGCCGATGTGCGCCCGCAGGTCGGGCATCAGCCGCGGCAGGCGTTGCACGTCGATCTGCTGCAGGCCGAATTCCTGGAAGCCCGGTGAATCGATCAAGGCGGTGCCGGCCGGGCGGTCCACCCAGTACCAGCGGGTGGTGGTGGTGGTGTGGCGGCCGGAATTGAGCGCGGTGGAAATCTCGCCCACCTGCGCCGCGGCCTCCGGCACCATCAGGTTGATCAGCGTGCTCTTGCCGGTGCCGCTGGGGCCCAGCACCAGCGTCGTGCGGCCGGCCAGCAAGGGGCTGAACAGCGCGCGTGCCGCCTCGGCGTCGTGCTTGATCGAGCAGTCGTGCACCTCCACGCCCATCGCGCGGTAAGGCGCGAGGCGCTCACGGGCCAGCGCGGCCTGCGGCAGGTCGGCCTTGTTCAGCACCACGCACACGTCGATGCCGGCGTCCTCGGCCGCGATCAGCGCGCGGGTGAGCTGCGATTCGCTGAACATCGGGTCGCCCGCCACCAGCACGATGATGCGGTCGAGGTTGGCCGCGAAGCTCTTGGTCTTCCACTCGTCCTGGCGGAAGAGCAGGTTGCGCCGCGCATCGATCTTCTGAATGACGCCTTCGTCCTCGCCACCCGATCCGGTGGGCTGCCATTGCACGCGGTCGCCTACCACGCAGTCGCTCTTCTTGCCGCGCGGGTGGCAGGTCAGGCGGGTGCCGTCGGGCACCTCGACGATGAAGTGGCGGCCATGCGCCGCCACCACCAGGCCGGGCGCCGTCATGCGCCTTGCAGCCGCAACGCCGCCAGCCGCTCGGTGGCCGGTGGGTGCGAGTAGTAAAAGCGCACGTACAGCGGATCGGGCGTCAGCGTGGAAGCGTTGTCCTCGTGCAGCTTGAGCAGCGCACTGGCCAGGTCGCGGCCATCGGCCTGTGCGCAGGCGTAGGCGTCGGCCTCGAACTCGTGCTTGCGCGAGCTGCGCGCCGCCAGCGGCCCCAGCAGGAAGGTGAAGGGCGGCAGCGCCAGCATGAACAGCAGCAGCGCCAGTGCATCGTTGGGCGCCAGCAGGTTGGGCCGCACGCCCAGGCCGGTGAAGAACCAGCTCTGCTGCGACAGCCAGCCCAGCAGCGCCAGGCCCAGCAGGCTCATGCCGAACACCATGGCCATGCGCTTTTGCACATGGCGGTGCTTGAAGTGGCCGAGCTCATGCGCCAGCACCGCCTCCACTTCGCCGGGCGAGAGCTTGTTCAGCAGCGTGTCGAAGAACACCACCCGCTTGGCCGCGCCCAGGCCAGTGAAATAGGCATTGGCATGGGCCGAGCGGCGGCTGCCGTCCATCACGTACAAGCCCTTGGCCGCGAAGCCGCAGCGCTGCATCAGCGATTGCACGCGCGCCTTCAGCGATTCATCGGGCAGCGGCTCGAACTTGTTGAACAGCGGCGCGATGACGGTGGGGTAGAGCACCAGCAGCAGCAGCTGAAAGCCCGTCCATGCCGCCCAGGCCCACAGCCACCACAGGCTGCCGGTGGCGCCCATGATCCACAGGATGAGCGCGGCCAGCGGCAGGCCGATGACCGCCGCCACCAGCAGGCCCTTGAGCGTGTCGGCTGCCACCATGCGCCAGGTCATGCGGTTGAAGCCGAAGCGCTGCTCGATGCGGAAGGTGTTGTACAGGTCGAAGGGCAGCTCCAGCGCGCCGGCGATCAGCGCGAAGGCGGCCAGCAGGCTCAGCTGGTAGGCCATGTCGCCCCAGCGCGGCTGCACGGTGTCCACCAGCCAGCCGTTGAGCAGATCGAGCCCGCCCAGCAGCGTCCAGCCCAGCAGCACCAGGGTGGAGAAGGCGGTGGACAGCAGGCCGAAGCGGCCCTTGGCGAGCGTGTAGTCGGCCGCGCGCTGGTGGGCCGCCAGCGTGACGGTGGTGGCAAAGGCGGGCGGCACACTGTGGCGGTGGGCGGCCACGTGGCGCATCTGGCGCGATGCGAGCCAGAACTTGACGCCCATCGCCGCCAGCAGCGCGGCGGCAAAGAGCAAAGACAGCAGGAGGGCTTGCATGCCCGGGAGTGTAGGGCTGCGACAATCGGCCGTTTTCCCGACCTGCCGTGCCATGACCGACACCACGACTCCCAGCCTCGCCAAGAGCGACCAGAACCTGATCTGGATCGACCTCGAGATGACCGGTCTCTTCCCGAACACCGATCGCATCATCGAGATCGCCGTCGTCGTCACCGACCCGCAGCTGCAGGTGCGCATCGAAGGCCCGGTGTTCGCCGTCCACCAGAGCGACGCCACGCTGGATGCGATGGACGCCTGGAACAAGGGCACCCATGGCCGCAGCGGCCTGATCGACCGCGTCAAGGCCTCCACCGTGAACGAGGCCCATGCCGAGGCCGAGGTGATCGCCTGGCTGGCGCAGTACCTGCCCGCCGGCAAGAGCCCGATGTGCGGCAACTCCATCTGCCAGGACCGCCGCTTCCTGGCCAACTACATGCCGGCGCTGGAAGCCTTCTTCCACTACCGCAACCTGGACGTGAGCACGCTCAAGGAACTGGCCAAGCGCTGGAAGCCCGAGATCCTGGCCGGCTTCAAGAAGGCGCAGGCACACACCGCGCTGGCCGACATCCATGAGTCCATCGACGAGCTGGCCTACTACCGCCAGCACCTGCTGTCGGTGGCTTGAACAAGGTTTCGCCCTTCAGGGCTTGGTGAAAACCCGGATTCACCGTAGAATCCGCGCTTCGGCTGATCGCTGGCTAGTTCTTGATCAGCCGTTTCGTTCATCCCCACTGACTCTGTGGCCGGGCAATCTGCCCGGAAGCCCCTCTCGGGGCGCGGGTCGGCGGCGATGCCGTCGCTTGGGCCCGTTTGTCACTGTGCGGCACTCCTTGGCTGAGTTGCCCGTCGAGCGTTCCTGTTGCTGCGACCTGACCCCGGTTGCACCCCTGTGCGGCCCGCGCGAGCTTTTGCCTGCGCGCCGAGAGAAGAAAGCTTGTTCCATGTTCACTGAATCCAACACCCCCGCCGCCGAGATTCCCGCTGGCGACGGCGAGACCAATGGTTTTGCGGCCCTGGGCCTGCACGCCGCGCTGGTGCGCGCCGTGGCCGACTCTGGCTACTCGCAGCCCACCGAAGTGCAGTCGCGCGCCATCCCGTCGGCGCTGCAGGGTCAAGACCTGCGCGTGTCGTCCAGCACCGGCAGCGGCAAGACCGCTTCCTTCGTGCTGCCCGCGCTGAGCCGCGTGCTGGCCGCCCGTGGCGACGGCAAGCGCCGTGAAAAGGGCGTGGTGCACGGCCCGCGCGTGCTGGTGCTGGCCCCCACCCGCGAACTGGCGATGCAGGTCTCCAAGGCCGCTTCCACCTACGGCACCCATGTGCAAGGTCTGCGCGTGGCCACGGTCGTCGGCGGCGTGCCCTACGGCGCCCAGCTCAAGGCCCTGCGTGGCCCGCTGGACGTGCTGATCGCCACCCCCGGCCGCCTGATGGACCACATGGCCAGCGGCAAGGCCATCCTGGCCAACGTCGAACTGCTGGTGCTGGACGAAGCCGACCGCATGCTGGACATGGGCTTCATCGACGACATCCGCCACATCGCCGAATCGCTGCCCGAGCAGCGCCAGACGATGATGTTCAGCGCCACCTTCGCCGGTCACGTGGGCCGCCTGGCTTCCGAGCTGCTGCGCGACGATGCGCAGACCATCGACGTCGCCTCGCACACCGACACGCACGAGAACATCGAGCAGCGCCTGCACTGGGCCGACAACGGCCAGCACAAGAATGCGCTGCTGGACCACATCCTGGCCGACCGCGACATGGAGCAGGCCGTGGTGTTCACCAGCACCCAGCGTGACGCCGACTGGCTGGCCGACCGCCTGGCCGACATGGGCCACCACGTGGCTTCGCTGCACGGCGGCATGCCGCAAGGCCGCCGCAACCGCGTGCTGCAAGGCCTGCGCAGCCGTCACCTGCGCGTGCTGGTGGCCACCGACGTGGCCGCCCGCGGCATCGACGTGCCCACCATCAGCCACGTGATCAACTACGGTCTGCCGATGAAGGCCGAAGACTACGTGCACCGCATCGGCCGCACCGGCCGTGCCGGCCGCAACGGCCTGGCCATCACGCTGGCCGAGGCGCCGGACGCCGGCATGATCCGCCGCATCCAGCAGTTCACGACGCAGCAGATCCCGGTGGCTACGATCGAAGGCCTTGAGCCGCAGAAGCCGGCCCCGCGCCTGTTCGCGCAGCGCCGCGAAGGCTTCGGTGGTGGCGACCGTCCGCGCGGCCGTCCGTTCAACAAGGGCGGCTTCCGCTCGGGTGGCGGCGACCGCCCGGCCTTCGGCGGCCCGCGCTCGGGTGGCGGCTTCAAGTCGTCGCCGCGTCAGCGTTGATCAGGCCTGCGCTGAGCTGACTCAGCGCCGCTGAAACAAAAAGGGCTCGCCATCGGCGAGCCCTTTTTCCTGGACTGGAGCCTCAGACGCCCAGCAACTCCACCTCGAACACCAGCGTGGCATTCGGGGGAATCACGCCGCCGGCGCCGCGGGCGCCATAGCCCAGGTCGGCGGGGATGGTCAGCACGCGGGTGCCGCCCACCTTCATGCCTTGCACGCCTTCGTCCCAGCCGCGGATGACCATGCCCTGGCCGAGGCCGAACTGGAACGGGTCGTTGCGGTCCTTGCTGGAGTCGAACTTGCGGCCGCGCTGGTTGGGAGCGGCGGCATCGTGCAGCCAGCCGGTGTAGTGCACGGTGACGTGCTGGCCGGCGCGGGCCTCTTCGCCGGTGCCGGGCACGGTGTCTTCGTATTGCAGGCCGGAAGCGGTGGTGACCATGGTAAAAGCGTCCTTCTTGTGTTGTCGGTCGCGCATCATGCCAGCCCGGCGGCCCGGGCCCAGGCCGCGGTGGTTTCGGCCAGCCAGGCCTGAGGGGTGTCGGCGTTGATCGCGGGCAGGCCCAGCGCCGCGGCCGCCTGCTGCAGCGCGGCCCGCACGTCGGCCGTCGTGTCCAGCACCAGTGGCGCGGCGCCGTTCTGCTTCGACAGCTTGTGCCCGTCGGTGGCCCGCACCAGCGGCGTGTGCAGGTAGCGCGGCGTGGGCAGGCCCAGCAGCCGTTGCAGGTGGATCTGCCGGGGCGTGTTGTCCGCCAGATCTTCGCCACGCACCACGTCGGTGATGCCCTGCGCGGCGTCGTCCACCACCACGGCCAGCTGGTAGGCCCAGAGGCCATCGGCACGGCGCACGACGAAGTCGCCCACCTCGTGCGTCAGGTCCTGCGTGGCCGGGCCCAGCCGGCGGTCTTGCCAGTCGATGTGCAGCGGCGCCGCATCGGTGCCGCAGCGCAGCCGCCAGGCGCGGGCCGGCTTGCCGTGCAGGCCATCGCGGCAGGTGCCGGGGTACACCAGCTCACCAAAGCGCTCGGGCGCATGGCCAGCGGCGGCCAGCGCGGCTTCGGTCTCCTTGCGGGTGCAGCCGCAGGGGTAGGCGGCGCCCGCGGCCTGCAGCTGCGCCAGCGCGGCGGCGTAGGCATCGCCGCGTTGCGATTGCCACAGCGGCGGCTCGTCGCTCACCAGGCCCAGGCGCTGCAGCTGGCCCAGGATGGCGTGGTCGGCGCCGGCGATGCAGCGCGGCCTGTCCACGTCTTCGATGCGCACGATCCAGCTGCCGCCGTGGGCGCGGGCGTCCAGCCAGCTGGCCAGCGCCGCCACCAGCGAGCCGGCATGCAGCAGCCCGGTGGGCGACGGGGCGAAGCGGCCGCGGTAAGGGGCGGGACTGCGGGCCACGCCTTCTCGGGGCGGGCCGGCGCGGCCGGGCAGGGCCGTCATGCTCAATCCACCCGCTGCGGCAGGCCGGCGTGGCGTTCCAGCAGCGCCAGCCGCGTGGCGGGGCTGTCCAGCTGCTGCAGCCACCAGCCCAGCGCCATGCCTTGCGGTGCTTTCTTGGCCTGCGGCGCAGCCGCGGTGCGCCAGGCGTAGCCCAGCGTGACCGGGTTGCGCCCGCGCTGCACGGCCTTGATCACCAGCCGGCCCGCGTTCACATGCTCGCGCACCAGCGGCTCGGGCAGGAAGCCGCAACCCAGGCAACGCATCTGTGCCTCGATCTTGGCCTGGGTGCTGGCCACGGTGAACACGTCCTGGCCCGGCAGCAGGTTCACCGTCAAAGGCGACAGGCGGTAGGCGGAATCGGCCACGGCCACCGCGCGGTGGCGCACCAGCTCTGCGTCGCTGATCGGCTCGGGCATGGTGGCCAGCGGGTGGTGCGGCGCCACCGCAAAGACGAACGGCATCTCGCCCAGCGGCCGAAGCTCGATGCCCTGCGGCGGCGACACGCCGGTGCCCACGCCGATGGCCAGGTCGGCCTGGCCCGACACCAGCGCCTCCCAGGTGCCGGCCAGCACCTCGGTGCGCAGGCGCAGCCGGGTGCCGGGGCCGGTCTGGCTCTCGTCGGGCCGCATCGCGAAGAAGGATTCGCACAATTCGAACATCGTCAGCCGCGAGATCACGCCATCGACCGCGATGGTGAGCGACGACTCCCAGCCGGTGGCCACGCGCTTGACGCGGTTGGCCACCGCATCCATCTCCGCCAGCAGGCGGCGGCCTTCGTTCAGCAGCTCCTCGCCCGCCGCGGTCAGCCTGGCCTGGCCCGAGCGGCGGTCGAACAGCAGCACGTCCAGTGCGTCTTCGAGCTGGCGAACGCTGTAGGTGAGGGCGGAAGGCACCTTGCCCAGCTCGCGGGCGGCGGCGGCGAAGCTGCCCAGCCGGCCGATGGTGTCCATCATCGTCAGGGCGTCGGGCGTGAGGGCATGGCGGCGGTCGGGCATGCCTTCATCTTATTTGAATGGACGCTTCAAGCGCGGGCGGCTGAAGGGCCGGCCGCCGGCTCCTACATTGAACTCACACAAGGAGTACGCAACATGATCACCCTGCGCAAGAGCGAAGACCGCGGCTACGCCGACCATGGCTGGCTGAAGAGCTACCACAGCTTTTCGTTCGCCGATTACCACGACCCGAAGCACATGGGCTGGGGCAACCTGCGGGTCATCAACGAGGACCGCGTGGCTGCCGGCACCGGCTTCGGCACGCACGGCCACCGCGACATGGAAATCGTCAGCTACGTGCTGGACGGCGCCCTGGCCCACCAGGACAGCATGGGCAACGGCACCGCGGGCAGCGCCAACAGCGGTGTCATCCGCCCGGGCGACGTGCAGCGCATGACGGCGGGCACTGGCGTTCGCCACAGCGAGTTCAATCACTCGAAGGATGGCACGACGCATTTCCTGCAGATCTGGATCCTGCCCGAGCAGCGCAACCTGACCCCCGGCTATGAGCAGAAGCACTTCGACGCGGCCAGCAAGCGGGGCCGGCTGGCCCTGGTGGCCGCGCCTGGCGGCGAGGGTGGCGCGGTGACGCTGAATGCCGACGCCCGCATCCACGCCGGCCTGTTCGACGGCGCTGAGCAGGCCACGCTGGCGCTGGACCCGAGCCGCCCGGCCTACGTGCATGTGGCGCGGGGCCAGATCGACGTCAACGGCCAGACGCTGAAGGCCGGCGACGCCGCCAAGCTGGACGGCGAGGCGCAGTTGGCGCTTTCCCATGGCCAGGGCGCCGAAGTGCTGGTGTTCGAACTGGCCCGCTGACCGTGACATGGGTCACCGCCGCCCCGGCGGTGCACCCATCTGTGCGGCGAAAGCCCCACACCTCTCTCGGCAGGGGCATGACCTAGGGTTTACACTAGGGACTAAGGGTTAGCACTTAGACCGACCCTATTGCTGAGTCGAAAGAGAGATAGTAATGAACAAGATCTTTGAACTGATCCATGACCTGCTGAGTCCTGAGCCCCAGGCCGTTGAAGAGGCTTACCTGGCCGAGTCCGTCGATATCTACGACCTGGAGCGCCGCATGCGCACCCTGGACGAGCGTCGCCTGAACCCGCAATGGGGCGGCCTGCTGTCGCACGGCACCGCCTGAATCTGAGGGTTCAAGCGTCCAGGAACGCTTTCGCTGCGGCCCAGGCGCCCGGCGAGTCGTCTTCCTGAGGCAGGTGGCCCGCTTCGGGCAGAACCACCAGTTGGGCGTGCGGGATGCGCGCCTTCAGGCGGTCGGCCAGGTCGGCCGGTAGCCAGCGGTCCTGCTGGCCCCACAGGATGCACACGGGCACCGCAGGTGTCTGCCAGGCGGCAGTGGCGCCGTCAGGCCACTGCATCAGCTGTTCATGCAGGGCGCGGCGGTTGCCTTCACGCAGCAGCAGCTCGAAGCCGCGGTCCACGTCTTCGGTGGATGGCGGCGTGGCCGGTGCGCGCAGAAAGCGCAGCTGCGACTCCACCAGCCCCCGCGGCATCAGCGATTCGCTGAGCCAGTGCAGCACCGGGATGCGCGCCACCAGGAACGCCGGTGGCGGCTGCAGCGGCTGCCAGGACAGGCCGGTGGGGTTGAGCAGCAACAGCCGGTCCACGCGTTCAGGCGCCAGGCTGGCCACCTGCAAGGCCACCTCACCGCCCAGGCCGTTGCCCACCAGCTGCACCTTGTGCAGCTTCAGCCGGTCCATCACCGCCAGCACCAGCCGGGCGGTGGTGGTGGGGTGGTAGTCGCCCTGGGGCTGCGGCCCGGTGAGACCGGCACCGGGCAGGTCCAGGCTGATCACACGCCGGCTGCGCGCCAGCCGGGGCGCCCAGGCCTGCCAGCTGTGCAGGCTGCTGCCCACGTCGTGCAGCAGCAGCAGCGGGGTGCCGTCTTGCGGATCGCCTTCGTCGCGCAGGTGCACCAGCTGGTCGCCCAACTCCAGGAACTGCGAAGGCGGCGCCGCCCAGCGGGCCACCAGCGATTCCACCGGCCGGTCGGGCGCGCGGCTGAGCGAGACGGCGAGCGCGGTGGCCATCAGCAGGCCCCCCACCAGGCGCAGCAGCCAGCGGGCGCGGCCGTCGTCCTCTTCGGCCGCGGCGCGCCTCACGGGTGGCCGGCAGCAGCCACGGGCGAAGGGGTGGCCGGGGTCTGCGCCGGCAGATCGGCGCTGCTGCGCGTCGGGGCCAGGGTGGCGTCCAGCAGCTCGCGCTCGTCGAACACGAAGCAGCCGCCCCGCCAGTGCGGTGCGCCGTCGGTTTCCTCGAAGTACTTGAGGATGCCGCCTTCCAGCTGGTAGACGTGCTGCACGCCGGCTTCCTGCAGGGCCAGCGCGGCCTTTTCGCAGCGGATGCCGCCGGTGCAGTAGCTCACCACCGTCTTGCCCTGCAGCTCGGTGGCATGGGCGGCCAGCGCCTTCGGAAAGTCGCTGAAGCGGCGCAGTTCCCAATCGATGGCGTGCTCGAAGGCGCCGGCCTTGACCTCGAAGGCGTTGCGGGTGTCCAGCATCACCACCGGCCGGCCTTCATCGTCGGCGCCCTGGTCGAGCCAGCGGGCCAGCGTGCGCGCGGGCACCGCGGGTGCGCGACGCTCCTCGGGGCGGATGGCGGGCTGGTTCATGCGGATGATCTCGCGCTTGACCTTGACCAGCAGCCGGCGGAAGGGCGTCTTGTCGCTGAAGCTTTCCTTGTGCGCCAGGTCGGCAAAGCGAGGGTCCGCCCGCAGCTGCGCCAGCCAGCTGCGCAGGCCTTCGGTGGGCCCGGCGACGAACAGGTTGATACCTTCTTCCGCCAGCAGCACGGTGCCCTTGATGCCGAGCGCGGCAGCCGCTTCATGCAGGCGGTCGCGCAGGGCGGGCAGGTCGTCCAGGGTGACGAACTTGTAGGCCGAGGCGTTGAGGATGGAGGTCGTGGAAGACTGCACGGCGGGCATTCTAGAAGGGCGCCGGAAGGGTCGCTAACTACAATCCCGCGATGCCTTTTGTCCACCTTCGCACCCATACCGAGTTCTCCGTCGTCGACGGCACCCTGCGCATCGACGAGGCGGCCTACGGCGCCAGGAAAGACGGCCAGGTGGCCCTGGGCATCAGCGACCTGTCCAACCTCTTCGGTGCGGTCAAGTTCTATTCGGCCTGCCGCAAGGCCGGGGTCAAGCCGCTGATTGGCGTGGACGTGTGGCTGGAGCCCGAGGCCGGCGAAAAGCAGCCCAGCCGGCTGCTGCTGATCGCGCAGGACGCGCAGGGCTACCTGAACATCAACCAGCTGCTGTCGCGCGCCTGGACGGGCAACACCCAGCGTGCGCAGGCCTGGATCAAGTGGCCGTGGCTGCGGGAGCTGGCCGCAGGCCTGGTGGCGCTGTCGGGCGCCGACGCAGGCGCGGTGGGCCAGGCGCTGCTGGCGGGCGACGATGCCCGCGCCGATGCACTGGCGCAGCGGCTGGCGTCGATTTTCCCGGGGCGCTTTTACATCGAGCTGCAGCGCGCCGGCCTGCCCACCAACGAGGCGCATGTGCGCGTGGCCGTGCCGCTGGCCGCGCGGCTGAAGCTGCCCGTGGTGGCCACCCACCCGGTGCAGTTCAACACGGCCGAAGACTTCGAGGCGCACGAGGCGCGGGTGTGCATCGCCGAGGGCGAGACGCTGGCCAATCCGCGCCGCGTCAAGCGCTTTTCGCGTGAGCAGTACTTCAAGCCGCAGGCCGAGATGGAGGCGCTGTTCGCCGACATTCCCAGCGCGCTGGCCAACACGCTGCGCATCGCGCAGCGCTGCAACCTGAGCCTGGTGCTGGGCAAGCCGCGGCTGCCCGATTTCCCCACGCCGGGCGGCATCCCGATCGAGCAGCACTTCCGCGCTGCGTCGTTCGAAGGCCTGGAGCAGCGGCTGGTGCAGCTCTACCCCGACGAAGCCAAGCGCAACGCCGAGCGGCCGCGCTACGTGGAGCGGCTCAACTTCGAGATCGACGTGATCCTGAAGATGGGCTTTCCGGGCTACTTCCTGATCGTGTCCGACTTCATCACCTGGGCCAAGAACAACGGCTGCCCGGTGGGGCCGGGCCGGGGCTCGGGCGCCGGCTCGCTGGTGGCCTATGCGCTGTCCATCACCGACCTCGATCCGCTGCGCTACAACCTGCTGTTCGAGCGCTTCCTGAACCCCGAGCGGGTGTCGATGCCCGACTTCGACATCGACTTCTGCCAGGGCAATCGCGACCGGGTGATCGACTACGTCAAGCAGAAGTACGGTCTGGACGCGGTGAGCCAGATTGCCACCTTCGGCACCATGGCGGCCAAGGCCGCGCTGCGCGACGTGGGCCGGGTGCTGGGCATGGGCTATGGCCATGTCGACTCCATCGCCAAGCTGATCCCGGCGCCGCCCGGCAAGACGGTGACGCTGGCCAAGGTGCCCGAGAACCCCGACGGCGGCGTGATCTACGCCCGCAAGGAAGCGCCCGAGCTGGAACAGCGCGAAGCCGCCGAAGAAGAGGTGGCCGCGCTGCTGGACCTGGCCGCGCGCGTGGAAGGCATGGTGCGCAACATCGGCATGCACGCCGGTGGCGTGCTGATCGCGCCGGGCAAGATCACCGACTTCTGCCCGCTGTACCAGCAGCCGGGCAGCGAATCGGCCGTCAGCCAGTACGACAAGGACGACGTCGAGGCCATCGGCCTGGTCAAGTTCGACTTCCTGGGCCTGGCCACGCTCACCATCCTGGAGACGGCCAAGGAATTCATCATGCGCCGGCATCCTTCGCAGAAGGACTTCGCCTACGAGAAGATTCCGCTGGACGACGCCCGCGCCTACAAGCTGTTTTCCGACGGCCTGACCGAGGCGGTGTTCCAGTTCGAATCGCCCGGCATGCAGCGCATGCTGCGCGACGCGCGGCCCAGCGTGTTCGAGGACATCATCGCGCTGGTGGCGCTGTACCGGCCGGGCCCGATGGACCTGATTCCCAGCTTCTGCGCCCGCAAGCATGGGCGCGAAGAGGTGGTGTACCCGCACAAGTTGCTGGAAGGCGTGCTCGCCGAGACCTACGGCGTGATGATCTACCAGGAGCAGGTGATGCAGTCGGCCCAGGTGCTGGGCGGCTACTCGCTCGGCGGCGCCGACCTGCTGCGCCGGGCCATGGGCAAGAAAAAGCCCGAGGAGATGGCCAAGCACCGCGAGATCTTCCGCGAGGGCGCGGCCGCCAAGGGCATCGACGGCAAGACCGCCGACGAAGTCTTCGACCTGATGGAGAAGTTCGCGGGCTACGGCTTCAACAAGAGCCATGCCGCCGCCTACGCCCTGCTGGCCTACCACACGGCCTGGCTGAAGGTGCACTACACGGCCGAGTTCTTCGCGGCCAACATGTGCATCGAAACCGATGACACCGACAAGCTGAAGGTGCTGCTCAACGATGCGCAGACGAACTTCGGCATCCGCTTCGAGCCGCCCGACGTCAACAGCGGCACCTACCGCTTCGAGCCCATCGACGACAAGACCGTGCGCTACGGCCTGGGCGCCATCAAGGGCACGGGCCAGGGCGCGATCGAGGCCATCGTCGCCGCGCGCGAGCAGGGCGGCCCGTTCCGCAGCCTGTTCGACTTCTGCGCCCGGGTGGACCGCCAGCGCATCAACAAGCGTGTGGTGG
>CAKZXL010000165.1 GCA_937883885.1 uncultured Aquincola sp. | reverse complement strand
GGCAGGGCCCGCAGCCGCTCGACGGCGCCCAGCAGCGCATCCACCCGCGCCACTTCGCCGGGCGTCTGCGCCACGCGGCGCAGCGTGTCGGCGGCGCGCCGCAGCAGGGCCTCGCCCTGGGCGCGCTGCCAGGGCGAATCCGGGTGGCCCGACAAGGTGACGTGGTGGAAGGCCTCGTGCACGTCGTTGGCCGCCTGCCTGAGCGCCAGCGAGGTGACGGCCGACTGCGCGGCCCGACGCGCCTGCAGCGAATAGGCGGTGGCCACCGCGCTGCACACCAGCAGCGTGGACAGCGCCGTCGCAATGATCCAACCGCGGCCGTGGCGCATCAGCACTCGACGATGTTGACCGCGAGGCCGCCGCGGGCGGTTTCCTTGTACTTCGTCTGCATGTCGGCGCCGGTCTCGCGCATGGTCTTGATCACCTTGTCCAGCGACACATGGTGCGTGCCATCACCGCGCAGCGCCATGCGCGCCGCGTTGATGGCCTTGACCGACGCGATGGCGTTGCGCTCGATGCAGGGGATCTGCACCAGGCCGCCCACCGGGTCGCAGGTCAGGCCCAGGTGGTGCTCCATGCCGATCTCGGCGGCGTTCTCGGCCTGCTCTGGCGTGCCGCCCATCACCGCGCACAAGGCGCCTGCGGCCATGGAGCAGGCCACGCCCACCTCGCCCTGGCAGCCCACTTCAGCGCCGCTGATGGAAGCGTTTTCCTTGTAGAGGATGCCGATGGCCGCAGCGGTGAGCAGGAAGTCGATGACGCCGGCATCGCTGGCGCCATGCACGAAGCGGGCGTAGTAGTGCAGCACCGCCGGCACGATGCCGGCCGCGCCGTTGGTGGGCGCGGTGACCACGCGGCCACCGGCGGCGTTTTCTTCGTTCACGGCCAGCGCATACAGGTTGACCCAATCGAGCACCTGCAGCGGGTCGCGAAGCGCGGCCTCGGGGTGGCTGGTGAGTGCCGCATGCAGCGCCGCCGCCCGCCGCCGCACCTTGAAGCCGCCGGGCAGCACGCCTTCGGTGCGGCAGCCACGCTGCACGCAGGCCTGCATCACCTGCCAGATCTTCAGCAGGCCGGCGTCGATCTCGGCGTCGGTGCGCCAGTGGCGCTCATTGCGGCGCATCACCTGGGCGATGCTCAGCCCTTCACGCGCGCACACCTGCAGCAGCTCGGCGCCGCTGGCAAAGGGCAGCGGCAGCACCGTGGTGTCGGGCGCGATCACCTTCTGGCGGCTGCCGTCGGCGGCCACTTCGTCGCTGACGATGAAGCCGCCGCCCACCGAGTAGTACACCTTGTCGGCCAGTTCGGCGCCACCAGCATCGAAGGCTGAAAAGCGCATGCCGTTGGCATGGAAGGGCAGGCTCTGCCGGCGATGGAAGACCAGGTCTTTCGCGGCCAGAAAGCCGATGTCGTGCGTGCCGTGCAGCGCAATGCGCCCGCTGCCGGCGATGCCGGCCAGCAGCGCGGGCACCGCGTCCACGTCCACCGTGTCGGGCTCGTGGCCGGCCAGGCCCAGCAGCACCGCCTTGTCGCTGCCATGGCCCTTGCCGGTGGCGCCCAACGAGCCGTAGAGCTGCGCCTGCACCCGGGCGGTGCGGGTCAGCAGCCCTTCATGCGCCAGCCGGGCGGTGAACAGGCGCGCGGCCCGCATCGGGCCGACGGTGTGCGAACTGCTCGGCCCGATGCCGATCTTGAAGAGGTCGAACGCGGAGACGGCCATGCGGCGAGACGGGTAACAGGAGGTGCGCGCAGGATAAGCGCGCACCGCCGGTTTGGCTCACTCGCTGGCGTACTCCGTCATCGGCACGCAACTGCAGAACAGGTTGCGGTCGCCGTAGACGTTGTCCACCCGGCCTACCGGCGACCAGTACTTGGCCTTGCGCAGCGCCGGCACCGGGTAGGCGGCCTGCTCGCGGCTGTAGGCATGCGGCCAGTCGGCGGCCAGCAGCGCCTCGGCGGTGTGCGGCGCGTTTTTGAGCGGTTGGTCGTCGCGCGGCCATTCGCCACGCTCGATCTTCGCGATCTCTTCGCGGATGGCGATCATCGCGTCGCAAAAGCGGTCCAGCTCCTTCAACGGCTCGCTCTCGGTGGGCTCCACCATCAGCGTGCCGGCCACCGGAAAGCTGAGCGTGGGCGCATGGAAGCCGTAGTCGATCAGCCGCTTGGCCACGTCTTCGGCGCTCACGCCGCTGCTGTCCTTCAGCGGTCGCAGGTCCAGGATGCACTCGTGCGCCACGCCGCCGCCCTTGATGCCGGGCAGCTCGCCGCTGAAGTGGATGTCGTAGTGGTCGGCCAGCCGCGCGGCCACGTAGTTGGCGCTGAGGATGGCGGTCTCAGTGGCCGCGGTCAGCCCTTCGCTGCCCATCATGCGGATGTACATCCAGGTGATGGGCAGCACCGCGGCATTGCCCAGCGGCGCCGCCGAGACCGGGCCCACGCCCGCGCCGGGCAAAAACGGCACCAGATCGGCCGCCACGCACACCGGGCCCACGCCCGGGCCGCCGCCGCCGTGCGGGATGCAGAAGGTCTTGTGCAGGTTGAGGTGGCTCACGTCGCCGCCGAACTCGCCCGGCGCGGCCACGCCCACCAACGCATTCATGTTGGCGCCGTCCACGTACACCCGGCCGCCGTGCTGGTGCACCAGTGCGCACAGCTCCTTCACGCGCGGCTCGAACACGCCGTAGGTGGAGGGGTAGGTGATCATCACCGCCGCCAGCTGGGCGCTGTGCTTTTCGCACTTGGCCTGCAGGTCGGCCAGGTCGACGTTGCCCATCGCGTCGCACTTCACGCCCACCACCTGCATGCCCACCATCTGCGCGCTGGCGGGGTTGGTGCCGTGGGCGGATTCGGGGATCAGGCAGACCGTGCGCTGCGCATCGCCGCGCGACAGGTGCCAGCCGCGGATGGCCAGCAGGCCGGCGTATTCACCTTGCGAGCCGGCATTGGGCTGCAGGCTCACGCCCGCATAGCCGGTGGCCTGCACCAGCCAGTCGCACAGCTGCTGGTTCAGCAGCGCGTAGCCTTGCTGCTGCTCGGCCGGCGCATAGGGATGCACCTGCGCGAACTCGGGCCAGGTGATGGGAATCATCTCGCTGGTGGCGTTCAGCTTCATCGTGCACGAGCCCAGCGGAATCATCGTGCGGTCCAGCGCCAGGTCCTTGTCCGACAGGCTGCGGATGTAGCGCAGCATCTCGGTTTCGCTGTGGTGGGTGTTGAACACCGGGTGCTGCAGGTAGCCGCTGGCGCGCAGCAGCTGCGGCGGAATCAGCGCCGCGATGCCGCCTTCGTGCCGGGCGTAGTCGGGCTGCGCATCGGCACGGCCGGTGAACACGCGCAACAGCGCGGCCAGGTCGGCGCGGGTGGTGGTCTCGTCCAGCGTGATGCCCAGCGAATGGGCGCTGGCGCGGCGCAGGTTCATGCCGGCGGCCTCGGCCGCGGCCAGCAATGCGCCGGTGCGTTCGCCGGTCAGCACTTCCAGGGTGTCGAAGGCCTCGGCCGTGGCCAGCGTGAAGCCGGCCTGCTGCAACTCGGCGGCCAGCAGCGCGGTGTAGCTGGCCACGCGGCGGGCGATGCGCTTCAGGCCCTCGGGTCCGTGGTACACGGCGTACATGCTGGCCACCACGGCCGGCAGCACCTGCGCGGTGCAGATGTTGGAAGTGGCCTTCTCGCGGCGGATGTGCTGCTCACGCGTCTGCAGCGCCAGCCGGTAGGCGGGCGCGCCGTGCGCGTCCACGCTCACGCCCACCAGGCGGCCGGGCAGCGAGCGCTTGAACTCGTCGCGCGTGGCCATGTAGGCGGCATGCGGGCCGCCCGCGCCCATCGGCATGCCGAAGCGCTGGGTGTTGCCCACCACGATGTCGGCGCCTTGCTCCCCCGGCGGCAGCAGCAGCGCCAGCGCCAGCAGGTCGGCCGCGACGATGGCCAGGCCGCCCTGGGCATGCACGGCGGCTATCAGCGGGCGCAGGTCGCGCACGCGGCCGCTCACGCCCGGGTACTGCAGCAGCGCGGCAAAGGCGGGCGCGCTGCCGGCCTCTTCGGCCGGGCCCACCTGCACGGTGATGCCCAGCGGCTCGGCGCGGGTGCGCACCACCGCCAGCGTCTGCGGCAGCACGTCGTCGGCCACGAAGAAGGTGGTGCTCTTGCTCTTGCCCACCCGCAACGCCAGCGTCATGGCCTCGGCCGCGGCGGTGGCCTCGTCCAGCATCGACGCATTGGCGATGGCCATGCCGGTGAGGTCGGTGACCATGGTCTGGAAGTTGAGCAGCGCTTCCATGCGGCCCTGCGAGATCTCGGCCTGGTAGGGCGTGTAGGCGGTGTACCAGGCCGGGTTCTCGAGGATGTTGCGCAGGATGACCGGCGGCGTCAGCGTGCCGTGGTAACCCTGGCCGATGAAGCTCTTGAGCAGCCGGTTTTGCGCGGCCACCGACTTCAGCTCGGCCAGCGCCTGCGCTTCGGTCAGCGGGGCGGGCAGCTTCATCGCCGCGCCCCGGGCGATGGCGCGCGGCACGATCGCGTCGATCAGTGCGCGGCGCGAGGCCGCCCCGATCACCGACAGCATGCGCGCCTCGTCGGCGGCATCGGGCCCGATGTGGCGGGCGGTGAACTCGGCCTCGTTCTCGAGGTCGCCAAGCGGCTGGAGGGCGGACATCAGCATGGAAGGGCTCTATCAGGCGGGGGTCAGAGGGTCTTGAGCAGGTCCTGGTAGGCCGGCTCGTCCATCAGCGCATCGAACTGGCTGGCATCGGCCACCTTGACCTTGAAGAACCAGCCGGCGCCGGTGGGGTCGGAATTGGCCAGCGACGGGTCGGCGCGCAGCGCCTCGTTGACTTCCACCACCTCGCCGGTGACGGGCATGAACAGGTCGGCGGCAGCCTTGACCGACTCCACCACGCCGGCCACCTCGCCCTGGTTGAAGGTCTTGCCCACTTCGGGCAGGTCGACGAACACCACGTCGCCCAGCGCGTCCTGCGCATGCGGCGTGATGCCGACCACGGCGGCGCCGGCATCGGCGGTGTTGATCCACTCGTGGTCGTTGGTGAACTTGATGGTCATGGGGTCGCTCCTGGGTTCGGGCGGTGTGGGAAGAGGGGAGAAAGGCGAGCAGCGCCGGGGATCAGCGCTGGTAGCGGTGCGGGGCAAACGGCATGGCGCACACCCGCATCGGCAGGCGCTTGCCGCGCACGTCGGCATACACCTCGTTGCCCGGGTGGGCGTGGTTGATGGCCACGTAGGCCATCGCGATCGGCTGGTTGACGGTGGGCGCCAGCGTGCCGCTGGTCACATGGCCCAGCTTGTGGCCGTGGGCATCGTGCAGCACCGCGCCTTCACGCACCGGCACGCGTTCCAGCCCCACCAGGCCCACGCGCTTGCTGGGCGCGGCGCCGGCCAGGTGCTTTTCGATGGTGGCGGCGCCGGGGTAGTGGCCCGCGCGGGCACCGCCCGGGCGGCGCACCTTCTGGATGGACCAGGCCAGGCCCGCTTCCACCGGCGAGGTGGTGGTGTCGATGTCGTGGCCGTACAGGCACAGGCCCGCTTCCAGCCGCAGCGTGTCGCGCGCGCCCAGGCCGGCGGGCTTGACCTCGGGATGGGCCAGCAGCTGGCGCGCCAGATCGACCGCGGCCTCGGCCGGCACCGAGATCTCGAAGCCGTCTTCGCCGGTGTAGCCCGAGCGGGTGACGAAGCAGTCCACACCCGCCAGCACGAAGTGCCCGCCGGTCATGAAGGTCAGGGTGCCGACGCCCGCGTTCAGCCGCTGCAGCGCGGTGACGGCCTGGGGGCCTTGCAGCGCCAGCAGCGCGCGGTCGGGCAGCGGCACGATCTGGCAGCGGTGGCCGATGTGGGTCTGCAGGTGGCGGATGTCGTCGGCCTTGCAGGCGGCGTTGACGACGACGAAGAGGTCGTCCTCGCGCCGGGTGACCATCAGGTCGTCGAGGATGCCGCCCGAGGCATTGGTGAACTGGGTGTAGCGCTGCTTGCCCACCGCCAGGTCGACGATGTCGGCCGGCACCAGGGTCTCGAGTGCGGCGGCGGCGGCCGGCGCATCGGGCAGGCGCAGCTGGCCCATGTGCGAGACGTCGAACAGCGCGGCCGATTCGCGGCACTGCCGGTGCTCGGCCATGATGCCGCCGGGGTAGTTGACCGGCATGGCGTAGCCGGCAAAGGGCACCATCTTGGCGCCCAGTTCAAGGTGCAGCGCGTGCAGGGGCGTCTGGAGCAGGTCGGCGGACATCCATGTCTCCCGGTAAGGGTGTAGCGAAGGGGCCATCGATCGCCCACCCTAGCGCCAAAGGCGATGTGAGTGGGGGGATGCCCTCGCTGTCCGCTTTACCTGAGAGATTGGCGGCACCGGCGGTTGCGCGGCGCTGCTTGCCCCTTCGGTGGGCGGGCTCGGGGCCCGCCTCTCTCCAGTGAGGAACGCCCGGGTGGGGCGTCTTGCCAGTCCTTTTGCCTGAGCGTTCGGGGTGTGGACCCCTGCGCCTTCGGCGGCTGCTGCGGTGGAATGCCGCAGCGGCTCTCTCCTGGCGGCGGCAGTGTAGCCGAGGCGCTGGCGGCCCCGGCTTGCGCCGCCCGGCAGGGATCAGCGGCGCTGGTCCATGCGCAGTTCCTGCGCCATGCTGCGGCGGTCGCGGCCCATGGCCGGCACCAGGAAGGGCTCGTACTTCTGGCCCTTGTCGGCCGGCGGCTCGAAGCGTTCGGCGCGGCGGCTATGGTGGGCGGGCACGGGATGAGCGGATTTCTGGATCATCATGGCGGGTCAACTCGCGGCTTGCATTCGTGCCGCGTGACCCCCTAACGACCCACCCCCGCATTCGGATGACAAAGGTTGCTGTAGCTTTTCCCAACTCCGTAACAATGTTGGCG
>CAKZXL010000164.1 GCA_937883885.1 uncultured Aquincola sp. | reverse complement strand
CCGGCAGCACATGCACCGCCAGCGAAGGCACGATGAGGATGCGCAGCTCGCTGTCTTCGCCGCTGCGCAGCGCACTGGCGATGCGCCGCACCGATTCGAGCTGCGACATCAGCCGCTGCACCTCGGGGTAGAGCGACTGCGCCTCCCGCGTGGGCACCAGCCGGTTGCGCTGGCGGGTGAAGAGCGCATAGCCCAGCTGCAGCTCGGCATGCTGCAGCGCCTGGGTAACGGCCGGCTGCGTGACGTGCAACAGCCGCGCCGCCGCGCTCGCGCTGCCGGTGAGCATGATGGCGTTGAAGACCTCGATGTGCTTGAGCTTCATGCGGCCATGCCTTGAAGAAGAAGGATCAGCACATGCTGCGGCATGGGGGCCACCGGCACGGCCCTCACAGTCCGCGGGGGCGCACGGACAGGCGGTCGCGGAACGGTTTGGCCACGCGGTACAGCTGCGCCGGTCGGTTGCGCCCGGACACCTTGGTCTGGCCCTTGATCTCTTCGAGCACGCCCATCTCCTCCAGCTTGCGCCGGAAGTTGGCGGCATTGACCTGCTCGCCCTGCACCGCCTCATACGCCGCGTGCAACTCGGGAATCGTGAACTCGGGATCGCACAGGAACACCGGCAGCGACGAATAGCTGGCCTTGTTGCGTACCCGCTCGACGACCTGCGCAATCACCGCCGCATGGTCGAACGGCAGGTTGGGCAGCCTAGAGACGGCAAAGGTGTCCGGTTGGCCATCGAGCAGCGCGGCCGGCACCAGCGCGAAGTAAACGACCGTCAAGGACCAGCCGCGAGGGTCGCGCGCCGGCCCGGAGACGGTGCCGAACTCTTCGAGGTAAGGCGGCACCAGGCCCGTCTTGTCCCGCAGCACCCGCGCAGCGGCAGCCTTGGCCGAGTCGTCTTCCGCTTCGCGGATGAAGCCACCCGGCAACGCCCACAGGCCGCGAAACGGTTCACGCGCGCGCTTGAACAGCGCCACATGCAGCTCATCGCCGCGCAGGGTGAGCAAAACGACATCGACGGTGAGGATGACAGCCACGGATACCCGAGCGGCGCTCGACCCTGTTGAGTTAGGCGCATTCTACGTAAAAGTTCACCTTCTCCCAGATGCCTTGTAAGTCGCATATTGAGATTAACAGACCCTAGAATGACAGCATCGCCACAACGAAACCGGATCCGCCATGCGAACCCAGCTCCTGGTCATCGACCCCCAGAACGACTTCTGCGACATCGCGGGTGCAGCGCTGCCCGTCGCAGGTGCCGGTGCCGACCTTCAGCGCCTGGCGGCGTTCATCGCCCACGCGGCAGGCCACCTCAACGGCATCACGGTGAAGCTGGAGTCCCATCCCAGCGTGGCCATCGAGCGCACCACCTTCTGGCAGCAGGCCGATGACCGTGCCGTCGCCGAGTTCACCTGGCTGACAGCCGAGGTCGTGCGCAGCGGCCACTGCCTGCCGCGCAGCCGCGACCCGCAGGTCTGCGCACGGGCGCTTGAAACGCTGGAGGCCATGAGCGCCAAGGCCGGCGGCATGACCGTCTGGCCGGTGCACTGCGTGACGGGCACCTGGGGTCACAACGTGTATGCCCCGCTGGCCGAGCAACTGGCGCAATGGGAGTTCGCGCAGCAGCGGCCGGTGCGCAAGGTGCTCAAGGGTGAACATCCGTTGAGCGAGCACTTCGGCGTCTTCGAGGCGGATGTGCCGCTGCCCGGCGCGCCCGCAACCCAGTTCAACACCCCGCTGCTGCACGCCATCTGTGGTGAAGCCGACCTGGTGATCTGGGCCGGCGAAGCCTCCAGCCACTGCGTGGCCGCCAGCTTCCGGCAGGCGATGCGGGGGCTGGCCGCCAGCGGTCGCACGGTGCGCCATGTGCTGCTGCGCGACTGCATGAGCCCGGTGCCGGGGTTTGAAGCAGCCGCCGACGCATTCTTCGAAGAAGCCCGCCACACCGGCGCCGAGCTGCTCACCGCCGCGCAAGCCACCGCGCTGTGGGCCTGAAAGGCGGGCCTGCGATGAACCACTCACCCATCATCACCTCGCTGCTGCAGACCGACGCCTACAAGGTGTCGATGCTGCAAGTCATGCTGCACCACATGGCCGGCAACAGCGCGGAGTACCGTTTCGTCTGCCGCGGCCGTCCGGCGCTGGCGCTGGCCGCGCTGGTGCACGACCTGAATGAGCAACTGGACCATCTGTGCACGCTGCGCTATGCCGACGACGAGCTCGCCTACCTGGCCACGCTGCGCTGGCTGAAGCCGGACTTCATCGAGTTTCTGCGCATCTTCCGGCTGCAGCGTCGGCTCATCACCGCGCGGGCTGAAGGCGAGCAGCTCGTCGTCAAGGCCAAGGGGCCGCAAGTCCACGTCATGGGCTTCGACATCTTCGTGCTGGCCATCGTCAACCAGCTGTACTTTGAGCGCCTGGTGCGCGGCGCCGCACGCGAGCAGGCCCAGGTCACGACCGGCTGCGCATCAATGCCCACAGCAAGCGACTGGTCTTCAGCGATGGCCTGGACGTGCCCACGGCCATCGGCTTGCACCGGCACTTCGGCGACCGTGTGCCTTCGGGCTTCGGCATCGGCACCCACCTCACCCACGACCTGGGTCCTCAGCCGCTGAACATCGTCATGAAGCTGATCCATTGCAATGGGCAACCGACGGCCAAACTGTCGGACAGCCCCGGCAAGACCCTGTGCGACAACCCCACCTTCCTGGCCTACCTGCGCCAGGTTTTCGAGGTGGGCACCCGAGACAAGGACTGACCATGCTGCGCATCACCATCGCCCAGATCAACCCCACCATCGGCGACCTGGAGGGCAACGTCATGCTGATGCTGCGCGCCGCGCGCCAGGCCCGGCATGACGACGCCCAGGTGGTGGTGTTCCCCGAGATGTCGCTCACCGCCTACCACCCCGGCGACCTGCTGGAAGAGCCCTTGTTCGCCCAGCGCCTGCGGGTCGGCCTTGAATCGCTGCTGCAGGCCAGTCGGGAGGTGCCGCAACTCGCCTGGGTGGTCGGGGCGCCGGTGCCCAGCCCCGGGCCGGGCAAGCGCCTGCACAACGCATTGCTGGTCATCCGCGACGGGCAGATCGTCAAGACCTACGCCAAGCAGCTGTTGCCCACCTACGGCGTCTTCGACGACCGCAGGCACTTCGAGCCCGGCCCGGATAAAGCCTGCGTCTTGACCGTCGGCGGCGTGCACATCGGCCTGATGATCTGCGAGGACGGCTGGAACGACGACGGCCTGGACTACCTGGCCAACCCCTTCAGCCGCATGGCCGAAGCTGCACCCGACCTGGTGGTCTCCATCAATGCCAGTCCGTCGAACATCGGCAAGCGCGAGCAGCGCCACCAGGTGTTCCGCAAGGCCTGCGCGCGCCACGGCCTGCCTCTGCTGTATGTGAACCAGGTGGGCGGGCACGACCAACTGGTGTACGACGGCGCCTCGTTCGCGATGGACGCCACAGGCCAGCCCGTGTTCGAGGCCCGGCGCTTTGCCGAGGACATCACCACACTGGCCTTCGACCGCGGCAGCGGCCGCTTCTTCGGCCGCGCGGGCGAAACCTTGCCGGCCGTGCCGGCCGAGGGCCTGTGCACCCTCGAGTTCTACCGCCGCCAGGTGGTGCTGGGACTGCGCGACTACGCGCGCCGATGCGGCTTCAGCCGGGTTGTCGTGGGCTGCTCCGGCGGCATCGACAGTGCGCTGACGCTGGCGCTGGCCGTGGAAGCGCTGGGCCCGCAGCACGTGGTGGCCCTCACCATGCCGTCGCGGTTCTCCAGCGAAGGCAGCGTTCGCGACTCGGTCGCGCTGTGTTGCAACCTGGGCATTGCGCTGCTTGAGCACCCGATCGGTGACATCGTTCGCGCCTTTGAAGAGGGCTTCCCGCCGGCAACCGGCGGCAGCACGCTGCAAGGTCTGCCGCTGGAGAACCTGCAGGCCCGCGTGCGCGGCACCATCCTGATGGCGTACTCGAACGCCTTCGGCCACCTGTTGCTGACCACGGGCAACAAGTCGGAGACCTCGGTCGGCTACTGCACGCTCTACGGGGACACCAACGGGGGGCTCAACCTCATCGGCGACCTGTTGAAGACGGAGGTCTTCGCGCTCAGCCGCCACCTCAACGACAGCACCGGCCACGAGGTGATCCCACAGGCCATCCTCGACAAGGCCCCGTCGGCCGAGCTGGCACCGAACCAGAAGGACAGCGACAGCCTGCCGCCCTACGAGGTGCTGGACGAGATCCTGCGCCACGACATCGAAGGCCTGGACCGGCTGCCGCACGGGGAACGCGGGCGCTGCGAAGCGGCGATGGCGCACCTGCTGTCAACACCCGATGGGCTGCAGACGGTCCAGCGGGTGCGCCAGCTCATCGCCCGCAGTGAATACAAGCGCCGCCAGGCGCCACCCATCATCCGGCTGCGACCCCGTGCGTTCGGGGCCGGGCGCCAGATGCCGATCGCTGCCGTCCACGGCCGCTGAACCATGCTGCAAGTTCACCCCTACCACACCGCCGTCGTCATCGGCCGCCTGCAGATCTTCCATCGGGGCCACGGCACGCTGCTCAGGCAGGCCCTCGAACAGGCGGAGCAGGTCGTCATCGTGCTCGGCTCGAGCTTCGCGGCCCGCTCATCGAAGAATCCGTTCACCTGGCAAGAGCGCGCGAACATGGTCCGTGCCACGCTGACGGCCCAGGAGCAGGCCCGCGTGGCCTTCGTGCCGGTGCGCGACTATGCCGACGACCCACGCTGGGCCGCGGCCGTGCACCGCGGCGTGGCGCCTTACAGCGCACAGCCCCAGCGCACCGTGCTCATGGGGTTCAGGAAGGACACCACCAGCGACTACCTGAACCACTTCCCGCAGTGGCAGCTGCATCTGGTGCAGCAAGTACTTCCACTTCGCCGACATGCCGCTGCCCGAGGTGAAGGCGCGTGACGATGCCCAGGACGCCCGCTGGTTCCAAGTCAGCGACCTGCCCGGCCTGGCCGACTGCCTGTTCGAGGACCATGCGGTCATCCTGGAGCGCTTCGTCGGGGGCGTATTGCCGGATTGACCCGCATCGCCCCCCCGCAGCGCCATGCCGGGCCTCAAGCCAGTGCATCGTGGTCGGGCCAGAGCACGCGGGCCACGGCCAGCCCGCTGACCGGGCGGGCGGTCAGCACAGCGGCCAGGTCTTCGCGGTCCAGCGCGAACGTGCAGGAGTCCTGTTCATCGGCGTCGAGAAAGGGCAGGCAGAGTTCATACGCCTCGTCCACATGCGCGTCGTGCAGCAAATCGGCGACGGCGTCGGGGTTGAAGCTGCCTTCGGCGTTCTGCACCTGGGCGGGCAGGTCGGCTCCGGGCACGGATTCAGCGGCCTTGAAGATCGCGCAGTGCTCCCACCCGAATCTGCCTTCGTCGTTGTAGACCGACTCGAACATCAGCTGCATGTTGACGCGCTGCAGCCAGGGCCGTGCCAGGAAAAGGCGGGCGACGGCGGCGCCGCACCACGCCAGGTCCAGACGTTCTTCATGTAGCCGTATCGCCCGCCCCAGCGCGAGCAGTTGCTCGGCTTCGGCATTGGGCGACACCTCACCGTCTGCCGCCAGGTGGTCGGCGGCGGCAAGGCCCTTGAGACGCGAGCTGACATCAGTGGGATTCATGGCGAAGCCTTTCAGTGAATCGGCGCGCATGGTTGCCTTCGGAAAACACCACAGCACCGGGTTGGATGAACCGAACTAACGGCCACCACCAAGGCTCCCGCACGAGAACCCGATGAGTGTCGGCACGGCCGTCGTTGTCGCTGACGTGCACCTCTAGGCAGGCTGGACTGGCCAGCAGGTCAGCCACGAGGGCGTCGTCGCGATGTCCTGACCGCTGAGCCAGGATGTTGAGATGCGACAGGTCGAGCGCGTACGGAAGACTGCTTTCCAGCAGCGACCGGTATTCCGCCCATGAACTCACGAGGAACGGGTGGGGGTTGTCACCGGCGATGGGGTACTGACCCTCGATCGCGAGGCGGCAGCCGAAGAGGTCCGCACAGCGCCGTGCGTTGTCGAACAGTTCGATCAGCGTGGCATGCCGGCGCAGGCCCGCGTGGGCGGAATAGACGTCAGCCCCGAGCACACGGTGTACCCGTGCAGCGGCCTGGAACCAGTCGAGATCGCGCGCGAAGGTGCACAGATCGGCCGATCGATGGCGGGCCAGCACACGGACGTTGGCGTGCAAACGGAACTGCGTGGCAGGCCAGGTGCTGACGAGCATGGCCGCCAGGCTTTCGTCCAGCACATCCACCGATTGGGGCACGAGCTGGACATGGTCGGTCAACAAGGGGCCGAACTGCGGCTCCGAGGCGCCTTGCAGGGCTGCTTGTGCGGCGGCCAGATGCGTCAGGCCTGGCCAGCAGGCCAGAGAGGCCCTCACCCCGGGCCGAATGAACGCCGAAGCGGCGTGGCTGCGTCGAACGCACATCAGGAGCTCCCTCCCCGAACATGCACGGACCGAAGCGCGAAACCACCAGCGCCTTTGGAAGCTCAGATATGTATCGCCGAGGCCGTCCGGGTTGGGTGTGAAAAGGCGCAGCGCGGCATCAACCCGCCAATTGCCGCACCCGCTCGATGGCCAGCGAGGCGGCGGCGGTGCGGGTCTCGACGCCCAGCTTCTCGTACACCCGCTCCAGGTGCTTCTTCACGGTGGCGGCACTGGCGCCCAGGATGTCGCCGACGTCGCGGTTGGTCTTGCCCTTGACCACCCAGTACAGCACCTCGGCCTCGCGGGCGGTGAGCTTGAAGGCCAGCATCATGCCTTCCAGCATCGCGGCGTCGTTGGCCTCGCGCAGCACGATCAGCCATTCGTCTTCGCCGGTGCTTTCATGCAGCGTGAAGTGCAGCCGCCGCGCGCCCTGCACCAGCGAACCGGCCTGTGAGCCGACCTGTGAGCCCACGCCCGCCGCCGCGCCCGCCGCCACCTGCTGGCGCACCCAGTCCAGCAGCGGCGGCGGCGTCCAGGGGCTGTCGCCGCCGAACCACTGCTGCAGCATCTGCCGCGCCAGCGCGGTCTGCCACACCAGCCGGCCGTCGCTGGCGCGCACCACCAGCGTGGCATGGCCGAAGGCATCGAGCGCGCTGCGGGCCTGGTGGGTCTGGCGGGCGTTGTTCACATGGGCGGCCAGCCGCGCCAGCACCTCGCGCGGGCGGATGGGCTTGGCCACGTAGTCGATGCCGCCGGCCGCAAACGCGGCCAGCACATGCTCGGTCTCGGTCAGGCCGGTCATGAAGACGATGGGGATGGCCGCGGTGGCCGCATCGGCCTTCAGCCGCCGCGCCACCTCGAAGCCGTCCATGCCCGGCATCACCGCGTCCAGCAGCACGATGTCGGGCTGCGCCTGCGCGGCGCGCTGCAGCGCGGCCTCGCCGTGGGTGGCCACCAGCACGGTGTAGCCGCTCTCGTCCAGCGCGTCGTGCAGCATCGAGAGGTTGTCGGGCTGGTCGTCGACGATCAGCACCACGTCGCCCGCGCTGCGGTCAAAACCGGGGGTATCCATGCTCATGAAACGGAAGCGCTGCCCAATGCATCGCGCAGCGCAGTGTGCATCGCATCGAGCTGAAAGCCCTGCGCCAGCGCCCGCATGCGGGCCACGAAGCGGGCTGAATCGGCGTGCGCGGCCTCGATCTCGTCGAGCTTGCGGGTGATGCCGCGCACATAGCCCAGGCTCACCAGCTTGTCCAGCGCCTCCAGCTCGGCCCTCGGCGGCAGCGGCACCTGACCGCTGTCGGCGGCCACCATCACGCGCGGCACCGAAGAAGCCGCGGTCGCATCGATCCACTGCAGCTGCAGCCTTCGGCCCAGCCAGTCCAGCAGCTCGCCGATGCGCACCGGCTTGACCATGAAGTCTTCGGGCGCGATGCCCACGTCGTTGTCCAGCCCCTTGTCGAAGGCATTGGCCGAGACGATGGCCGCGGGCGCGGCGCTCAAGCCCTGCGCGCGCAGGCGGCGCAGCGTCTCCCAGCCGTCGATGCCGGGCATCGCCAGGTCCATCAGGATGGCGTCGGGCGCCAGGCCGGCCACGCGGGCCAGCGCGTCTTCGCCCGAGGCGGCCTGCGCCACTTCTAAGCCCAGCGGCTCCAGCACGCTGGCCAGGAAGCCGCGGTCCACCTCTTCGTTGTCCACCACCAGCACCTTGCGGCGCGCGCCCACGTAGCCGGTGCGCCGGCGCGGTGCCTCGG
>CAKZXL010000163.1 GCA_937883885.1 uncultured Aquincola sp. | reverse complement strand
GACTGCGCCCGGCTGCTGCGCGCAGTGGGCGCGCCGGCGCGGCACCAGTTTCTGGACCAGGGCGTCGAGATGAGCCTGCTGGATTCGGACTGGTCGACTACCGGCGGTGCGGCTCAAATCACGCAGCTGCTGCGGGACTCGATCGCCGCAGGCCTGGTCAACGTCCACAAACGCCTCGGCGCTCACGGGACAATCGGCGGTCTCATGCCCATCTCGGCCGCCTTCAAGATGGGCAACTACTGCGCGGTGCAGGTACTTCTGGAGTGCGGAGCGAGTCTTGAGGACCCGCTCAAGGACTTCGGCTTCAAGGACATCCTCGAATGCGCCAGATCGTTCGGGAAGCCCAACAGCGAGGCGGTTGCGGCATTGGTCACCGCGAAGCTGATGCAGGACAAGTTCGACGCTGACGCTTCTGCATGCAGCTCTGAGACTGCTCCATTCGTAGGCCGTCAGGGTCTGCGACGGGCATCCGTCTGAGATCCAAAGGCTACCGGTGCCCATCTCACCGTTGACTCACCTGCAGGGCGATGACCCGAAGGCGGTCGCTGACCTGGCGGCGGCATTCTGGGGCGACGTCGTTCAACTCATCCGTGATCCGGACGAAGACGCGGCGCTGACGGCGGATGAGCTGCTCGACCACCTGCACGGTCGCACGTCCGTAAACGAGCAGGCGGCCATGTTGCGGGTGCTGAGGGAGGGAATGGCCTCTGAGCCGGGTGAGCCACTGCCTTCGTTCGCGGCTTACTGCCTTGAGTGTGGGAACGCGGCTCTCCTCATGAAGGTGGCGGACGCCGGCACGCCGCCTGGGTTCAATGCTCGTCACGGGCATTCCCAGTCGGAGTGGCTCGACGAACTGTGCTGCGTGAGCACCGCGACGCACAACCGGCCGCACAACATCTTCGCCACCATCTTGGAGCAGTTCCCAAGCTGCTCCGTCGAGATGCTGCGCTACGCGCTGGAGGTGTCACCGGGGCACCCAGCAATCGCTGCACCCGATGTCGCACCGTCCGCCTCGTCGCGGTTCCCAGGCAACCTGCACTACGCGCTGCTGCACGTCGCCCTCAACGGCCCAGTGGCGGTAGACACTGCGCGTCAGCGAGCGAGGCAGGTTCAGCAGCAGCCGAGGTCGCGGGCGCTCGACCATGTCTCCAGAACAGCCCTCCTTTGCTTGGCGGTTCTCCGCGAGCGTGGCATTCCCGTGGCCCCGCCTGACGAGCAGAGCGCCGATGGGTCGATGCAGAGCGTTGGGCTGGACGCCATGCCCTTCGTGGTGGCCACGGGGTATGGCGCGGAATACGAGGTCGCCCTGGAGTTGCTGCAGACGTACCGCGATTACGCGGGAATCAGCTTCGACGTCAGGCTACGCGAGACCCACTGGGACGTCGGTGGCTGCATCCCTCTGGACGTAGCCATCTGGGCGGGCGCATCCGGCCCGGCGGCCGCCCTCATCGAGCTGCAGTGCAACTTGGACCCTCAGGTGGTCTGCTCCGTATTCGGCGGCGACCCCGTGCGCGCAGCGCAGGAGGGAAGACGGCCTGAGACGGCTGCCGCGGTGGCCGAAGCGCTCATGCGCCGCAAGCTCGCCGGCGCTCCTGCCACCGTGCCGGCACGTACGGCGAGCGCTCGAAGGCGCCGCGCCGACATTTAGGCGCCACCTGTTGCAGTCAGCTGCCGGGGGCGTCCATAAACGCCCTCATTCGCTCAGCCAGTGGCACCATGAAACCGCGTGGCAGATAAAACGCCGCGTTACCTGCAAACACCTGGTACGGGAAGGTCATGACCTTCGCACCCGTTTTGGGATGCACCCATCTATGCAGCTGACTCCATACGGGATGGCCCACGTCCTCCGCAGGTGTGTCCTGCGCCAGCATATTCAGCTCCACGCAGAGGCCATCAGTCACCGGCGCGCCGAGCGCAGAACCGACGAAGGTCAGTTCGGGCGCCGGCTGTAGTCGCAGGACCATGCTGAGCGTCGCAGTCGCCACGTTGCGGAGCATCTGCTGCGCCGGAGTGAGGTTGGCTCCCTGAAGCGCGCCAAACTTGTCACCGGTCGAGTGGAAAGGGATCAAGTCGACGTTGCCTACGCCTGACGCAAGACCGCCTGCCTGCGCCCAAGTCCACCGTAGGCGGGGAGCTACCATCGGCTGCTCCCCAGGAGGGGCTCCATTTCGTACCAAATGCGCCAGAAGCAGCGCGCGAGACCACCAACGGTTCGCACCAACCTCGCGGCGAAAGACGGTGAAGAAGTCTTCGCAGAACTCGCGATTGTTTTCGATGCTGGCTTTACGGAAATCGTCCTCAGCCTCATTGGGCTTCGGGCTCCATCCAGGGTTCGCCGACACGAACAGAATGCCGCTCGCATCGCCAACCGAGGTCGTCATGATGTGAGGGCGGAACTGACCATCTCCCGCCAAGCCCAAGTCCTGGTTGAGCTCGCCGACGGCCTGGGCCACCTCGGCGGTTCGATTCCAAATCCAGTCGGCATGCGGGCCGTTCAGGTCGGCGGGCCCGTTGATCGTGGCGAGCTGGGCGATGTAGTCGTCGAGTAGCTGCGGCATGCGCTAACGATAAACCATGCGGCGAGAACGCTTTGCTCACTCGGACGAGCTCCCCACCAGGCTCCCACAGCACTGCGGATCGCGTGGGCGCGCTCGAACCCGCGTCCCACTCGTGTCTCATTGTCTGCCTGCGTCGTGACCAGCAGCGGCACTGCTTACGT
>CAKZXL010000162.1 GCA_937883885.1 uncultured Aquincola sp. | reverse complement strand
TTGACCGCCAGGTCGACCGCGCCGTAGATGGTGTCCAGCGTCTTGGGGTAGCTGCTGGCCAGGCGCCAGCGGATCTCGGGATGCTGGCCTTGCGCAAGAGCCGGCGCGGCCAAAGTGCCTGCGGCGGCGCTGCCGATCGCGGCGCGGGTGATGAACTTTCTGCGTTGCATGGGCTTGTCTCCTCGTTGTTGTGTGATCAGCTCAAGAAAGCGCCGGGCCGCCCCAAGCTTTCTTGCTCCCCCTTGGGGGGGCGGTCCGGGCGAAGCCCGGGCCTTGGGGGCCTATACACATCTTGCGCCGTCCACCTCGATGCAGACGCCCGAGATGAACGCGGCCTCGTCGCTGGCCAGGTAGAGCGCCGCATTGGCCACGTCCAGCGCGGTGCTGAACCGGCCCAGCGGAATCGTTGCCAGGAACTTGGCGCGGCGGGCGTCGTCCACCGGGCCGCCGGCAAACTCGGCCGACAGCGCGGTATCGGGGTTGAACACCGGGTTGATGCAGTTGACCCGGATGTTGTCCGGCCCCAGCTCGGCCGCCATCGACTTGCTGGTGGTGATCACCGCCCCCTTCGAGCCGTTGTACCAGGTGAGCCCCGGCCGCGGTCGCACCCCGGCCGTCGATGCAATGTTGATGAAGCTGCCCCCGCCCTGCGCCCGCATCACCGGCACCGCATGCACCGCCGACAGGTAGACGCTCTTGACGTTGATGGCATAGAGCTTGTCGAAGTCTTCTTCGCTCACTTCCAGCATCGGCCGGTTGCGGTGGGTCCAGCCGGCGTTGTTGACCATCACGTCCAGCCGGCCATGGGCCTGCACCGCGGCGGCCACCAAGGCCTGCATGTCGGCGCTGCGGGTCACGTCGGCGCGCACGAAGGTGGCGCTGCCGCCTTCGGCGACGATGGCTTCGGCCACGCGGCGGCCGGCCGCTTCGTTCACGTCGTTGACGACGATGCGGCCACCTTCGGCCGCCAGGCGGCGGGCAATGCCCTCGCCGATGCCGCCGCCCGAGCCGGTGACGATGATGGATTTGCCTTCGACGCGCATCGTTCTGTCTCCTGCTACTTGTCTAGTCATGTTTGATGGCCACGGTCTTGAGCACCGTGAAGGCGTACAAGGCTTCGAAGCCTTTTTCGCGGCCATGGCCGCTGGCCTTGACGCCGCCGAAGGGCAGCTCCACGCCGCCGCCGGCGCCGTAGTTGTTGATGAACACCTGGCCGGCGCGCACCCGCCGCGCCAGGCGCAGCTGGCGGCCGCCGTCGCGCGACCACACACTGGCCACCAGGCCGTAGGGCGTGCCGTTGGCAATGCGCACCGCATCGTCTTCGGTGTCGAAGGGCAGGGCGGCCAGCACCGGGCCGAACACCTCCTGCTGTGCCAGCCGGTGCTGCGGCGGCACGTCGCGCAGCAGCGTGGGCGCCTGGTAGTAGCCGCCGGCCGGCACGCCGGGCTCGATGCGGCCCTGGGCCACGATGGGCAGGCCGTCGCGCTGCGCTTCTTCGATGAAGCCGGCCACCCGCTGCAGCTGGGTGCGGCGGATCAGCGGGCCGCAGTCCAGGTCCATGGTGGCGCTGCCCACACGCAGCCGGCTGAAGGCTTCGCCCAGGCGTTCCAGCACTTGTCCATACAAGCTGCGCTGCACCAGCAGCCGGCTGCCGGCCGAGCAGGTCTGGCCGGCGTTCTGCACGATGGCATTGATCACCACCGGCAGCATCGCTTCCACGTCGGCATCGTCGAACACGATCTGCGGCGACTTGCCGCCCAGCTCCAGCGTCACCGGCGTGTGGTGCTCGGCCGCGGCGCGCACCACCACCTGGCCGATGGTGGGCGAGCCGGTGAAGGACACATGGTCGATGCCCGGGTGCCGCACCAGCGCGTCGCCCGCCTCATGGCCGTAGCCGGTGACGATGTTGAGCACGCCCGGCGGAAAGCCCACCTCGGCCGCCAGCTCGGCCACCCGCAGCAGCGACAGGCAGGCGTCTTCCGCCGGCTTGACCACGCAGGCATTGCCCGCCGCCAGCGCGCCGCCCACGCTGCGGCCAAAGATCTGCAGCGGGTAGTTCCAGGGCACGATGTGGCCAGTGACGCCATGCGGTTCACGCAGCGTGAGCACGGTGTAGCCGGCCTGGTAGGGCAGGGTTTCGCCATGCAGCTTGTCGGCGGCGCCGCCATAAAACTCGAAGTAGCGGGCGATGGCGGCGGCATCGGCGCGCGCTTGCTTCATCGGCTTGCCGCAGTCGCGCGCTTCCAGCGCCGCCAGTTCCTCGGCATGGTCCTGCAGCTTCAGCGACAGGCGCTGAAGCAGCCGGCCGCGTTCGGCCGCGGGCATGCGGCCTCAGGGGCCCGCATCGTAGGCGCGGCGGGCAGCCTGCACGGCCCGGTCGACGTCGGCGGCATTGCCACGCGCCAGCTGCTCGAACACCTGGCCGTCCGAAGGGTCGAGCACCGGGATGTGCTCACCCGACGATGGCGGCACCGCCCGGTTGTCGATGAAGTGCTGTTTCACACGCGTCTCCTGCCTGCTGGTTCTGGTGTGCGGTCCATCATAGGCGGGGGCCCAGCAAAGTTGTCAGCGCGATTGACTGCTTTGGCTGGGTGCTTTCCCTGAGGCAGTGCAACATCTGGCGGCCGCATGCTGTCAACCTGGAAGACAGATTTGAACCCTCTCACCCCAACCCGCGATGGCCCGACCCGACCCCACCGACGACGCCTTGAACGCGGGCACTGCCCCCGACGCTGCAGGCCTGGCACCGGCCCGCGCCCCGCGGGGCGAGCGCTTTGCCGAGCGGGTGTATGACAGCCTGTTCCACGCCATCATGACCGGCCAGCTGGCCCCGGGCGCGCGGCTGCCGGCCGAGCTGTCGCTGGCCACGCGCTTCCAGGTCTCGCGCCCGGTGGTGCGGCAGGCACTGGACCGGCTGCGGGCCGAAGGCCTGCTGCAGTCGGTGCGCGGCTCGGGCAGCTACGTGGCGCCGCAGCCGGGCGCCGCGGCGGCGCTGGCGCAGCCCACGGCGGCCGACCTCAGCCACATCCTGCACGGGCTGGAACTGCGGCTGATGGTGGAGCCCGAATGCGCCCATCTGGCCGCGCTGCGCCGCCAAGGCGCCGACCTGGCGCGCATGCGGCAGATGCTGGACGGCTTCGAGCAGGCCCATGCGCGCGGCGACGTGGCGCACCACTTCGACTACGGCTTTCATGAGGCCATCGCCCAGGCCACCGCCAACCCGCGGCTGGTGGCGGTGCTCAAGATGCTGGAGTACGACGTGAGCCGCGCGGTGAACCTGTGGCGCCACCTGGCCCACATGAAACCCTGGCGCCGCACGCAGGAGGCGCTGGACGAACACCGCGCGCTGTATGCCTTGATCGAGAGCCAGGACGCCGAGGCCGCGCGCCGCTGCATGCGCGCGCATGTGGAAAACGCGCGGGTGCGGATGATGGCGCTGGATCAGTAGCGCATTCAGACCAGCATGTCGGCCCAGGTGTTGCGCGCCCAGGCTTCGGCCAGGCGCACTTCCTGGGCCGACCGCGCCGCCGACACACCGCCCGAGCCCGGCACCAGGTTGAAGGTGCGCGCCGCCGCGTCGTAGCGGTGCACGCTGGCCACGTGAATGGCCTGGTCGGCACTCACCAGGCTGTAGCAGGCGTTGGTCAGCATCGGCTCCGGCGGCGGCGGCAGGCCGGCCAGCTCGGCCACGATGGCGGCCGCGGCCACTTTGGCGTGGTTGTTGGCCATGTGGCCCGACTTGGGCATCTGCGGCGCGGCCTGGATCGCATCGCCCAGCACATGCACGCCGGGCGCGTGCACCGAGGCAAAGGTCAGGAAGTCCACCGGGCACCAGCGCTGGTTGACCGTGGCCAGGCCGGCCTGCACCGCGATCGCGCCGGCCCGCATCGGCGGCAGCACGTTGAGCACGTCGGCGCGCACGTCGTCCTGCACCTCGAAGCGCAACAGCCCCCGCGCGCCGTCCACACCCGCCAGCACATGCTGCGGCCGGTACTCGATGCGGCCGGCATGCAGCTCGGCCCAGGCCTGCTTGAACAGCGCGGCCTTGGACACCACGTCGTCGTTGGCGTCCAGCACCAGCACCTTGGCGCGCGGGTTGTGGCGGCCCAGCCAGTCGGCCACCAGGCTGGCACGTTCATACGGGCCGGGCGGGCAGCGGTAGGGCGCCAGCGGAATGGTGATGGCGAACACGCCGCCGGGCGGCAAGGCCTGCAGCTGGCGGTGCAGCGCGGTGGTCTCGGGCCCGGCCTTCCAGGCATGCAGCACACGGCCTTCGGCCTGCGCGGCGGGCAGGCCTGGGATGGCCGACGACATCAGCGCCACGCCCGGCGACAGCACCAATCGGTCGCAGCGCAGCCGATTGCCACCGGTCAGGCGCAGCTCACGCGTGTCCAGGTCGATGGCCGTGGCCACTTCACGCCGCCAACGCACGCCATGGCGCTGCACCAGCGTGTCGAAGGGCAGGGTGATGTCGTCCAGCGTCTTCAAGCCGGCCACCACCAGGTTGGACACCGGGCAGGAGACGAAGGCCGGCGCCGGCTCCACCAGCGTGACGTCGATCGTGCCGGCCGACCACAGCCGCAGGTATTTGGCCGCCGTGGCGCCGCCGAAGCCGCCGCCCACCACCACCACCTGCGGCCGGGCGCCGCGAGGCACGCCGGCGCAGCCCACGCTGGCGGCCAGGGCCGACGTGGCTGCCGTCGCGCCGAGCGCGCGGGTCAGGAAGCCGCGGCGCTTCACCGCGGCAGCCCGGCGAAGTAGCGGGCCAGTGCTTCGACCTGCGCGTCGGTGTAGCCGCGGCTGATCTGGTGCATCACCGTCGCAGGCCGTTCGCCGCTGCGGAAGGCGCGCATCTGCGCCTGGATGAGGTCCTGCGGCAGGCCGGCCAGCGGCGGCATCGCAGGGTCCGCGGGTCGGCCGTCGGTGCCATGGCAATTGGCGCAGGTGGCGGCCAGCGAGCGCAGGTCGGCAGGCGTGAGCGGTGCCTGGCTGGTGGCGGCCGGCGTGGGTGCGACGGGCGTCGCGGCGGCCGCAGGCGCCGAGGGCGGCAGCGCGGCGAGGGTGGCCAGCACGGTGGCCAGCCCGCTGGCCGCGGCGCCCCGCAGAACCGCCCTGCGCGGCAAGCCGCGCTGCCCAGGCCGGCGTGGCCGGTGCGGATGCTGGGAAGGAACCGGTGCCTGCATGCTGCCTCCTGTGCCGCCGCAGCTTACTGCGGCGGCCCGCCGCCTGCGCCCCGCTCAGCCGGCCAGCCGCACCAGGGCCCAGCCGGCGGCCGCGATGTGCAGCAGCGTGATGCCCACCGACAGCCCGTGCAGGCGCGCGAAGCGGGCGCGCTGGCCGCCGTCGGTGGCGCGGTTGATCGCCGGCATCAGCCACTGGCGCGTGGGCAGGGTGCTCAGCGCCACGGCCAGCAGCACACCGGCGGCGGCGGCGTCCACCCAGGCGGCGGCGCCCGCGGCCAGCCCGGCGGCGACGATGACGAACAGGTAGAAGGGCGGGAACGCGCGGCGGATCAAGGCACGCGCCTGGTCCATCGGCAATGCGGTGAAGAGGAAGGCCGCAAAGCCGCCCGCGAACAGCAACATGCCGCCGAACAGGGCGGCGGTGAGCAGCAGGCTGCACGGCTGCGCCAACGGCATCAGCGCCCTTTCACAGGTGGCGGCTGACGCGCACCGCCGCCGCCGAGCCCCCGGCCACGGTGGCGGCCCAGGTGCGGGCGGCCAGCCGGCGCAGCACGCCGGGATGTCTTGGCGCCTGACCCCGGCGCTGCCGGGCGTCGTCGCGGTGGGCCACCTCGTCCTGCCGGCAGGTCTCCAGCAGCTGGCGCAACGCGGGCAGGGTGCCGGGGTCCAGCGCATCGATCATGGCCACTTGGGCAGCGTAATGCGCATCGACGAAGGTCTCGACCGACTCGATCGTCGCGTACACCGCGCGTGGACCCAGCAGCGCCGGCAAGGCGCCGGTCAGCCAGCCGGCCAGCCGCCACAAAGGCAGCAGGCGGCTGCGCTGCGCAG
>CAKZXL010000161.1 GCA_937883885.1 uncultured Aquincola sp. | reverse complement strand
TCAGGCGCTGCGCGCCTTCAGGTCGGCCACGTAGGCGCGCCAGCCGCCGAAGTGCGTCACGTCGGTGGCGGCGGCCAGCGCATGGCCTTCGCAGATGAAGCCGTGCACCGTGCGGCCATCGGCCAGCTGCAGGCTGCCCAGGCCCAGCGGCGGCGGGATGAGGGCGAGGAAGCTGCCCACGTGGCGCAGCGGCACGTCCCACACCTCCACCGCGATGGCAGCGCCGCCTTCGGCCACGCGCTGCAGCCCGGGCTTGGGCGGCACGGTGCCGGGCAGCGCGAACAGGCGGTAGGCCGGCGCGGTGTATGTGGCCTCGCGCAGCGTGGCGCCGCGCTCGGTGAGCTGGCCATTGAGCGGCATGCCTGACAGGTGGGCGCCCACCACGGCGATGGGCAGCGTGGCCTCGGTGGCGGGTGTGCGCAGCAGGTCCGGCGCGTTGGCCGGGCAGGGCCGGTCGGTGGCGCCCAGCGGCAGTGCCAGGGCCTGCTGCCAGGCCTGGCCCAGGCTTGCCAGAGCCGCATCGGCGTTGGCCGGGCCGATGAAGGTGATGCCCGCCGGCAGGCCCTGCGCGGTGAAGCCGGCGGGCAGCGCCAGCGCGCTCCAGCCCAGCAGGTTGACGAAGTTGGTGTAGGTGCCCAGCCGGCTGTTGGCGCCGATGGGGTCGGACTGCAACTGCGCGAAGGTGGGATGGCCCGGGGAGGTGGGCACCATCAGCACGTCCACCTGCTGCCACCAGGCCGCGCTGGCCTGTTGCGCCGCACGCAGCGTGTACTGGCCGCGGAAGGCGTCGGTGGCGCTGAAGCGCTGCGCCTGCGTGATGACGGCGCGCACCGTGGGGTCGAAGGCTTCGGGCTGGCTGTCCAGCAGCGCCTGCACCGCGGCATGCCGCTCGGCCACCCAGGGGCCGCCGTACAGCAGCTCGGCCACCGCATGCAGCGGCGCAAAGTCCAGCGGCACCAGCGTGTGGCCCATCGCACGCGCCTGCGCCAGGGCCTGCTGCCAGGCGGATGCGTGCGTGTCGTCCAACACCGGCTGGGCCGGCACGCCGATGCGCAGCGTGGCCGGCAGCTGCGCCGAGCCGGGCATGAAGCGGCTGTAGGCGTCGCTGGCGTCTTCGCCTTCCATCACCGCCAGCACCTCGGCCGCATCGTCCACTGTCAACGCGAACACCGAGACGCAGTCCAGGCTGCGGCACGCCGGCACCACGCCGCTGGTGCTTACGCGTCCGGGCGTTGGCTTCAGCCCCACGATGTTGTTGAAGCCGGCCGGCACGCGGCCGGAGCCGGCGGTGTCGGTGCCCAGCGCAAAGGCCACGTCGCCACGCGCCACCGCCACCGCCGAACCCGAGCTGCTGCCCCCGCTCACGCGGCTGGCGTCGAAGGTGCTGGCCGGCTGGCCATAGGGCGAGCGAGCGCCCACCAGGCCGGTGGCGAACTGGTCGAGGTTGGTCTTGCCCAGCCACACCGCGCCGGCGGCGCGCAGCCGGGCCACCGTGGTTGCGTCGGTGCCAGGCGTGTAGGCAAAGGCCGGGCAGGCGGCGGTGGTGGGCACGCCCGCCACATCGATGTTGTCCTTGATGGCGAAGGGCACGCCGAACAGCGGCTGCGCCGCCAGCAGCTCGGTCAGGTCGCCGCCTGCGGCATCCAGCCGCGCCTGCAGCGTGGCCGCCTGCGCCAGCACTTCATCGGGCGTGGCCAGGCGGATCCAGGCTTCACGCGGGCTGTGCGCCTGGATGTGTGCCAGCCGGGCGGCCAGCAGCTCGGAAGGGCGGGCGCCGGCCAGGTAGGCGGCACGCCAGTCGGCCAGGGTGAGCAGTGTTTGTTCGTTCATGGTGCACGCGTTGGTATACCAGTTGGTGCACCTGCATCAAGCGTGCCAGCGCTTGACTGGCGCTGCGTGCGAGGGCTGTACGAGCGGCATGCGAGCGGCGTGCGAAGGACGGGGCCTTGCCGCCCGGCCATGGCTTGCTTATTGCAAACGCCCCGGCCAGCAACTGGTATCCCAGTTCGTATGCATCAAGTTGGATCACCGGAGCCCTGAGATGCCCGTCACCGTCGATGCCTTGCCCGCCCCCTTCGACCTCGATCCGCTGCGCACCGCGCTGATCCTCATCGACATGCAGCGCGACTTCATCGAGCCCGGCGGTTTCGGTGAAAGCCTGGGCAACGACGTGTCGCTGCTGCGCGCGGCCATCGGCCCTTGCCAGCGGCTGCTGTCGGCGGCGCGGGCCGCGGGGCTGCTGGTCATCCACACGCGGGAAGGGCACCGGCCCGACCTGAGCGACGCGCCGCCGGCCAAGGTGCAGCGCGGCGCGCCCAGCCTGCGCATCGGGGCGCCGGGGCCGATGGGCCGCATCCTCATCCGCGGCGAGCCAGGCCACGACATCATCCCCGAGCTGTACCCGCAAGCGGGTGAGCCGGTGATCGACAAGCCCGGCAAGGGCGCCTTCCATGCCACCGAGCTGGGGCCGATGCTGCAGTACCGCGGCGTGCGTGACCTCATCGTCTGCGGCGTCACCACCGAGGTGTGCGTGCACACCACCGTGCGCGAGGCCAACGACCGCGGCTACCGCTGCCTGGTGCCGGCCGACTGCTGCGCCTCCTACTTCCCCGAGTTCCACGAAGTCGCCCTGCGCATGGTGCATGCGCAGGGCGGCATCTTTGGCTGGGTCAGCGACTCAGCCCGCCTCCTGGCCGCGCTTGACCGCGCCGGCTGACCGCTGTTCAACGCTTCACTGCAGGAGTAGATCCATGACCACTGCACGCATCCCGACGGCGGCTGCCGCCGGCAACGGTCCCCGGCTCTGGGCGCCCGGCGACTGGAATGCCTTCTTCGGCTTCGGCACCAACATCCTGGTGAACCTGCTGGTGCTCACCGGCCTGCTGCGCTACGTGCTGAAGATGCCCGACCCCATCGTGTTCGGCCGCATCCTGCCGGCGGCCGGCCTGATGATGGCCTTGTCCACGCTGTACTACGCCTGGCTGGCCTGGCAGCTGGCCAAAAAGACCGGCCGCAACGACGTGTGCGCGCTGCCTTCGGGCATCAGCGTGCCGCACATGTTCGTGGTGGTGTTCGTCATCATGCTGCCCATCGCGCTGAAGACGGGCGACCCGATCAAGGGCTGGGAAGCGGGCCTGACCTGGGTCTTCGTGCAGAGCTTCGTGCTGATGGTCGGGGGCTTCATCGCGCCGGTCATCCGCCGCATCACGCCGCGGGCCGCGCTGCTGGGCACGCTGGCCGGCGTGTCCATCGCCTTCATCGCGCTGCGGCCGGCGCTGGAGATGTTCATGACGCCGCTGCTGGGCGTGGTGTGCTTCGCCATCATCCTGGTCAGCTGGTTCGGCGGCGTACGCTGGTTCCGCGGCGTGCCGGCCGGCCTGGTGGCCATCGCGGTGGGCTGCATCATCGCCTGGGGGTCCACCGCGCTGGGCATGCCCATCGGCGGCATGAGCCTGGCCAACCTGGTGGCCTCGTTCAGCAACTTCGGCTTCTCGGTGCCGCTGCCGGCGGTGGGCCATGTCTTCTCGGGCTTCGAGTTCCTGGGCATCATCCTGGTCACCGCCATCCCCTTCGGCATCTACGACCTGGTGGAGGCGATGGACAACGTGGAAAGCGCGGCGGCCGGCGGCGACCACTTTCCCACCACCCGCGTGCTCACGGCCGATGGCGTGGTCAGCCTCATCGGCTGCCTGATGGGCAACCCCTTCATCAACGCCGTGTACATCGGCCACCCGGGCTGGAAGTCCATGGGCGGGCGCATCGGCTACTCGGCGGCCACCGGCATCGTGGTGCTGCTGATGTGCTGGCTGGGCATCATCTCGGTGATGACCTCGCTGATCCCGGTGGTGGCCATCGCGCCCATCCTGCTCTACATCGGCATGTTGATCGGCGCGCAGGCCTTCCAGGAAACGCCGCGCAGCCATGCACCGGCGGTGATCCTGGCCTTCATGCCGCACCTGGCCGCCTGGGGCAAGCTGCAGATCGACAACGCGCTGGGCGCTGCCGGCACCAGTGCCGCGGCCGTGGGCCTGGACAAGCTGGGCCAGACCGGCGTGCTGTACCACGGGCTGGAAGTGCTGGGCGGCGGCGCCATCCTGGGCGGGCTGGTGCTCGGTGCCATCGCCACCTTCATCATCGACCGCGAGCTGGTCAAGGCCGCGGCCTTTGCGGTGGCCGGCGCGCTGATGACCTTCTTCGGCTTCATGCACGGCGAGCAGATCGGCATCGGCCAGAGCCTGCCGGTGGCGGTGAGCTACCTGGGCTTTGCCGCGGTGCTGCTGGCCTGCGCCAAGCTGGCCCAGGTGGCGCCCAAGCCGGCCGAGCATGCGGAGCCCTTGCCCGCCTAGACTGGCGGCATGAACAAGCCTGTGCTGCTGGCCCATGCGGGCCGCCTCATCAACCATGGCCCCACGGTGCTGGTGTCGGCCGCCCACGGCGGCCGCCGCAACGTGATGGCCGCCGCCTGGTCGATGCCGGTGGAGTTCGATCCGCCGCGCATCGCGGTGGTGATCGACAAGAAAACCTTCACCCGCGAGCTGATCGCCGCCAGCGGGCAGTTCGCCATCAGCGTGCCCTGCCATGCGATGCGCGACGCCACCTACACCGTGGGCAGCGTGTCGGGCCGCGACTTGGCGAACAGCGGCAGTGCCGACAAGTTCGACACCTACGGCATCGGCCACTTCGCCGGCCCGGTGCTGGGCCTGCCGCTGGTGCAGGGCTGCGTGGCCTGGATGGAGTGCCGGCTGATCCCCGAGCCGCACACCGAAGACGCCTACGACACCTGCTTCGCCGAGGTGGTGTCGGCCCAGGCCGACCCCCGCGTGTTCGATAACGGCCGGTGGCAGTTCCGCGACGACAACACCGACCTGCACACGCTGCACCACCTGGGCGGCGGGCAGTTCGTGCTGCCCGCTCGCACGGTGCAGGGGCAGGTGCTGGTGGCGCGCTGAGGTGGCGCGCCCAGGGCCACCCAAGGGCTACGTTGGGTGCGCGGCTGCCGCGCTACATTGATGCCTTTCCTGATGGGGCCGTTTCATGACAGTCAGCCCGCGAGCATTGTTGCGACGCGTCATCCTGCGCAACTTCAAGAGCATCGGCTTCTGTGACGTGCGGCTGCAGCCGCTCACGTACATCGTCGGCCCGAACGGGTCCGGCAAGAGCAACTTCCTCGACGCACTTCATCTGGTGCGTGATGCCTTGAACAGCTCGCTGGACAACGCCATGAACGAACGTGGTGGCCTCGCAGAGATCCGGCGTCGCTCCAGCGGTCATCCGACGCACTTTGGCATCCGCCTCGAGTTCGAGTTGCCGGATGGACGAGCCGGCCATTACGCCTTCGACATCGGCGCTCTCAAGGACCGCGGCTACGAGGTGTTGAACGAGGAGTGTGCCCTTGGCGAGGCGGGCCAGGGCCCGCGTTTCAAGATCAACCGGGGAGAGGTGAAGGCCTGTAGCGAGACGACCTTCCCGCTGGTCACGGCGGACCGGCTGGCACTTGTTGCAGCGTCTGGGCTGGCGGCCTTTCGACCCGTGTTTGATGCCCTGGCCTCCATGGGTTTCTACAACCTCAACCCGCGCCTGATGCGCGAACTGCAAAAGCCCCAGGAGGGTCGGCTGCTGAAGCCGACCGGCGAAAACATCGCCAGCGTGATCGGCCATCTGGAGCGCGTCGCCCCGGGTCAGCAGGCCATCGTCAAGGAGTTCCTGCAATCCGTGGTGCCCATGGTGCAGGGCGTTGAGCGCAAGCAGGTCGGGCCCATGGAGACGCTGGAGTTTCTGCAAGAGATGGCGGGCGCCCGTCACCCGTGGCGGTTCCTGGCGCAAAACATGTCGGATGGCACGTTGCGCGCGCTGGGCGTGTTGGTGGCGCTGTTTCAGGGCAATCGCGACTATGCCCCCACGCTGGTGGGCATCGAGGAACCAGAGACCGCGCTACACCCGGCAGCCAGCGCGGCACTGCGCGATGCGCTGGTGCGCGCATCGGCGCAGACGCAGGTGCTGGTCACCAGCCACAGCCCCGAGCTGCTGAGCGACCCGGACCTTTCGGACGACGCCCTGCTGGCCGTGTCGTCGGTCGGGGGCTCGACACACATCGCACCGATCGACCCAGCCTCGCGCGAAGCGATGCGTCAGCACCTGTTCACGGCTGGCGAGTTGCTGCGCTTGAACCAGCTGGTGCCCGACCCCGCCATCGTTTCACAGCAGTCAGCCAGGCAGGCCGAGTTGTTTGGCGGCTCGGAGGTCTGAGGTGCGCATCGCATCGATCGTCGAGGGCGACGGAGAAGTGTTGGCCCTGCCGGTGCTGCTGCGCAGGCTTGCCGGCTGGCGGACCCAAGGCCGGTATGTGGACGTCAGCACGCCAATACAGGTGCGGCGCGATCGCTTTCTGAACCGCGAAGAAGACTTCAGCCGCCACCTGCTGCTGGCCGCTGCCAAGGCTGGCGAAGACGGTTGGGTGCTGGTGCTGCTCGATGCAGACGACGACTGTCCGGCGAGCAAGGGGGCCGAGGTTCTGCAGCGGGCGAAGAGCGTGGTGCCACACCGCAGCGTGTCCGTCGTGCTGGCGAACCGAGAGTTCGAAGCGTGGTTCATCGCCGCCGCCTCTTCGCTGTCAGGCCATCGCGGGTTCATGCCCGACCCGCGCCTTGCAGTGCACGCGGAAACGCCGCGCGACGCCAAGGGATGGATGAAGTCCCAGATGGCCTCGCGCGCGTACAGCGTGACGACTGATCAGCCTGCCTTCTGCGCGCGCTTCGACCTCGATCAGGCGCACGCCGCCAGCAGGTCCTTTCGCAAGTTGTGCAGCGAATGGGACCGGTACGTGCACGTCGAGGAGTGAGGCGTTCGACGTCAGCGCCGCCGCTTTAGCCACCCCACAGCTGCCAGCCCACCCAGCATCAGCAGCGCCGTGCCCGGCTCCGGCACCGCCGTCATGAACGGGTAGATGCCGCCCGACAGCGTCTGCAGGTCCACCTGGGTGGTGAACACGCCGTCGGCGCCGCGCACTTCCAGCTTGGTGATGCTGGCGGTGTTGCCGAAAGCGGCCTGGCCGCCGCCCGAGAACAGGGTGCTGGCGGGCGCTTCCACCTGCACCACCGCGACCAACAGCGCGTTGAGCAGGATGGGCCGGCCATAGCGGAAGTCGAACTCCAGCGTCGCGGTCTGGTCGATCGACTGTTGCCGCTGCGAGTTGTAGGCGGCCGAGTCCAGCACGTTGTTGAAGGCTTCCAGGCTGGTGATGTCCAGGTCGTAGCGGCCCCAGGCGTCGGAGAACACCGTGCTGCTGCTGCTGGCCATGCCGTCGAAGTGGGTGGTGATGCGCATGCGGCCCAGGGTGTCCAGCGGCCGCCCGCCGATCGTCCATTCGTCGCGGAAGCTGGCCTGCGACAGCACCTCGGCATCGGGTGCGATCTGGAACACGCTGCTGATCGCCCGCGAGATGTCGAGCGAGGCCGAGGCCGACAGCGAACCCACGCCTGCACGCGCATCGGCCACGAAGCTGCCGGTGTTGAAGCTGCCCGCCGGAAAGGACTTCTCGCCGTGCGCGAACTGGGGCGTGCTGCCATTGCCGGTGTGCGTTTCGCCATTGCTCAGGCTGAGCACGATGCCGCCTGCTTCGGCGCGCACCTCGGCCGACTTGTAGAAGCCGGCCATTGCCGGGGTGGGCATCAGGGTGCCCGCGGTGACGGCCAGGCAGGCCGCCGAAGCCAAGAGAAATGCACGCATGTCGGCTCCTGGTCAGTGGGCGGCATTGTGAGTGTCGGCGCGCGGCGCCGCACATCCCCAGAACCGAAGCGGCAGGCTCGTACGCCCTCGCGTACGCCATCCGGCGTATGGCCGATCCTGCGGGTCATCCCTAACCTGCGCAGCGTCCGATCCACGGTCGCTTCAACGCCAACAAGGGGTACCCCATGACCACTCGCCGTTCCTTCTCGATCAAGCTCTCCGCCCTGGCGCTGGCCGCCATGGGCGCCACCGCCGTGCATGCCCAGGAGACCATCAAGGTCGGTGTGCTGCACTCGCTGTCGGGCACCATGGCCATCTCGGAGACGGTGCTCAAGGACGTCGCGCTGATGACCATCGACGAGATCAATGCCAAGGGCGGCGTGCTGGGCAAGAAGCTCGAGCCGGTGGTGGTGGACCCTGCTTCCAACTGGCCGCTGTTCGCCGAGAAGGCCCGCCAGCTGATCACCAAGGACAAGGTGGCCGTGACCTTCGGCTGCTGGACCTCGGTCAGCCGCAAGAGCGTGCTGCCGGTGTACGAAGAGCTCAACAGCCTGCTGTTTTACCCCGTGCAGTACGAGGGTGAAGAGCTGAGCAAGAACGTGTTCTACACCGGCGCCGCGCCCAACCAGCAGGCCATCCCGGCGGTGGAATACCTGATGAGCAAGGACGGCGGCAGCGCCAAGCGCTTCGTGCTGCTGGGCACCGACTACGTGTACCCGCGCACCACCAACAAGATCCTGCGCGCCTTCCTGAAGAGCAAGGGCGTGGCCGAAGCCGACATCATGGAGGAGTACACCCCCTTCGGCCATTCTGACTATCAGAGCATCATCGCCAAGATCAAGAAGTTTGCTTCCGAAGGCAAGAAGACCGCGGTGGTGTCCACCATCAACGGCGACTCCAACGTGCCCTTCTACAAGGAACTGGGCAACCAGGGCCTGAAGGCGACCGACGTGCCGGTGGTGGCCTTCAGCGTGGGTGAAGAAGAGCTGCGCGGCGTGGACACCAAGCCGCTGGTCGGCCACCTGGCCGCCTGGAACTACTTCATGTCCATCAAGAACCCGACCAACGATGCCTTCATCAAGGCCTGGAGCGACTACGCCAAGGCCAAGAACATCCCGGGCCACAAGGACAAGCCGCTGACCAACGACCCGATGGAAGCCACCTACATCGGCATCCACATGTGGGCGCAGGCGGTCGAGAAGGCCAAGAGCACCGACACCGACAAGGTGATCGCCGCGATGGCCGGCCAGACCTTCAAGGCGCCGGGCGGCTTCACCTCCACCATGGACCCGAAGAACCACCACCTGCACAAGCCGGTGTTCATCGGCGAAGTGAAGGCCGATGGCCAGTTCAACGTGGTGTGGAAGACGCCGGGCCCGATCAAGGCCCAGCCGTGGAGCCCGTACATCCCCGAGAACAAGGGCAAGAAGGACGAGCCCGAAAAGAAGTGAGTTGAAAGTCCTGGCCGCGGCGGCTGACGCCGCGGCCCGTGCAACCAGAAGGGATGACCAATGCAGGTCCGTTGGATCGTGCCGGGCTTGCTGGCGCTGTTGATGAGCGTCGGGGCCCAGGCACTGACGCCGCAGCAGGCGCGTTCGATTGCCACCGGCGACAGTGACGAGCGCATTGCCGCGATGCAGGCCGCACTGGCCGCCGCCGATACCGGCCTGGCGCCGCTGGCCCAGGCCCTGCTGGACGACGCGGTGAAGATCACGCCCGAGCAGGTGCTGATCGTGCGCGATGGCCAGGCCACCGACGCGGCCAGCGGCCAGCGCGTGGCCAGCGTGCCCGAGACCGCGGAAGACCCGGTCAACAACAACCGCATCCGCCGTGCGCTGCAGTCGGCGCTGGCCTCGCTGCAGCTGTTTTCGCCGGACCGGGCACAGCGTGCGGCCGCCATCACCCAGCTGCGCGACCAGGCCGACGAAGGCCTGATGCCGCTGCTGGACAAGGCCGAAGCGGCTGAGCCCGATGCCGCGCTGAAAAAGCAGCTGAGCCTGCTCAAGGCCGGCGTGCTGGTGAGCTCAACCGACACCGACAAGCGGCTGGCCGCCGCCCGGCTTCTGGAAGCCAGCGACGACCCCAACACCCGCAGCCTGCTGCTGGAACGCCTGGCCACCGGCGGCGAAGCCGACCCGGCCGTGCGCGCCGCCCTCGCCAAGGCCCTGACGGCCGTCGAGCGGCGCCTGTCTATCGGTGAATGGATGGGCGTGCTGTTCACTGGCGCCAGCCTGGGCTCCATCCTGCTGCTGGTGGCGCTGGGCCTGGCCATCACCTACGGGCTGATGGGCGTGATCAACATGGCCCATGGCGAGCTGATGATGATCGGCGCCTACGCCACCTTCGTGGTGCAGAACCTGTTCCGCCAGTACCTGCCCGGCGCGTTCGACTGGTATGTGCTGGCGGCTATTCCGCTCAGCTTTCTGGCCAGTGCGCTGGTGGGCGCGCTGATGGAGCGCAGCGTGATCCGCTGGCTGTACGGCCGGCCGCTGGAAACGCTGCTGGCCACCTGGGGCATCAGCCTGGTGCTGATGCAGGCGGTGCGCTCCATCTTCGGCGCGCAGAACGTGCCGGTGGAAAACCCCGCCTGGATGAGCGGCGGCGTGCAGGTGATGAGCAACCTGACCCTGCCCTACAACCGGCTGGCCATCCTGGCCTTCGCCTTTCTGGTGCTGGGCGGCGTGGCGCTGCTGATCGCCCGCACGCGGCTGGGCCTGTTCGTGCGCGGCGTGACGCAGAACCGGCGCATGGCCTCCTGCGTGGGCGTGAACACCGCGCGGGTGGACACCTATGCCTTCGCGCTGGGCGCCGGCATCGCCGGCCTGGCGGGCTGTGCCCTTTCGCAGGTGGGCAACGTGGGCCCCGACCTGGGCCAGAGCTACATCGTCGATTCGTTCATGGTGGTGGTGCTGGGCGGCGTGGGCCAGCTGGCGGGCACCGTGGTGGCGGGCCTGGGCCTGGGCGTGCTGAACAAGCTGCTGGAAGGCTGGGCCGGCGCGGTGCTGGCCAAGATCATGGTGCTGGTGTTCATCGTGGTGTTCATCCAGAAGCGGCCGCAGGGCTTGTTCGCAATGAAGGGCAGAAGTGCCGAGGCCTGACGTCACCGCCTGCATGAACGGAGAAATCGAATGAGTGCTGTGTTACCTCCCACCTTCACGCTGCCCGCCCCCAAGCGCGGCACGCTGCTGGGCACCAAGGGCTGGACGGGCGTGTTCGTGGCCCTGCTGGTGGTGTGCGTGCTGGCCCCGGTGCTGAACCTGCTGGTGCCCGAGGGCAGTGCGCTGCACATGAGCGACTACTCGATCGGCCTCATCGGCAAGATCATGTGCTACGCCATCTGCGCGCTGGCGATGGACCTGATCTGGGGCTACACCGGCATCCTGTCGCTGGGGCACGGGCTTTTCTTCGCGCTGGGCGGCTACGGCATGGGCATGTACCTCATGCGCCAGATCGGTCGCGACGGCAACTACAAGAGCGACCTGCCCGACTTCATGGTGTTCCTCGACTGGAAGGAACTGCCCTGGCACTGGGCGCTGAGCGATTCGTTCCTCGCGCAGATGCTGCTGGTGCTGCTGGTGCCGGGGCTGCTGGCCTTCGTGTTCGGCTTCTTCGCCTTCCGCTCGCGCATCAAGGGCGTGTATTTCTCGATCATCACGCAGGCCCTGACCTTCGCGGCCATGCTGCTGTTCTTCCGCAACGAGACCGGCTTCGGCGGCAACAACGGCTTCACCGACTTCAAGCGCATCCTCGGCATCCCGATCGCCACGCAGGAGATGCGCATGACGATCTTC
>CAKZXL010000160.1 GCA_937883885.1 uncultured Aquincola sp. | reverse complement strand
CGTGCTGGCCGACAACTTCTTCCAGGGTGCATTCGGCGGCTCGTTCTTGAACCACCAGTACCTGATCTGCGCCTGCGCGCCCGAGTATCCGGGCGCCGACACCGCGGCCGCGGCGCCCACCATCGCGGTGCTCAACAAGGACACCAACGGCAAGTACACCCCCACGCTGACCACCAAGCCCACCAGCCCGGCCTCGGCGCTGGACGGCCCGCCCAGCTATGTGCTCAGCGGCAACATCACGCCGGCCAACTACTTCGGCGATGGCAAGTTCTACGCGGTCAACACCATGCAGCCGCCCTACCAGCCCAGCGGCAACGCGCCGGCCGACGTGAGCGGCAACAACGCGCTGTACGCCAACGCCGGCAAGCCCACCACGCTGCCGCCACAGACGGCCGCCACCATCGGCGACCTGCTGGATGCCCGCAACGTGAGCTGGAAGTGGTACGGCGGCGCGTGGAACAGCGCGCTCAAGGATGGCATGCAGGATGCGGCCACCACGCGCTCGGTGATCTACGCCGGCAACAGCTACGGCGTGGCCACCACCGCCAACGTCGACTTCCAGCCGCACCACCAGCCCTTCAACTACTACGCCAAGGCCGACCCCGTGACCGGCGCCGCCTACCGCAGCAGCCATCTCAAGGACTACACCGACCTGGTGGCCGATGCCGCCGCCGGCACCTTGCCCGCGGTGAGCTTCTACAAGCCGGAGGGGCTGTACAACCAGCACCCCGGCTACGCCAACATCGCAGACGCCGACCAGAAGATCGCCGACCTGATTGCCAAGCTGCAGGCCAGCCCGCAGTGGAACAACATGGTGATCGTGGTGACCTACGACGAATTCGGCGGCACCTGGGACCACGTGGCCCCGCCCAAGGGCGACCTGCTGGGCCCGGGCACCCGCATTCCGGCGCTGGTGATCTCGCCGCTGGCCAGGAAGGGCACGGTGGACCACACGCCGTACGACACCGGCTCGGTGCTGCGGCTGATCACCCGCACCTTCGGCCTGGACACCCTGCCCGGCCTGACCACCCGCGATGCCGCGCTCAAGGCCAACGGCAGCCAGGCCATGGGCGACCTGACCAATGCCTTGCAGCTGAACTGACCCGCTTGGCGGGCTTCAGTCCCGCCGGGCCGCCCCAAGGGACTGAGCTCCCCCTCGGGGGGGGCGCGAGCGCAGCGAGCTTGGGGGCTACATCAACTCATGAAGCCGAGGTTCCGCCGGCTGGCGTCGAAGTTCAGCAGGTTCGGGAACAGGTCGATCAGCTGGCCGTCGCTGAGGCCGAACCAGCGGCCCAGCGTGGCGCCCAGCTGTTCCACCGAGGTGGTGGGCAGCAGCGCGCCGTTGCTGATCTGGTCGGGGCTGTTGAAGCCGCCGCGGCCGTCGGGCAGGCCCAGTTGCGGGAAGCTGCCGTAGAGGTCGCGGCCGCGCACCGCGCCGCCGAACACGAAGTGGTGCGCACCCCAGCCGTGGTCTGTGCCGTCGCCATTGCTGGTGAAGGTGCGGCCAAAGTCGCTGGCGGTGAAGCTGGTGACGCTTTCGCGCAGGCCCATCGCGCCCAGCACGCCGTCGAAGTAGGCCATCGCGTGCGACAGCCGCGCCAGCAATTCGGCCTGCGAGCGGTTCTGCGCATCATGGGTGTCGAAGCCGCCCAGGTTCACGAAGAACACCTGCCGCCGCACGCCCAGCGCATCGCGCGCGGCCATCATGCGGGCCACCACCTGCAGCTGCTGCGCCAGCGGGTTGAGGGCGCGGGTGCCGGCCATGGTGTCGTACCACAGCAGCGAGCTGCTCAGCCCGGCGTTGCTGCCCGTGGCCTCGTACGGCGCCTGGTTGGCGCCGGGCAGCGCGGCGGACACCAGCTGCTCGGCATCGATGGAGCGGCCCACCACCGCCGCCAGGTCGCGCGCCAGCAGGTCGTTGCTGCGGGCATTGCGCATCACGTTGCGCATGCTGTTCATGGCCACCGGCGAGTTGTACAGCGCGGTGGCACCCTGCCCGCCGATGCGCACCGCGCCGCTGCTGGCCGACAGCTGGTACTGCAGCACGCTGCGGCCGGCCAGCCACACGGCGCTGCCGGCGGCGGAGATGCTGGTGAACGTGGCGCCGCTGTTGCCCGCCATCAGCAGGTCGCCCATGCGGCCGCCCCAGCCGGCGGTGCTGCCTTCGGCGCCCAGCGTCTGCCAGGCGGCCAGCTGGTCGTTGTGCGAGAACAGGCTGGCCGGCCGCGGGAAGGCGGCGTTGCCGTAGTCGGTCTTGCTCATCGGCCGCACCAGCGGGCCGATGTTGGGCAGCACCGCCAGGCGGCCGGCCGCGAACAGGTCGCGGGCGCCGGTCATCACCGGGTGCAGCGCAAAGCTGCGGCCCTGGTTGTTTACCGGGTCGAGGGGCAGCACGCCGCCCAGCCGGTCGGGCGAGCCGATGGCCGCGGTGGCCACCGGCGCGGTGCCGGCCGCGCGCAGGTTGATGGGGTCAGGTGCCTGGTTGCGCACCGTGGTGTAAGCCTGCCAGCTGGCGGCGTCGGTGGGCAGCACCATGTTGAAGGCGTCGTTGCCGCCGTTCAGGAAGATGCACACCATCGCCTTGTAGTCGCCGGCGGTCTGCGCGCTGGCCTGGCCCATCGCGGCCAGGTTGAGGGCCAGCGGCGTGGCGGCGGCGCCCAGGGAGGACAGCGCGGCAGCCCGTTGCAAAAAGGCGCGGCGCGAAGCGTTGACGGAGCGGTCCATGGTCATTTCTGCACGAGGAATTCGGGGGACACCAGCACCAGGAAGCTGGCGATCAGCGACCGGTTGCGGCGGGCGCTGGCGATCTGCGCGGCATTGCTGCCATCGGTGCGGGCGGTGGGAATGGCCACCGACTGCACCGCGGTGATCAACTCGCCACGCAGCGCGGCCGGTGCCACGCTGCCCAGCAGGCGGGTGGCGGCGCGGTCCACCAGCGCTTCGGGCTGGTCGGCCACCGCGTCGTCGCCGCTGAAGTCCAGCTGCACGTCGCGGCGTGTTGCCTTGCCGTCCAGGCCGTTCATGCCCCAGCCCGATTGCAGGCCGCCACGCATGTAGTTGGCATAGCCGGCCACCGAGGTTTCATGCGTCAGCTGCAGCTCGGGCGTGGTCAGGCCGGCAGCGCCCGACAGCGTGCCCGGCGCCACATAGCCCGGGCGGAAGAAGTTGAAGACCGAGGGCGAACGCAGCGGCGTCTGGCCCAGCGCGGTGGCCGCGTCGTCGGTGTTGCTGATGAGCCAGCTGCCCGAATCGGACGTGGCGCCGAAGGCGCGCAGCGTGGCCGTCAGCCGCAGCACGGGTTCGCGCAGCTTGCCGAAGGCGGGGTCGCGGGCGGCGCTGGGGCTGCGGGCTTCCGCATCCAGCAGCACCGCCTTGACGGTGGTCTTGAGGTCGCCGCCCGAGCCGGCAAAGGCCGCCGACACCCGCGCCACATAGGCCGGGCTGGGGTGGCTGGTGACCAGCCGCTGGATCAGCTGGCGACCGATGAAGGGGCCCACGTTGGGGTGCGCGGCCAGCGTGTCCAGCGCGGCCTTCAGGCTGACCATCGGCTGCGCGGTGCCCTGGGCCGGCACCACGGTGCCGAGGAAACGTTTCTCGCTGGTGGAATGGAACTGCGGATAGCCCTGCATCGGCTTCCACATGCGGTCGGCATCCTGGTAGCCGGTGGCGCCCCAGAAGCGGTTGTTGTGGGTGTCCGGCCCGGCATAGCTGAAGCCGGTGAACACCTTGGCCAGCCCGGCGATGTCGTCGTGGCTGTAGGTGGCGATCGGCGCGCCGCTGGCGTCGAGCTTGCGGCTGCCGTCGGCATTGAGCTGGTACAGGCCGATGGAAAACAGCTGCATCACCTCACGCGCGAAGTTCTCGTCGGGCACGCGGCCGGCGGTGGTGTTTTCCTTCTGGTTGCGCATGTGCGAGAGGAACATGCCCATCGCCGGGTGCAGTGCCACGCCTTCCAGCAGCTGGCGGTAGCTGCCGAAGGCGTTGCCGCGCAGCATGTCGAGGTAGCCGGCCATCGCGCGGCCGTTGTTGGCCAGGCTGTCGTTCTGGAACGAGACGACGAAGATCTCCGACAGCGCGAAGCCCACGCGCATGCGCAGCTGGGCATCGCCGGTCACGGCTTCGCGGTAGAAGGCGTCGAGCACCTCGCGCTGGCCGGCCGACTTGGTGGCGTCGGCCGCCTGCACGGCGGCATTGGCCGCGTCCCAGTTGGCGCGCAGCGAGCCGCCTTCACGGCTGAACTGGTCGTCGATCCAGGCGGCATATCCCATCGCCATCACGCGGTCGATCTCGGCCGCGGTGGCGCCGAAACTGGCCTGGTCGAGGAAGCGCTGCGCCTCGGCCCGGGTGCTGGCGGTGGCCAGCGACGGGTCGGCGGCGGGTGCGGGTGCGGGCGCCGAGGGGGCCGGTGCGGGCGTGGCACCGCCCTCGGTCGCCGGGGCCGGCGCCGGCGCCGGGCTGCCGGTGGCCGGGCTGCCGCTGTCGGCGGTGGCCCCGGGCGGGCTGTTGGCGCCCACGGCCACGCTGCCGCCGCCACCGCCTCCACCGCCGCCGCAGGCGGCGACCGCAGCGGCCGCCACCGTGATCATCATCCACCGCACCATGCGTGCGGCTTGCGGGCGCCCCGGCGCCGTCGTCGAAACCTTGTCCACCACAACCCCTGTTGCAGGCACTCGCCTGCGTCACTCAGGGTCTTATCGGCGCGGGGCCCGGGCGGCCCAAGGTCTTCATTCGCCGGAACCGCCGGG
>CAKZXL010000159.1 GCA_937883885.1 uncultured Aquincola sp. | reverse complement strand
CGCGTGAGCTGTCGATCTACGCCGACCAGACCGCCAGCAAGCGCCTGGTGCGCGTGGCCGGCGTGGCGCGGGTGGACGTGGCGGGCCTGACCAAGCGCGAGGTGCGCATCGACCTCGACCCCGAGCGTTTGCGCGCCTACCAGATCACCCCGGCGCAGATCGCCACCCAGCTGGCCGCGGTCAACCGCGACGAGGCGGTGGGCATCCTGGCCGGCAGCACGCAAGACGCGATGCTGCGCGTGGAAGGCATGGTGCGCGACCCCAAGCGCTTTGCCGATGCGGTGGTGGGCCTGCGCAATGGCCTGCCGCTGCGGCTGGGCGACCTGGGCACGCTGGTGGAGCGTGAGCAGGAGCCCACCAACCTGGCGCGCGTCAACGGCCGCAGCGCCGTCACCTTCAACATCTTCAAGCAGCAGGACGCCAACATCGTGGCCACCGGCGACGCCATCAAGGCCGCGCTGGACGAGCTGCGCGCCACGCTGCCGGCGGGCATGGAGCTGCAGCTCATCCATGCCAACAGCGATTGGGTCAAGCAGTCGCTCAAGGGCCTGCAGCGCACGCTGATCGAAGGCGCGCTGCTCACCATTGCCATCGTCTTCCTGTTCCTGCATTCGTGGCGCAGCACCGTCATCACCGGGCTCACGCTGCCCATTGCGGTGGTGTCCAGCTTCATCGCTGTGCATGCCTTCGGCTTCACGCTCAACTTCATGACGATGATGGCGCTGAGCCTGTGCATCGGCCTGTTGATCGACGATGCCATCGTGGTGCGCGAGAACATCGTGCGCCACGTGGGCCTGGGCAAGGGCCACCGGCAGGCCTCGCTCGACGGCACCGCCGAGATCGGCCTGGCGGTGATGGCCACCACCTTCGCCATCTGCGCGGTGTTCGTGCCGGTGGCCTTCATGGGCGGCATCGTCGGCAAGTTCTTCTACCCCTTCGGCATCACCGTCACGGTGGCGGTGCTGGTGAGCCTGTTCGTCAGCTTCACGCTCGACCCCATGCTGTCGTCCGTCTGGCACGACCCGCCCAGCGCGCGCATGAAGCACTGGCCGGTCATCGGCCACGCCATCCGCGCCACCGACCGCGGCATGGACCTGCTGCATGTGGCCTATGAGCGGCTGATCCGCTGGACCTTCAACGGCCGGCGCTACGGCTGGCGCTGGCTGTGGGTATCGCCGCGCGGCATCGTGCTGGGCGTGGGGGCGCTCAGCTTCGTGGCGGCCATCGGCCTGGTGCCGCTGGTGGGCACCGAGTTCATCCCGCAGACCGACCAGGGCTTCACTCAGCTGTCGGTGCGCATGCCGGTGGGCGCCAGCCTGGCCCGCACCGACGACAAGTTCCGCCAGGTCGAGCAGATCGTGATGGCCATGCCCGAGGTGCAAAGCGTCAGCACCACCGTGGGCGGCGATGGCGAAGGCCTGGCCGTGGGCCGCAACGTGGGCACGCTCAACATCGGCCTCAAACCCCGGGCCGAGCGCGCGCGCAGCCAGAAGGAGGTGGAAGACGCCATCCGCGAGGCGTTGGCCCGCATCCCCGGCATCGAGCTGTCGGTGGGCTTCGACCGGCCCATCTACGTGGCGCTGCTGGGCAGCGACCCCGAAGGCTTGATCAAGCTGGTCAACGAGTTCGCGGCCAAGGTGCGGCAGATCCCCGGCATCGTCGACGTGGAGGTGTCGGCCAAGCCCGGCATGCCCGCCTATGCGGTGCGCCTGAAGCCCGACGCGGTGCGTGAACTGGGCCTGACCGCGCCGCAGATCGCGGCCAGCCTGCGCGCCTATGTGAACGGCGAAGCCGCCACCCACTGGACCACGCCGGATGGCGAGCAGGTGGAAGTGCTGCTGCGCCTGCCCGAGCGCTTGCGCGAGCAGGTCACGCAGATGCGCCAGCTGCCGGTGGCCTTTGCCGCCAACGGCACGCCCATCACGCTGGAGGCGGTGGCCGACATCGTGCCCGTGGTCAACCCGGAGGTGATCCGCCGGCAGAACCTGCAGCGGCGCGAGGCGGTGTTCGCGGGCGTGGAAGGCCGGCCCGCCGGCGACGTGGGCGCCGAGGTGCAGAAGCTGGTGAAAGAGACGCAGCTGCCGCCGGGCTACAGCTTCGACGTGGGCGGCGCCACCAAGGACCAGCAGGAAGCCTTCACCGCCGTGGTGGCCGCGATGGCGCTGGCGGCCATCTTCATCTACATCGTGCTGGCCAGCCAGTTCGGCAGCTTCCTGCAGCCGCTGGCCATCATGGCCAGCCTGCCGCTGGCGCTGATCGGCGTGATGCTGGCGCTGCTGCTGTGGCGCTCCACCCTCAACCTGTTCAGCATGATCGGCCTGGTGATGCTGATGGGCCTGGTGACCAAGAACGCCATCTTGCTGGTGGACTTTGCCAACCATGCGCGCCGTGAAGGCGCCAGCCTGGCCGATGCGGTGCTGCAGGCCGGCCTCATCCGCATGCGGCCCATCATCATGACCACCGCGGCCATGGTGTTCGGCATGCTGCCGCTGGCGCTGGCCTTGAACGAAGGCGGCGAGATCCAGGCGCCGATGGGCCGCGCCATCATCGGCGGGGTGATCACCAGCACCTTGCTCACGCTGGTGGTGGTGCCGGTGCTGTACTCGTACCTGGCGCGCGAGCGGCGGCAACCGGCGCAGGCCGCGCCTTCGATGGGTGGCGACCCGGGGCTGTCGCCGGCGGATCGGCACTAGCCCGGATCTTTCACGACCTGGAGGTCGGCAGCCTCGTGCCGAAGCGCGTTGTCATAGGACTCTTACCCCCTATGGCAACCGAGGACTGCCGATGCCAAAGTGTACGCACGACAAGATCGACTTCGGCCGCATGGGCCGCCGGGTGATCGAGGCGGACTTCAGCGGTGGCGACTTGAGCAGCGAAGGCGGTGTGCTGTTGCTGCGGCGCATGGACCAGCGCCTGGGACTGACGGCCGCGGCCGCCGCAGCGCTGGGCGATGACCGGCAGGCGGGCAAGGTGCACCACAGCGTGGCCAGCATGGTGGCCCAGCGCGTGTACGGGCTGTGCATGGGATGGGCCGACGTGTGCGACCACAACGCCCTGCGCTCGGACCTGGCGCTGCAGACCGCGGTCGGGCGCGACCAGGCACTGGCCAGCGCCCCGACGCTCAGCCGCCTGGAGACCGCGGCCACGCCCGCGCAGGCCTGGGCGCTGCACGGTGTGCTGCTCGATCAATTCATTGCCATTCGCCGCGGCAAGCGCGCGCCGCGCGAGCTGGTGCTGGACGTGGACGCCACGCACGTGCCGCTGCACGGCCAGCAAGAGCGCGGCTTTTTCCACGGCTACTACGACAACTACTGCTACTTGCCGCTGTACGTGTTCTGCGGCCAGGACCTGCTGGCGTGCGTGCTGCGCCCGAGCGATCGTGATCCGGCCAGCGTGGTCACGGCGCTGCTCAAGCGCTTGATCGACGCGCTTCGCCAGGCCTGGCCCCGGGTGCGCATCGTCGTGCGCGGCGACTCGGGCTTTTGCCGCCCGCGCGTGCTGCGGCGCCTGGACCGCTGGGGCGTGGACTACGTGCTGGGCCTGCAGAAGAACGCCCGGCTGCTGCAGCGCTCAGAGCTGGCCATGCTGGCACTGGCCGATCAGTACCAGGCCCGTGGCACCAAGCAGCGTTTGCATGGTGACTTCGGCTACGCCGCCGACAGTTGGGACCGCCAGCGCCGCGTGATCGCCCGCCTCGAGCATGGCCCGCAGGGAGCCAACCCGCGCTTCATCGTCACCAGCTTGCAGGGCGATCCGAAGTACGTGTATGACAAGCGCTACTGTAGCCGCGGCGAGGCCGAGAACCGCATCAAGGAAGCGCAGCTCGATCTGTTCGGCCGGCGCGCCAGCTGCCACCGCTTCTGGGCCAACCAGCTGCGCCTGCTGCTGGCCGCGCTGGCTTACACGCTGATGATCCAGCTGCGCCGCCAGGCCCTGGCCGGCACCGAGCTGGCCCAGGCGTGCACGGCCACCATCCGCGTCAAGCTGCTCAAGATCGCCGCGGCCATCGTGCGCAACACTCGCCGTGTGCGCGTGCTGCTCGCTTCAAGCCATCCCATGCGCAGCGCCTTCGCCAGCGCCGCGCAAGCGCTGGCGCCATAAACACCGCCCAGTGCTGTCCCCGGCACGCTGAACAACAACGGGGGTAAGGGGGTGGTGCGTCCGAACCTCGCCTTCCCAACCGCGCTGGGCCGCCTATGCCCCAGTGACACCACCCAGAGCCCCCACCCGCCTGCGCCAGGAAGATCAGCGAGCTGTTCGTGAAAGATCCGGGCTAGGTGTCCGCAGCCGGCAGGCGCCGGCTCCACCGTTGTGTGGATGCGGGCCGCGCGGGGCGGCCGTAACGTCTGGTTTCCTTCGGCCTTGCGGCGCGGTGGAGCCGGCACGTGCTGCGGCCCGCTGCGCCACCCCCGCCCATGCCACAGCCCGACGCCCATGCCCCGTCTGCCCAGCCGCTGGCGCGCGTGCGCCGCACCGTGGTGGTGGTGGACGTGGTGGAGTCGGTGCGGCTGCTGCTGTCGCATGAAGAAGCGGTGATCGCCCGCTGGTGCGCCTTGACCCGCACCACCACCGACGAGCTGCTGCCCGGCCACGGCGGCCGGCTGGTCAAAAGCCTGGGCGACGGCATGCTGCTGGAGTTTCGCGATGCGCCGCAGGCCGTGGCCACGGCCTTTGCCTTGCAGGCCCTGTGCGCCCGCGGCAACGCCGGCCTGCCGGCCGAAGCCGCGATGCTGCTGCGCATCGGCGTGCATGTGTGCGAGGTCATCGTCACCGAGCTGGACGTGTTCGGCGCCGGCGTCAACCTGGCGGCGCGGCTGGCGGCGCTGGGCCGGCCGGGCGATGTGGTGGTGTCGGCCGAGCTGCGCGAGCAGTTGGTGCCGGGCGTGCATGCGGCGCTGGAAGACCTGGGCGACTGCTTCTTGAAGCACATCGACCAGCCTTGCCGCGCCTACCGCGCCCGGCCCGTGGGCGCGGAACCGGCGCTGTCGGCCGAACCCGGTCTGCCGGCGCCGCGGCCGGTACGTCCGCTGCTGCTGGTGCTGCCCTTGCGGCCGCTGGCCGGCACGCTGCTGCCGCCCGAGCTGGCCGGCGTGCTCACCGACGACCTGGTGGCCGCGCTGGGCCGCTCACGCGATCTGCAGGTGGTGTCGCGGCTGTCGGTGCAGGCGCTGCACCGCCGCGCGCTGGACCCCGGGCCGCTGCGTGAGGGCATGCAGTTCGACCTGTGCGCCAGCGGCCAGCTGGCGCTGCGCAACGGCCGGCTGCAGCTGCAGATGGAGCTGGACGAAGGCGGCACGCCGGTGTGGGCAGGGCAGTTCGAATCGGCACTGGACGGGCTGATGGCGCCGGGCGACGAACTCTCGGTGCGGGTGGCCGATGCCTTGTGCCAGGCCCTGGTGCGCCGGCAGCTGCAGCGCCTGCACCGCAGCGCACTGCCCAACCTGCCCGCCTATGCGCTGCTGCTCAGCGCGATGGACCTGCTGCACCGCCTGTCGCGCGACGAGGTGCTGCAGGCCGAGCAACTGCTGCTGCACCTGGTGGACCGCCACCCGCGCGCGCCCGAGGTGCAGGCCTGGTTTGCCAAGTGGCACTTCCTGCAGGTGGCGCAGTCGTTCAGCGAAGACCGGGTGCGCAGCATGCAGGCCGCCCGCCAGTGCCTGGCGCGGGCGCTGGACACCGAAGCCGACCAAGGCCTGGCCCTGGCCATCCGCGGCCACCTGCTGGCCTTTGAAGACCGCGACCCGGCGGCTGCCATGCAGGGCCTGACCGAGGCCACCGAGCGTGCGCCCAACGAGCCGCTGGCCTGGCTGTTCCGGGCCAACCTCAAGGCCATGCTGGGCGATCCCAGCGCCACCGCCGACCTGGACCGCGGCAGCAGCTTGTCGCCGCTGGACCCGATGGGCTACCTGCGCGACCTGATGGCCTCCATCGTGCACAGCGCCGCCGGCAACTTCGCGCAGGCCCTGGCCTGCGCCGAAGCCTCGGTGCGGCAGAACGGCCTGCACCTGTCCAGCCTGGTGCAGCTCATCGTCGCCCAGATGGAAGCCGGCCTGCCCGACCAGGCCCGCGCCACCGCCCGCCGCTACCTGGCCCTGCGCCCGCAGGCTTCGGTGCAGCGCTTCATCGATCACCACCTGGCCGCCGCCACGCCCCTGGCCCGCCGCCAGGCCGAAGCGCTGCTGGCCGCCGAGATTCCGCTTTGACCGACGCAAGGAGAGATGGACGATGACTGCGACGACACCCCCGAAGAGCCACCAGAGGCTGGCCCAGGTTCAGAGCCAGGATGTGGACGACATCGTGCTGCGGGCTGCGTACCTGCGCACGATTCCAGTGCTCAAGACGCCTGCTGCGGCGTTGGACCTGTCCGCGCTGGACGCCGATACGCTCGCGATAGCCGATGAGTGGAAAGACCTGGACGCAGAAACTCTGCGCGGCCTCTTGGCTTGGGACCTGGCTCGGCATCGTCCGGTCCACCAGACCGGTACCGGCTGGACGGCCCTGGGTCTTGATGCCTGGTCGTTGGACTGGACGGTGGATGGCAAGGCGGTGGCGAGCGCGGGAGGCCAGTCAAGACAAAAGTCCGAGTTCGACGAGGCGGTGGGCAAGGTGCAGCTTGATCCGAGCCGCCTGTTGGAAGCCGCGCTCCACGCGAGCGAACCCCAGGTTGGTCTGCTCGTCATGCTGGGTGCGTTGAGCGCCAAGCCAGACGCCATCCGTCACACTGTCGCGGTTGTCGACGCGCTGACTTCGGTGACGATGCTGGTGGTCAACCGCCTCAAACGGGGCATGAACGTGCCTCGGCCCGGTGATTGGGACAAGGGCCAACCCGTCGTTCCGCTCTTGCCGGTGCCAGCGACCACCAGCTACCCGGGCGGTCATGCCGCCGTGCTGGCGGCACTCCAGGTGTTGCTGCCCGCGTTGGCCAAACTCGATGCCGCGCAGACCGGCCAGCTAGAAACTCTCGCGCGGGAGCTGACGAAGGACCGGGTTCGCATGGGCTTGCATACCGAGTTGGACAGCACTGCCGGCGAAGTAGTGGGCAAGGCGCTCGGCAATGCGCTTCTTCGCTTGGCCACCGACGCAACCGTCAAGAAGTCCTGCCCGCTGTGGGCTGCGGCATTCGCCTTGGCTCAAAGGGAGTGGAAGTAACCGCCTGCCCCCGCGGAACCCTCGCGCCACCCTCCGCCTCCAATGCCCGCAGCCGGCATCGTCCGGCTGCGCGCAGCACAAGACGGAGACAAGATGGCGCAGTTGCAAATCCACCGGGCCCACCCCCTGGGCCTGGCCGGCGCGCGGGAGCGGGCGCGGGTGTGGGTGGAACAGGCGGAGCGTGACT
>CAKZXL010000158.1 GCA_937883885.1 uncultured Aquincola sp. | reverse complement strand
TCTGTCCCGCTTGTTGCGACTTGATGGAGAGTTGCTGGTTGTCCGCCAGGGCAGGGAGCACGGACTCCTGCAGCCGGCGAATCCGATCCTCGAGGCTGGCCAGCCGCGTCCACAGCGAACTGACGCTTGCGCGGGCGTCGCGCTGCGCCGCCTGCCGCTCGATCTGGACCTGGGTGAGCTCGGTCTGGGCTGCGCCGATGCCTGCGGAATTGCGCTTGAACAGCGGCAAGGGCACGGACAGGGTCAGGGTGGTCAAGCGTTCGCGCGCCGATCCGGGCCCCTCGCGACCGACGTTCAGGCCCACGGTCACGTCCGGGTAGGTGCTGGCCCGTTCGAGCTTCAGCCGCGCGGCGGCACTGGTCTCGCGAGCGGCCAGTGCGCCGGCGCGAGGCTGGTTGTCGGCGCTCGCGAGCAGGGCTTCGAGCGAGTAGCCGGGGCGCTGGGCCGCGAGTTCGCCTGTCGCCATCGGAAGGCTCCCGGGCGGCAGTTGCAACTGCCTGGCCAACTCGGCGCGTGCTTCGAGCAGTTGCTCCTGAATCTGGGCCAACTGGTTGCGCGCGCGCTCCGCCTCGACGCGAGCGACGTTGGCGTCGAGCCGCGTGTCCTCACCCGCCTGCCGTCTTCGCTGCACCGCGGCGGCCGTGTCATCGAAGAGCTTCAGTGCCTGCGTCTCCGTGTCGGCCCGCTGCTGCAGCGCGAGCACGCGCGTGTGGCGCTCGGCCACGTCGGCGCGAACGCGGCGACGGACGTCGGCGATCTCCAGCCGCAGGGCGGTCAGCGCAGCACTGGTGGCTTCGCGACGGTAGGACGGCTGTCCGCCCACCTCGAAGGTCTGGGACAGCCCCGCACCCCACTCGCTCCGGCGTTCCGACCCGGTGGTAGAAGGCACGGATCGTCGCGTCTGGTCGACGGACAACTGCGGGTTGTTGTAGAGCCACGCGCCTGCGTCGGCACGCTGCCCTTCGGCCGCCGACAGTTCGGCCATCTTCAAGCGCAGGGTCGGGCTTGCCGCCTCGGCCAGCGCAAGCGCTTCCGTGAGGCTCAGACGCTGCTGCGCCTGAGTCGGTGCGGCTTCGGGGGCGAGGACGCCAGGCTGTTGCGCCGGGACTTGCGCCTGCCCGATGTTGGACAAGCAGAGCAGGGCACCGGCAAGGGCCAGCGACTTCGTTCGCATCGAATTCTCCAGGTTGCAATGAACAACAAAGCGGAAGAATTCGGCGAGGCGTCAGTCGCTAAGGGGCAACCTCAATGGATGTGACAGTCCCTCGCCGAATCAGGCGGCAAGGGCCCATTTGGGGCGTTCGATTCGGCCAGGGCGACCGGAATCCGGAGGAAGAAGCGTGGGCAGTGCCAAGACGGAGGATCGAATCGCAGCAACCGAAGCGGGCTGACTCGTACAGGGTTGCACGCATCCCAAGTGGCAAAAAGCACAGTCCAGGTCGTCTGCGAGCACCGAAGACTTCTTGGCTGCGGATCCTGAATCGGACTCCGCCTCCGCCTGGTGCTGATGGCTGTGATGCCCGAAGTGCCCTGAACTCGGAGCCTTCTCGTGGCCGCAGTAGGTCGCTGCCGCAGCCCAGGCAAACTGGAGAGGCAGAGCGGCCAACAGAAAGAGGAGGAGTAGGCGGCGCACGGACGGAGTTTAGCCGACACCGACTGAACTACGCTGCGCATGGCGTCGCTGGAGCCGCCAGTGCCTGTCGTGCGCTACGAGCACGCTGCAGCCGGCGAGTTGCTGCACATCGACACCAAGAAGCTTGGCCGCATCGACGGCGCGGGCCACCGCATCACCGGCGACCGCACGAAGAACCACAACCGTGGCATCGGCTGGGACATGGTGCACCTGGCCATCGACGCCCACTCGCGAGTGTCGTTCGCGCAGGTCCTGCCCGACGAGAAGGCCGTCAGCCGCGTGCAGTTCCTGCAGCAGGCGGTGGCCTACTACGCCAGCCTGGGTGTGCGCATCGAGCGCGTGATGACCGACAACGGCACAGGCTACAAGAACACCTTCAAGGCCGCCTGCGACGAGCTGGGCATCCGGCACATCAAGACCAGGCCCTACACGCCAAAGTCCAATGGTAAGGCCGAGCGCTTCGTCCAGACCAGCCTGCGGGAGTGGGCCTATGCCAGGCCGTACGTCAGCTCAGCCCAACGGGAAGCCGCCTTGCAGCCCTTCCTGCATCGCTACAACTGGCATCAGCCACACTGCGCACTCAACCGCCAGCCGCCCATGAGCCGCATCCCGGCTGTGAGCAACCTCTGGGAACTCGACACCTAGCGACCTAGACCTCAACGAGGAAGTATGTGAACGCCAGCCCGATGATCAAAGCGACAAGTCCACGAAGCATGGAGTGCAAGAGGCGTCGCCAGCGCGCCCCGCATTCACTACCGTCTTTGGCGCGATCGCTCGCGGCAGCGTCATCGTGCATGCGTCGAGTTTGCGGTTCCGTACCTTAAGCAGAACTTAAGACTGGCAACGCGGAGGGCGAGATCGCCCCCGCTCTGCGTTAGCGCCGGGTCGGGCGGAACTCGCTCGCGCCAACCAAGAGCCCGCCCTTTCTACGTACGACCCTCAGATCGACCCGCCTGAGCGAGATCACTGGAAAGTCCTTCTCGTGAAGCTGTTGCGCGCCGGCCACGTCGCCGTCGGTTAAGCGCGAGTTAAGTCTCCCGCTCGAACCATCCGAGCTGAAGTTTCGCTCGCCACATCCGTCGCGCGGGACGCGCTCCCCATGGACAACGCCCACTTGTTCGAACTCCTTAGTGCCGGGCCAGGGCTTGCGCCTGGCAGGATGCTACTGGCGCTTTTGCTCGCAAATTGGATGATCCTCTTCGTGCCGCTTGCGTTGGCGTGGTCGTGGGCGCGTGGGGCTGCGGCTGCGCGGGCTGAGCTTCTCGAACTACTGGCTAGCGTTGGAATCGCGCTTGCACTCGTGCAAGCAGCTTCTTGGCTGTGGCCGCAGCCGAGGCCCTTTGCCGTGCAACTGGGTACGCAGTACCTCCAGCGAGCGGACAACCCTGGATTTCCCAGCGACCATGTGACAGTTTTCTGGAGCCTTGCGCTATCGGCGCTATTCACGCGTCGGTTTGCACCGTGGAGCTTTCCGCTGCTTGGCATTGGTCTGGCGGTAGGTTGGAGCCGGGTGTACGTCGGGGTGCAATTTCCTTATGACGTTGTCGCGGCTTTTCCTGCGGCTCTGGCCAGCGCGCTGATGGCGCATGGATTGAGACGCCGTGCCGGGCCGTTGATCCACAGATTGCTGGACTACGATGCACGCTTGCGTCTAGCCCTTGCAAGTTGGTGGCGGGCGCGGCCTCGGCTCTGAACTCCCTACGATGCGAATTCTCCTGATCGAAGACGATTCGATGATTGGCAAGGCCGTCAGGCAGGGCTTGAGTGCGGCCGGGTTCGCCGTCGATTGGGTGACCGACGGACGAGCCGCCGAATTGGCCCTGGGCAACGGCGTGTACGACCTGGCGATCCTCGACTTGGGATTGCCTAAGAAGGACGGCATGGCCATCCTGGCCAGCCTGCGCGCGCTGGGCAACTCGATGCCGGTGCTGATCGCTTCGGCACGCGACACGGTGAAGGACCGCATTGGCGGGCTTGACGCAGGCGCCGACGACTATCTGCTCAAGCCTTTCGATCTGGACGAACTGGTGGCCCGGGTCCGCGCGCTGCTGCGCCGCCATGCCGGCAGTGGTTCTCCTGTGCTGAGCCACGGCACCCTGATGCTCGATCCGCTGCGCAAGACCGTGACGCGCGATGGAGCGCCGGTCGACCTGTCCGCCCGGGAGTTCGCGGTGCTGGAGGCGCTGCTCCAGCGCCCAGGCGCGGTGCTGTCTCGCGAGAAGCTCGAGGAGTCGGTGTACGGCTGGGGCCAGGAGGTGGGAAGCAACGCGATCGAGGTCCACCTGCATCACCTCCGCAAGAAACTTGGCGGCGGCCTGATCAAGAACGTTCGCGGCGTCGGCTACCGCATCGCCGACGTCTGACCGGCGAACAGGGGGGAAACCGTTGCGATCCATCCGCCGTACGCTGCTGATCTGGATACTCGGCGCCTTGTCGCTGGGTGCTCTGCTGGTGGCGCTCGTGACCTACCTCGTCACGCTCGAGGAGATGAACGAGGTTTTCGACGGCGACCTGCGCAACGTGGCCGAGGCGGTGGCCAGCTACCACCATGCCGGTCATCATGAAGAAGGTGAGGCACCGCTTGAACAGCCTGTGCGTACCGATGTTCCCGACGAGACCGAGATCGTCACGCTGACGTGGACTGCGCGAGGCCAGCGTGTGTACTCGTCCGACCCGCGCGTGAACCTGCCTTTCACCACCATCGAAGGCCTGTCGCGCCCGGTCGTGGCTGGCGAGGAATGGATCGTGTATTCGAGCGTGCGCCCCGCCGGCGTGGCGCAGGCCGCGCAGCGGGTGGCGTCGCGCAAAGAGATGGCCGGTGAGTCGGCGGGCAAGGTGTTTCCGCCACTGATCGGGCTGGTTCTTCTAATCGGCGCGCTGCTCGTGTTCGCGCTGCGCCGGGGCTTGCAGCCGCTCGATGCGGCCGCGCGCGATATCGCGCGCCGCAGCGCTGGATCGCTCGAGGCCATAACCACCGACGACGCGCCGGCGGAGATCGTGCCGCTCGTGAACTCGATCAACGGGCTGATGCAGCGGCTTGGTATTGCCTTCACAGCGCAGCGCCGGTTTCTCGCCGACGCTGCGCACGAGTTGAGAACACCGATCACGACCTTGCGCCTGCAACTGCAGTTGCTGGAGCGGACGACGGATGATGGCGAACGGCAGCGCGCATTGGCCGAACTCCACAGCGGCGTCGACCGCTCGCAGCGACTGGTTCAGCAGTTGCTTCAAGTGGCACGCTCGGAGCAGGATGGCGAGGCGACCAAGATGGCGCCGCTCGACCTGGCGGCGTTGGTACGCGCACAGGTGGCCGCGATGAGCGTCAAGGCAGAACAGTCCGGCCTCGACCTCGGTGCCGACGCGCTGGTCCCCGTACCGGCCATGGGCGACGAACCGCGGTTGGGCGTGTTGCTGGAGAACCTGATCGAGAACGCCCTGCGCTACACGCCTGCGGGCGGAATCGTCGATGTGTCTGCGGGCATCGAAGACGGCCGGCCCGTGATCCGCGTGGCCGACAATGGCCCTGGCATTCCCGAAGCGGATCGTGAACGGATGTTCGAGCGTTTCCACCGCGGCGAAACGGCGCAGAGCCAGTCGCGCGACGGCAGCGGCCTTGGCTTGGCGATCGTCAAGGCGATCGCGGAGCGCCATCGCGCGACGGTCGAGCTGCGCACTCCGGTCTCGGGGCGGGGCCTCGAGGTGCGCATCCGCTTCCCTCGGCCTTGAGGCGATCGTTCGTCAGAAGCTGAACTTGGTCTTGACCAGCAGCTGGGTTCGCTTGATGTCGGGTGTGGCGTTGAGCGGGAACGCGAGGTCGATGTGCAGCACGTTGCCGAAGGCGGCGCGCGAGTTCGCGATCCGCAGTCCGAATCCGACGTCGCTCAGCCAACCGGGGTTGAGTGCATTCGTGTCCGTACCGCCCCAGGCCCGGCCGACATCGACGAAAGCCGCGCCGCCCAGCCGAAACAGCCGCCAGACGAAGAGATCCGTGAAGTAGCGCTCCTCGAGCGTGAAGAGGGCGCGGCGTGTGCCGCTTTGGTAGCGCAGCGGGTAGCCCCGAAGACCCTCCTCGCCGCCGAGCAGCAGGCTTTCCGTGGGCGCCGGTCGGGTCAGCAGATCGCCCGCAGCGCTTGCGTAAATCACCCAGCGCCCGTGATGCGGCACGAACCAGCGCGCCTGCAGCCCCAGACGTTGGCGTTGCACCTGCGACTCGGCGTAGCGCCCGACGATATCGGCAGAGCCCAAGAGGATCTGTCCCGGCGCGGGCTCGAAGCCACGGCTCACCGAAGCGGCATAGAGCAGGGCGTCGCGTGTGGAACCCAGACCGGTCGAAGCCCAGCCGAGGCGGACGCTGGCCTTGAGGCCGAGCGCGAAGAACTCCGGCCGCCCGATCTGGTTGCGATTGACCTCGCGGTCGAACCGGTCCTCGATCAGCTCGTAGCCGACAAACGGCGCAACCAGCTTCTCGTCAGTCGGGGTAGTCGTACTTTTCGTGCAGATTGGTGCGCTTTCGCCTGAAACCCAGTATCCATGCGGGTTCCCGGCGGGCGCCACCCTCGCAAGATGAGCGCCCGACTGCCTTGGCGGCGGCCGTGGCGGTACATTGACCGCCCCCCTGCCGCTGACCACCGCCATGCCCGCCTTCGCCCTGCGCTTCGTCGGCCAGGAGGCCTTGCCGCCTCGCCTTAGTGAGTTCGACCGGGAGCAGTTCTTCACGCTCACGTCAGCGGAGGTGGCGGCCGTCCGGGAGCAGTTCCGCAGCGACCACCGCCTGCCCGCGGCGCTGATGCTTATGTTCATGCGCGTGGCCGGCCGACCGCTTGACGGTTTCAACGTGCTCCCCCGAAACCTCCTGCGACACACCGCCCAGGTCCTGGCCGTGTCGCCGCCGTCCATCGCCAGCCTGCGGTCGATCTACAAGCGCCGGCAGACGCTCTCCAAGCACCAGCTATGGGCCAAGACTTACTTGGGCCTGCGCGAGCTTGAAGTCGACGACGAAGCGGCGCTCACAGCGGCCCTGCTGGCCCAAGCTGCCGACGTGTCCCACGCCGATGACCTGGTCCAGTCGGCCAGCCACTGGCTGTTCACGCGGCGCATCCTGATCCCAGGAGCGCGCCGCCTGCAGGACTGGGCTCGTGTCGCATTTGCAGCGGTAGAGTCGCAGATCCTCGGCGCGGTCAATGCCGCCGTGCCGCCGGCAGCGGCCCAGAAAGTTGTCGCCGCCGCATACAGCGCTCGGCCAGGCACCGACACGACGCACCTGGAGTGGCTGAAGAACCCGTCGAAGCGTCACGGCCCCGGCACTCTTACCGAAACCATCGACAAGGTCCGCTACCTGAAGGAGCTCGGTGCCCAGGACTGGAACCTGAGCGCCGTATCGTTGGCCAAGCAGCAGGCCTACGCCCGTCAGGTCCAGGCCAGGCGCCCCGTGAAGACGCGGGAGATCAAGCCAACGCGCCAACTGATCGAGTTGGTCTGCTTTCTGCGGGTGACCCTGCTCGAACTCACCGATGTCGCCCTCTTGCAGACCAGCCGGCGCAGCCAGCAACTGTTCCGCGAGGCGGCGGACAAGGCCCAGTCAAACCGTATCCGGGGCACGACAGGCCCGATCCAGCAGGCAGCCAAGGCACGTTCCGTCCTGCACGACGAATCCAAGACCTGGCAGGCGCGAGTCCTGGAAGCAAGAGATCTGCTCGCCGAGCTCGGCGAAGCTGCCAGCGGCAGCTTTGTGTCCCTGGTTCGCAAGGCTCTGGCGGAAGACAGCCAGCGCGTGCACGCCTGCCTGGCGGCATTGACGGACCTGGACTTCGGTGGCCGCTCTGGCGATCCGGGCTTCGAACAGTGGAAGTCTTGGACGGATCTGCAGCGCCAAGGTGTGACCGAGCTGAAGGAGGGCGTCCCGCTGCCAGATGTCGGCGCAGCCTGGCACGGCCTGGTCCGCGATCTGGACCCTCGCTCAGGATTTCGGGCGTTCGAGGCCTGCACGATGATGTCGCTGCGCAAGAGCCTGCGCCGAGGCAGTGTCTGGTTGGCCCACTCGCTGAGTTTTCGGGAGCGAGACCAGATGCTCATCCCGCCGGCGGATTGGGCCTTGCAACGGGACGAGCAGGTTGCGTTGCTGGGCATGCCGAAGTCCGCAGCCGACTTCCTGGAGCCCTTGCTGGCCAACTTGATGGCCGGTATGTCTGCGGTGGCAGAGGCCCAGCGGCGCGGCAAGGTCGAGATCGGCGCCGACGGCATGCTCCACCTGCCGGCGATCACGGCACTGCCGGATCAAGCCGAGCCGGTCCGCACGCGTGAAACCATCTACAACCTCATCGGCAGCGTGCAGTTCCCGGACATGCTTCTGGAGGTGGATGCCGCCACCGGGTTCAGCGAAGCGCTGCTCGGCCACCGCGCGCAGTCCACCGACGAGCTCGTTGCCCTCTACGGCGCGTTGCTGGCACACGGCACCGATGCAGATGCCAAGGGCGTGGCGTCAATGATCCCCGGCCTGGAACCCACTCAAGTCACTGTGGCCATGCGCGCCCTGGAAGGCAGCGGCCGACTGCGCCGCGCCAACGAGCGCGTGGCCGAGTTCCAGTGCCGGATCCCAATCGCGTCACTCTGGGGCGACGGCGACAAGGCATCGGCCGACATGATGTCGCTGGACGCGTCGCGCCACCTCTGGAACGCCCGCGTTGATCCGCGCCGTCGCACATACGCCGCTGGCCTGTACACCCACGTGCGCGACCGTTGGGGCATCGTCTACGACCAGCCCATCGTGCTCAATGAACGACAGGCCGGCGTCGCCATCGAGGGCATCGAGCAGCACAACAGCGCCGCAGACAGGGTTCGGATCTCGCTACTGGCGGTCGACACCCACGGCTACACGAATCCGGCGATGGCCATCGCCAAGCTGCTGGGCTTTGACCTGTGCCCGCGGCTGCGGGATCTGGCCGAACGAAAGCTCTACCTGCCGCGTGGTTTCATCGTTCCGGATGGCTTGGAAGCGGTCACCGTCCGGCGCGTGTCTTTGGCCGCCATCGAACGCGGCTGGGACGAGTTACTGCGCCTGGCGGCGTCGATCCGCTCGGGACGTGTATCCGCCACGCTGGCGTTGCAACGATTCGGATCGGCCGCTCAGGGGGATCCACTGCACCGGGCTGCGGAACATCTGGGCCGACTGCTGCGAACCGTGTTCCTGTGCGACTACATCGCCATCGATGACTTCCGCCGCGAGATCCACACTCTGCTGAACCGTGGCGAGTCGGTGCATCAGCTTCAGCGCGCCGTGTACTCGGGCAAGGTGGCGCCGGAGCGCGGCCGGCGCCGCGACGAGATGAAGGCGATTTCCGGCTCGCACGCCTGCTGACGAACATCGTGCTGGCCTGGAACACCGCAAGGATGCACGAGGTTGTCGAGAGGCTCAAGCGAGACGGGATCCCAGTCGAAGACGAATGGCTGCGCCGTATCGGCCCGGCGCACTTCTCGCATGTCAACTTCCGCGGCACGATGAGATTCGGCGTCGAGAAGTTCGCGGCGGCGCTGATCCAACGCGTGCCGGGCCAGGCAGCGCGCTTGGTTTCGTGACGAGGCAAGCATTCCTTGAACTGGCAAGATGCCAGCCGGCGAGTTGACAACCGTTGTTAAACCGACCAAGATCCCTCCATGAGCCGCCAGACTATGAGTTTCGCTTTGCCCGAGTCGATGCGCGAGTACATCGACAACCGGGTCGCCGCCGGCAACTACGGCAACACCAGCGAGTACATCCGCGACTTGGTCAGGCGTGACCAGGAAGAGCAGGCCAAGAAGCGGCTTCGCGACCTCATCGAGGAAGGGCTGGCGTCCGGGCCCGGCCATCGTCGCACCAAGGCGGACGAGAAGGAACTGCTGGCGATCGCTCGCGGCGAGATCGATTGAAGGCGGCGGTTCTGCGCCCGCAGGCGCTGCGCGACCAGCAGGGCGAAGTCCGCTACTACCGCAACGAGGGTGGCACCCGCGTTGCGGTGAAGGTGGCCAAGGCCACAAACGCCGCGCTTGACCAGATCGAACTCTACCCTGGCATCGGCTCACCGACGCTCGGAAGGCTTCTTGGCATTCCAGGGCTTCGGACCTGGCGGGTCGCAAAGTTCCCGCTGCTGTGGTGCTACTTCGAACGCGGGGACCACCTTGATGTGGTCCGGCTTCTGGGCGAGCGCCAGGACGTCGCCGCGATCTTGGGCGATGAGTTCGTTTCGAACTGACGGTACTCACGCCGCGGCGGGCACAGGGCCGGAGCTCAATGACCGGTCTCCGGCAGCCTGTTCGCCGAGTTGGCTGGCCGAAATCGACCCGGTCGCGACATTGACCGCGTGAGGTTCAACGCCTCGAAGCAGTCGCCTGCATGCGCAGGCACGCCCAAAACGGGCGCCGGCGAAGAACTTGCATTGCCGGCCTCCGGCTGAACCGGCTTACTTCCCGCCGCCGCTGGCCTTCGAGACGTAAAGCGCCAAAGCGGCGATCTCTGCGTCGTTGAGTTTGTCCTTGTAGGAAGGCATCTGGCCAAGCCCGTTGCGCAAGGCTTTGGCCACCCTGGCAGCGTCGGGCTTCAACTCATCGAGAACCGGACCGACGGCGCCTTCAGCGCCCGCCGCCTGCAAGGTGTGGCAGACGGCGCAAGACGGCGCAACTCCGTGCAAGAACAACTTCTTGCCCAGGGCAAGTTGCGCGCTGTCGTCGGCTGCCAGCACTGGCAGCACTGGCCAAGCCAGCCCGCCCAGCGTCAGTACCGATGCAAAGGTCCAAACCCGCAGCCCGCGCCGCTGTGAAGTGCTGATGCGCATGGTCAGGCCACCATCACTTTCACGGCGTGGTCGGACCAGCTCGTGTTGTTGTAGCCGCCGGCGTTCTCCAGGCGCTGCTCGGGTTGCACATTGCCCGCGGTGTCGGTGGCGCGGCTGGCCAGCGTGTAGCTGCCGGCCGGCAAATTCGCGGCCAGCACGAACTGGCGCCAGGCAAAGCGACCGAGATCGGGGCCGGTGAGACGCGCGTCGCTCCAGGTCTTGCCGCCGTCCAGCGAGACTTCGACGCGCTTGACGCCGTTCAGGCCGCCGAAGGCCACGCCCTGCACCTGCACCAGGCCCGCCTTGACGCCGATGGCTTCGGGTGCGGGCGAGTTGATCCACGACTTGACCGTCATCTCCTGCACCGAGGGCTGGCTCGGGTCGCCCTTGCCACCCGGCGGCGAGATGCGGTAGCCGTGCGACATGATGCGCGCCTCGGTCTCCTTGGCCGTGAAGGCCAGGCGCTTGACGTACTTGATGTTGTTCACGCCGGTGTAGCCGGGGACGATCAAGCGCAGCGGGCCGCCGTGGGCCAGCGAGATCGGCACGCCGTTCATTTCCCAGGCCAGCAGCGCGTCGGCCATGGCCGCAGCGGGCACCGAGCGCTCGACGATGATGCTCAGCGGGTCCAGGCCATCAGGCAATTTCTCGCCGCCAGTGCCGGTCAGGAAAGCGGCGCCGGGCGTGACACCGCCCAGCGCCTCGGCCACCACCCGAACCGGCACACCGGTCCACATCACGCAGCCGGCTGCGCCCACTTGCCACGGCGTGCCACTGGGCTTGCTGGGAAAGTAGCCGCGGCCGTTGCCCGAGCACTGCAGCACCATGGCGGTGGTTTCCACGCCCATGGTCTTCAGTTCGCGCAGCGTGAGCTTGCGCGGCGCCTTCACGCCTTCGATCGACACTTCCCAGGCGTCGCGGTCGGCAATGATCGAAGCGTCCGGCGCCGGCAGGTTGTTGCGGATGTAGAGCTGCTCGGCCGGCGTGATGACGCCGCTGCCGAAGGCCGCGCGCTTGGTTTCAATGGTGGTGGCGCTGTGCACGATGAGGCTGGCCGGGTCTTTCCAGGCCACGTAGGCCGGCAAGGGCTTGGGCGCTGCTGCCGCCATGGGCGCGTGCGCCGCAGCGCTGGCGCCGCGTGTGAAGCTGGCCAGGCCCACGGCCGCCAGTGCACTGGCGCTGCCTGCCAACAGGTGGCGGCGCGGCAGGGAAGTCGGGGTTTCGTTCATCGTTGCTCCTTGGGGGGGGTGCGGGTGGTTTGCTTGCATCGGGGCCGGTGCGGCTCAGCCGTCGGCCTTGCCAAACTGTTTTTGTGCCACGGCCAGCGCCTGTTTTTTCTGCGCCACCAGCACCAGCGGCTTGCCGTCGCGCGATGTGATGACCTGCCAGTGGACACTGCCCCACCAGCCGCTGCCCTGCTTCAGCGCAACCGCTTGGTCGAAGGCAAACACGGTGACCATGCCGCCCTTCTCGAAGAAGGTGGTGAGGTGGTAGACGAGGTGGCCGTCGATGTCGCAAGGGCGCATCAGCTGTGGGAAACCGGGCACCGCCTGTTTGCCGCCCAGCCCCAGGTGCTGCAGCAGCGGCGCGCTGTCCATGAAGGTGCCGCGCAGCGTGCGTTCGAAATATTCGTGCTCGATGGCACCGCGCACCAGTTCTGGAGGGCGCATGGCCAGCACGGTGCCGGTGCCGCTGCCGGCCAGCAGCAACCCCAGCACCACGCGCTGGAAGCTGCGCCGGGCCATCAAGGGCTGCGGTGTGCGATAGAGATGCACCGGCGCGTCGACGGCTTCGAAGGCGAGGGACAGCTCGGCGCGGGCGCGCAGATCGAAGGCGCTGTCCTCGGGCTCGGTGGTGGGCGGTCGCAGTTTCATGGCTGGGTCTTTCGCAACGGCGTCACCCGGGCGCCCGTGGGCGTCTGCACGGGCACGCCCATCGCGAGCTTCAGCGCGTCACGCGCGCGGGCCAGGCGCGACAGCACCGTGCCCGGCGCGATCTCCAGCGCCTCGGCCATCTGCGCGGTGGGCATATCGTCGAAATAGAACAGCACCAGCACCTCGCGGTGAATCGGCGCCAGCCGCGCGAGCGCCTTGACGACGTCCAGCTTGTCGTCCAGCCCGGCATCCGGGGCGGCCTGCTCGGGCTGATCCTCGTCGTCGAGTGACTGCATGCCCGGCGTGGCATGGCGGTAGGCGGCGCGGCGCATGATCTGGAACAACCAGGCGCGCGCCAAGGTGGCGTCGCGCAGCTGCTCACGGTGCTTCCAGGCACTGGCAAAGCAGTCCTGCACCACGTCTTCGGCGATGGCGCGCGAACCCGTCAGGGCCCACGCACTGCGCAGCAGGAAGCGGTAGTGCTCTCGCACCCAGAGGTTGTAGCGGGACTCCGCCGACTGGAACAGCATGTGGATCAAGAGCGCCATGCCTCGCAGTTCATTCCATGGCCATCGTCAGGGCTTACCCTCGTTTCGCGATGACGCTGGCCATCACGGCCCGCGCGTACCGCCCAGCGCGGGAAATTCCGCTGCCGCACCTGCAGCCGGCCGCTGCCGCAGGGCCGCGAGCCGCCGCGTCATGCTTTCGATCTCGATGGTCTGGCCCGAGATGATCTCTTCGGCCAGTTGCCGCGTGGCTGGATCGCGGCCGTGCTGCAGCACCAGACGGGCCATGTCCACTGCGCCGGCGTGGTGCGGAATCATCATCGCCAGGAAGTCGACATCGGCGTTGCCGACATAGCCCGGGCCGTGCATGGCTTGCATCATCTGCGCCATCGAGGCGTCCATCTCGCGCTGGAAGGTGTTGGCTGGCGCCGCCTTCGCAGTGCTGACGCCATGCGACCCGTGGCTTTCGGCCATGCCGTGTTTCACGCCGTTGTTCACGCCGTCTGCCCCTTGGCGCCCACGCGCACATAGACCAGGTTGATGCTCTTCTTGTTGCGCAGCGCACCCGATGGCAAGTTGAGGCTGCCGAGCGGAATCTGCGCGATGAAAGCGGGTCGCAGCGGGTCGCTGACGTCGAAGGCGCTGCACACCGTCTGGCCGGCGTTGGGCGTGCCGGGCAGTTCGTCCTGCTCGTGGGCGATGTAGAGCAGCGTATTTTCGGGGTTGGTCCACAGCCCATGGGCTTCGCGGCCGTGGCTGAAGAAGCTGCCCACCACCTTGCGCTGCCCTCCGGCGGCGCTGCGGTCGATGATGGCGATGGGGCTGGAGGCCACGCCGCCGGGGCCACCGTCGTCGATGCGCGCCAGGCTGGCGTAGACCACGCTGCCGCGCGCGTTGCTGACAAATTCAACATGGTTAGGCCGCGCGCCCATGCCCAAGGAGACACTGTCGATGAGGTCGAAGCCACCGCGTGTGGAACGGCACGACACCGCATCGGCCAGCTTGTGCGAGAACCACACTTCGGCGCCGTCGGGCGTGGTCTTCATGAAGGGCGTGAAGCCGGGCTTGTCCTGGGCGCTGATGTCCAGCGTGCTCAGCTTCTGCGGCTGGCTGTGGCCGTCGGCACCGGGGTTGACGCGGAACACATCCACCATGGCCACCTTCTGGCTCACCACGAAGGCCAGCGTGCCTTCGCGGTTGAACCACACCTGGGCCGGGCCGTTGATCGTCGGCAGGAACTGGCGCACGGCGCTGGCGCCCGTGTTGTCGGCGCCGCGCAACTGACGCAGCGCACGATCGACATCGACGATGGCGATGCGGTCTTCACCGCGCAGCGTCACCCACAGCTCCCGGCCGTTGCGCGTGAAGGTGGGCTCGTGCGGTTCGCGGCCCAGCAGCAGGCCGCTGCTCAGGCGCTCGGGGTTGGTCGTCGGGCCGGCCGCCGGGTTGGGCGTGTTGCCGATGACGCGGCGCTGCTCGGCGTCGATCAGGTAGATGTTGCTCGAGCCGCGCCCGCTGGTGGCCAGCAAGCGGCCGTCAGGCGAAGGCACGGCGCCGTGCGCGTCGATGCAGCCGTGGTACAGCGGCTTGTGGATCATCGCCGCGTGCGTCGGCGCCACGCCGGCAGTGACGTAGCGGAAGGGTGGCCGCGGGTCTTCGTCGAAGCTGGTCAGGTTGATAGTCGATTCGACAGTGTTGGTCTTGGGGTCGATCACCACCACGGTGTTGGAGTCTTCGTTGGTGATGAAGACGCGGTCACGCGCGTCGATGCCGCCAACGGTGCTGGTCGGTATCGCCGGCCCAGGCGTGGCTGCCGTGCCCTGGGCCTGGGCCAGGCTTTGCATCGCTGGCAAGGTCGTGGCGGCTGCCGCCGCCAGAGAAAACTTCAGGATGTCGCGACGCTGGTTACTCATTGGGGCCTTGGATGTTTGGGGTGGGGAGAAGTCGGCTTCGTTGCAACGCTGCATCGACACCGGAGCCGGGTTTGTGCAGTGCAGAGCTGGGCCATGCGGCCCCATGAGGATCAAGAGCGCAGGTCGAGCCGTTTTATTCCCTGGCGCGTGGAATTCATGCAGCGCCCTGCTGGCGCAGGCGAGGAGCAGGCCAGATTCAGCGTGGGGTGCCGAACTGCTGGTCGATCTCGGCCGAGGGTTGGCCTGCGCTGAACCGGCCATTCGAGAGTGACGGCTTCTGGCCGATGGCTGGTCTCCGCGAGCGGCGGCTTCCTGGAGCCTCAATTGGGGCTGCGGCCTGCCTCCCGGGCAGTGAACTTGAGGCCCATCCCGAACGCCTTGGCGTGCTACAGCCTCCCCGCGCCTAGTCTGCCGAGACTCTCACCGCGGTGAGAGTTCGCTGGCAACCAGGTTCAATCGCAGCGCCACCAAGATAAACAACATTAGCTT
>CAKZXL010000157.1 GCA_937883885.1 uncultured Aquincola sp. | reverse complement strand
AGCTCCTGCGTGCGCTCACGCACCCGCAGGTCGAGCTGGGCATGGCTGTCCTGCAGCGCCTGCTGGGCAGCGGTGCGGTCGTCCAGCGCCTGCCTCAGGTGGTCGTGGTCGCAGATCATGCGCACCATCAAGGCCGCCATGGCCACCAGCACGCAAGGCGCCGGTGCCTGGTAGCGCACCCAGGTCAAGGGCAGCGACAAGGTGGCCGCCACCGCATAACCCAGCGGCAGCAGCAGCAGGGCCACGCACACCAGGCTGTGGCCGTGGCGCGGCTCGCGGCGGGCCATCCAGGCGAACAGCGTCACCTGGCCCAGCGCCAGCGGCAGCCACACCAGCAGCTGCCCGCCACGGCCCAGCGGCAACCAGGCGGTCAACGCCCCGGCCACCAGGCCATAAGCCAGCAAGGCGCCGGACAGGCGCCGCCGCAGCGCAGCCGGCAGGCCGGTGAGCTGCACCAGCGCCTGGCCGAACAGCACGCCGGCCACGGTGCGGGCCAGGGCCAGCGGATCGGGCGTTGCCTGCAGCACGTCGGTGCCGAGCAGCGCATAGGCCGCATACAGCGCCCCGGCGGTCGCAAAGGCGGCGCAGAACCAGGGTGCACTGGGGTAACGAAGGCGCTGCCACACGAACCAGAACAACACCGCCAACGCGGTCAACGTGAATGCGCCGCCACCGGCCAACACCTGCTGCATCGCCATCGGCCCTTCTCCTCCTCCCGACCACCACCCGTCTGCCGGGGCCAGGCAGCGGGTTCACAGGCTTCAGCTTACGAGGCCGGCGCAAGGCCGCCACGGCTGCCAACAGGCCATGTTGCAACCGGGCGCAACGGCGCCCGCCACCGCAGGGCCTGCTTGTCTAGACAACTTGGCGCCGTATTCGTCGGAATGCCGACGGCATGCCGTGCCGCATCGTCGGGATCCCGACGCGACGTCGCGCCGTGCCCCAGGCCTGCGCCTGCGCCAAGTGCTTGCCCCCGTTGATTTCCTGGGTCGCCGGCCGCGTGCGCGCCTGCATGGCACATCGATTGCGGAACTTGTGGGCACGACCCGCTGCAGCGGGACCACGAGCGTCGGTGGTCCTGTTGCATGACTCACTGATGAAGCACTTGACAGGAGGGCGCAATGCCAACTCTCACCAGGCCGAACCCGATGAACCTCAGACTGCTGACCTGCTCGGTGGCCCTGGCGCTGGCCGCATGCGGCGGCAGCGACGACGACGGGCCCACGACGCCCGAGACCCCGCCGCCGGCCACGCCCAGCGACGTGCCCACCATCTCGCCGGAAGTGCGGGCAGCGGCGCAGAAGATCACGGTTGACCCCACGGTGATGGCGATGGTGCAGGAATGGTCCAGCCCCGCCAGCACGCAGGCCCGCTTCGACCAGCACATGGAGCTGGTGCGTATCGCCTCGCCCTCGCGCTTCGAGATGCGGCGCGCCGCCGAGATCCAGCGCCGTGCGCTGCAGGAATGGGGCTTTGCCGCCACTGAGATCAAGACCCGCGCCGACGGCCAGCTGCCGGGCAGCGACGTGCAGCTGGTGGACGGCCTGCCGGTCTACAACATGTGCGTGGAGATCAAGGGCAGCTATTCAGCCAGCGCGGGCGCCCAGGCCTACCGCGGCCAGTACCCCAAGGTGCTGGTGGAAGGCCACATCGACACCGTGAACCCCGAGGTGCTGCCGCCGGCCACCGATCCGTTCGAGCCGGTGAAGCTGCAGCCCATCGGGCAGGCCATCGTCACCACGCCGGGCGAGCTGGCGGCGATACCGGAGCAGCTCAGCTTCGATGCTGCCGGCCGCATCGTGCAGGACGCCAGCTACATCAAGGCGCGCCAGTACTTTGCCGACGAAACGGCGGCCAGGAACGCCGGCGCGATGCGCCTGTACGTGCCGGGCATCAGCGATGCGATGGGCAACACCTCGGGTGTCTTCAACCTGGCCAAGGCCATGAAGAAGTACAACATCAAGCCGGTGTACGACATGTGGTTCTGTGGCACCGCGGGCGAAGAAGGCAAGGGCAACCTGGCCGGCATGAAGCAGCTGTACGGCTACGACCAGAACCTGGGCACCGGCACCAACCCGCTGAACTTCGTCACCAACTTCAGCATCGACGGTGGCAGCGGCACCATCAACTTCATCGGCAGCTACCGCTTCGAGATGAAGTACACCGCGCCCACCGCGGCCGGTGCCACGGCGCCCAGCGCCCTGGAAGCAGCGGCGGCCTCCATCGCCCGCATCGCCGACGTGAAGACGCCCTGGGACGACGACAAGCAGGCGCTCAAGACCACCTACACCGTGGGTGTGGTGAGCTGTGAAGACCCGGCCGCGGGCAGCACCGTGGTGCCCAGCTGCACCGTGCAGGTGGACATGCGCTCGCCCCGGCTCGATCCGCTCAAGGACATCCGCGGCCGTATCGAGCCGCTGTTCCAGGCTGGCGTGACCGAAGAGAACAGCCGCTACGGCGTGCCCGACAACAGCGCCCAGGCGGTCAAGATGGAACTGACCTGGTTCGGCGACCGGCCGCCGCATGAGCGCAGCAACCTGTCGGACGTGTCGATCCAGGCGGCCTGGCAGTCGGCCGAGGTGGTGGGCGTGGACAAGCTCGAGAAGTTGTCCACCGCGGCCAGCAGCCTCAACGACAACGTGCCCGCCGCCATCGGCGTGCCCACCATCAACCTGAACATCGGCACCTTTGCCGCGGGCGGTGGCGGCCATGCCTTCTGGGAGTGGGCCATTCCGGGTGAAAGCGCCAAGGAAGTGCTGCGCCTGCAGCGTGTGCTCACGGCCGCGCTCATCGCCTCGGGCTTCCATGCCACCGACGGCAGCGTGGTGGCGCCTGCCGCCGCGCCCCTCGGCGCCCGCACCGCTGAAGTCAAGTAACAGGAGCACCCACATGAACAAGACGATCGCAAGCCTGTTGGCAGCCGCCGCCCTGACCCTGGGCGCGCTGCCGGTGCAGGCGCAGCAGACCGGCAGCCTGCTGGTGGAGTTTCAAGGCCCGGGTGGCCACAGCAACGGCGCTTATGGCCGCACCAGCGCCGTCCACGCGGCCGGTCGCACGCTGGCGCAGCTCAAGGCCGCGGGCCTGCCTGCGGGCGCTTACAGCGTCAGCGGACTCAACGGCGGCAACTCGGTCAACAGCATCGCCAGCGATGCCCGTTACACCGTGAGCCTGACCGCGCCCGATGCGGCGGCCTGGCAGGCGCTGGCGGCACGGGTCACCACCGCCGTGCAGGCGGGTGTGGCCGCAGAGAACAGCTTCCGCGGCGTGAAGGAGGGCGACCTGGTGGGCGGCGTCCCGGCGGCCATCCGCTACACCATCACGCCGCGATGAGGCGGGCCGCGTTGATACATCCCAGGGTGATCCCTGTCGGCCACGGCCGACAACGGTGACAGCCTCCGCCTCGCGACCGGATCAGCCTGCAAGGGCTGCCCGGCGTGCGAGGCGGGGCCTAAGGTTGAGTCACTCAAACCCGAAGGAGATTGACATGACCGATCGCAACCTCACCGACAAGACCGAATCGCATCCCGTGGCCACTGGCACCGGTGCCGTGGTGGGTGGTGTGGCCGGCGGCGTGGCCGGCGGTGCAGCCGCAGGCGCGGCCGTGGGCGGCATGACCGGCCCGGTGGGCGCGGCCGTGGGCGCTGTGGTGGGCGCGGTGGCCGGTGCGCTGGCCGGCCGTGGCATCCGCAAGGCGGTGGACCCGGCCGAAGAAGACACCTACTGGCGCGAGAACTACAGCACCCGCCCATACGTGAACACCGGCAGCACCTACGACGACTACGGCCCGGCCTACACCTATGGCGTGGACGCTTACACCCGCTACCCGGACCGTTCGTTCGACGACGTCGAATCGGACCTGAGCCGCGACTGGGGCAGCCGCCGTGGCAGCTCGTCGCTGGAATGGGAGCATGCCAAGCACGCCTCGCGCGATGCCTGGCACCGCCTGAGCGACAAGGTGGAACGTGCGGT
>CAKZXL010000156.1 GCA_937883885.1 uncultured Aquincola sp. | reverse complement strand
GCTGGACGAACCCACCAACCACCTGGACGCCGAATCGGTCGATTGGCTGGAGCAGTTCCTGCAGCGCTTCCCGGGCACCGTGGTGGCCATCACCCACGATCGCTACTTCCTCGACAACGCGGCCGAGTGGATCCTGGAACTGGACCGCGGCCGCGGCATCCCGTACCAGGGGAACTACTCCACCTGGCTGGAGCAGAAGGAAAAGCGCCTGGAACTGGAACAGCGCACCGAAGACGCCCGCACCAAGGCCATGAAGGTGGAACTGGAATGGGTGCGCAAGAACGCCAAGGGCCGCCAGGCCAAGAGCAAGGCGCGCCTGGCCCGCTTCGAAGAGCTGAGCGACGTCGAATACCAGAAGCGCAACGAAACCAACGAGATCTTCATTCCCGTGGCCGAGCGCCTGGGCCATGAGGTCATCGAGTTCACCAACGTCACCAAGAGCTTCGGCGACCGGGTGCTGATCGACGACCTGAGCTTCAAGGTGCCGGCCGGCGCCATCGTCGGCATCATCGGCCCCAACGGCGCGGGCAAATCGACCCTGTTCCGCATGATCGCCGGCCAGGAGCAGCCCGACAGCGGCACTGTGAGCATCGGCCGCACGGTGAAGATGGCCTTCGTCGACCAGAGCCGCGAATCGCTGGAAGGCGACAAGACGGTGTGGGAAGACGTCTCGGGCGGCCTGGACAACATCGTCGTCGGCAAGTTCGTGATGCCCTCGCGGGCCTACATCGGCCGCTTCAACTTCAAGGGCAACGACCAGCAGAAGCTGGTCAAGAACCTGTCGGGCGGTGAGCGTGGCCGCCTGCACCTGGCCAAGACGCTGGCCCAGGGCGGCAACGTGCTGATGCTGGACGAACCGTCGAACGACCTGGACGTGGAAACCCTGCGCGCGCTGGAAGACGCGCTGCTGGAATTCGCCGGCTCGGTGATGGTGATCAGCCACGACCGCTGGTTCCTGGACCGCATCGCCACACACATCCTGGCCGCCGAAGGGGACTCGAAGTGGGTGTTCTTCGACGGCAACTACCAGGAATACGAGGCCGACAAGAAGAAGCGCCTGGGCGAGGAGGGCGCCCGCCCGCACCGCCTGCGTTACAAGGCGCTCAAGTAAGGCGACGCCAGCCCAAAACAAACGGACCCCGCGGGGTCCGTTTTTTTGTGCCGCGGCGCCGCGGCCTCATCCGCCGCGCCGGGGTGTGTGCGCCTCAGCTGGCCACGCGCTTGTGCACGCTCAGCGCCAGCAGGGTGCCGGCCATGCCCGACAGCAGGTACAGGCTCACCGCGCCCAGGCCGTAGTTGGCCGACAGGTACAGCGCCACCAGCGGGGCGGCCGCCGCGCCGAACAGCCAGGCCAGGTCGCCCGACAGCGCCGCACCCAGGTAGCGCAGCCGCGACGGGAAGGCCGAGGACACCGCGCCGGCGGCCTGCGCATAGCTCAGGCCGAAGAGCGCAAAGCCGAGCAGGAAGAACAGGTTCTGGCCGGCGTCGCCACCGTCCAGCATCCAGGGCGTGGCCACGCCGTACAGGCCGATGGCCACCGCCAGCGTGCCCAGCGTGGTGCGGCGGCCGATGCGGTCGGCCAGCCAGCCCGACACCAGCATGCCGCCCACGCCCAGCACCGCGCAGCCCACCTGCAGCCACAGCACGTCGATCAGGTTGCGCGAGGAACTGAGGCTCAGCCACGACAGCGGGAACACCGTCACCAGGTGCACCAGGGCGAAGCTGGACAGCGCGGCAAAGGCGCCCACGGCCAGCGTGCGGCCACCGCCGCCGGCCAGCAGTTCACGCAGGCTGCAGGGCTCCAGCTCGTACTTGCGCAGCGCATCGGCAAAGTCGTTGTCCAGCACCAGCTGCAGGCGGGCGAACAGCGCCACCACGTTGAGCGCAAAGGCCACGAAGAACGGGAAGCGCCAGCCCCAGGCCAGGAAGTCTTCCGGCGTGACGTTGGTCATCAGGTAGGCGAACAGCGTCGCGGCGATGCCGAAGCCCACCGGCGCGCCCAGCTGGCCCATCATCGCGTACCAGCCGCGGCGGTGGGCCGGGGCGTTGATGGCCAGCAGCGAGGGCAGGCCGTCCCAGGCGGCGCCGATGGCCAGGCCTTGCAGCACGCGGCAGGCGGCCAGCGCGGTGATGGCGCCGCCCCAGGCGGCGGTGCCGGGCAGCAGCGCCATGGTGCAGGTGGCGGTGCCAAGGCCGAACATGGCCACCGTGAGCTTCACGCCGCGGCCGTAGCGGCGCTGGATGGCCATGCCGCCCATGGTGCCGATCGGCCGCGCCACGAAGGCCAGCGCAAAGACGGAGAAGGAGGCCAGCAGGGCGTCCAGCCGTTCCAGGTGCGGAAAGAACAGTGCCGGAAATACCAGTACCGACGCCAGGCCATAGACGAAAAAGTCAAAGTACTCGCAGGCTCGGCCCACGAGCACACCGACGGCGATGTCATCAGGGGTGACCGCGCCGTCGTGGTGTGGCGCCGGGGCGTCGCGCCGGGGAGGCATGCTGCCTGGGACGGGATGGGTGAGCGTGGTGTTGTCGGACATCGCGGAGTGCTGTGGCGTTCAATCAGTCTAGGGAAGGCCCGGGGGCCCACCGTTCGGGGCATGCAGTACAGAGCAATCAGCGTGCGCGCGCGAGGGCGGAGGGGGTTGGGACAAAGTGTCCAATCGTTGACAACGATCAAACTAGGTAGATTCCCGCACATTGCCGCCTTGGGGCTCACCCGTCGCCATGTCTGATCCTTCCTTCGTGACACGCCTTCGCCGCCCGGCCGTCGCCGGCGCGTTCGCCGCCGCGTTGCTGTCGCTCGCCGGCTGCAACCACGCCATCGTGATGAACCCGGCCGGCGACATCGCCCGCCAGCAGGCCGACCTCATCATCACCTCCACGGTGCTGATGCTGCTGATCATCGTGCCGGTGATCGTGCTGACGCTGCTGTTCGCCTGGCGCTACCGGGCCCGGCAGGCCGCCAACTCCAGCGCCCGCTATGAGCCCGACTGGGACCACTCCACCAAGCTCGAGCTGCTGATCTGGGGCGCGCCGCTGGTCATCATCATCGCGCTGGGCACCGTCACCTGGATCAGCACCCACCAGCTCGACCCATACCGGCCGCTGTCGCGCCTGGACGAAAGCCGCTCGCTGCCCACCAACGTCAAGACGCTGGAGGTGCAGGTGGTGGCACTCGACTGGAAGTGGCTGTTCGTCTACCCCGAGCAGGGCGTGGCCATGGTCAATGAGCTGGTGCTGCCGGTGGACCGCCCGGTGCGCTTCAAGATCACCTCCTCGACGGTGATGAACTCCTTCTACGTGCCCGCGCTGGCCGGCCAGATCTACGCCATGCCGGGCATGGCTTCCACGCTGCATGCCGTGATCAACAAGGCCGGCACCTGGGAAGGTTTTTCCGCCAACTACAGCGGCGATGGCTTCTCGGGCATGCGCTTTCAGTTCCAGGGCATGCCGCAGGCCGATTTCGACCGCTGGATCGAGAACGCCCGCGGTGGCCAGGGCAAGCTCGACCGCGCCACTTACCTGGAACTGGCCAAGCCGAGCCAGCGTGAGGCGGTGCGCCGCTTCGCCAGCGTCGAGCCCGACCTGTTCGACGCGGTGGTCAACCGCTGCGTGGAGCGCGGCCGCATGTGCATGGCAGACATGATGGCCATCGACGCCACCGGCGGCGGTGGCAAGCAGGGCACCACCGCGGTGGCCCGTGCCAGCTGGCGCGGCGCGCAGACCACCGTCGTGGCGGGCCTGTGCACCCCGTCCGATCCCACCGGCACGGGCGTCACCAGCGTGACCTCCGTCCTTTCCTCCCTCGAACCCGCGGCTGCAGCCGACAAGCTCTGATGTCCGCCATCTATCCCACCGAGAACGATCCGCTGCTGGGGCGCCTGACCCTGGGCGCCCTGCCGCTGCATGAGCCCATCATCCTGGCCACTTTCGCCGGCGTGGCCGTCGGCGGCCTGGTGCTGCTGGCGCTGATGACGCGCTACCGCGTCTGGGGCCCGCTGTGGCGCGACTGGCTCACCAGCATCGACCACAAGAAGATCGGCATCATGTACGTGGTGCTGGGCATCGTGATGCTGCTGCGCGGCTTTGCCGACGCGCTGCTGATGCGGGCCCAGCAGGCGATGGCCTTCGGTGACGCCACCGGCTTCTTGAACGCGCACCACTACGACCAGATCTTCACCGCCCACGGCGTGATCATGATCTTCTTCGTGGCCATGCCGCTGGTCACCGGCTTCATGAACTACGTGGTGCCGCTGCAGATCGGCGCGCGCGACGTCGCCTTCCCGTTCCTGAACAACTTCAGCTTCTGGATGACCGCCGGTGGCGCGGTGCTGATGATGCTGTCGCTGTTCGTCGGCGAATTCGCGCGCACCGGCTGGCTGGCCTATCCGCCGCTGTCGGGCATCCTGGCCGATCCGGGCGTGGGGGTGGACTACTACCTCTGGTCGCTGCAGGTAGCGGGGGTGGGTACCACGCTGTCGGGCATCAACCTGATCGTCACCATCGTCAAGATGCGGGCGCCGGGCATGAGCCT
>CAKZXL010000155.1 GCA_937883885.1 uncultured Aquincola sp. | reverse complement strand
CGGTGGATGCCCAGGCCGCAGTTGTGCGCGATGTCGGTCGCCTTGCTGGCCCAGGGGCTGACGGTGCCCAGCCGCGGCATCACCACGATGGCCGGTCCCTCGGCCGGGCCGGCATAGGCGTCGCCGTAGGTCAGCAGCGCGGCCAGCTTGTCGCGGTCGGCGGCAGGCAGTTCGGCGTCGGTCCACACCCAGTGCACGTGGCGCGCGGCCACGCCCGTGATGCGCGGGCTGACGGCCGCCAGCCGGGCCAGCAACGCTTGCGCACGGAAGGGCGACAAGGCGTTGCCGCCTTCGAAATGCAAAAGATGCTTGGAGGAAGTGGGCAAGACGGCAGCCATGTGAATGCGCCTGGGCGGCGGCAGGGGGGACTGGAGGCGAGCCGCGGATTCTAGGATGTCGATGGGATAATCCCTCGCCATGACGATCACCCTGAAAACCGGCGCCGACATCGAAGGCATGCGCATCGCCGGGCGCCTGGCCTCCGAGGTGCTGGACATGCTGACCGAGCACGTCAAGCCCGGCGTGTCCACCGAACACCTGGACAAGCTGGCGCACGACCACATCGTGCATGTGCAGGGCGCCATTCCCGCGCCGCTGAACTACGCGCCGCCGGGCTACACGCCCTACCCGAAGTCGATCTGCACCTCGATCAACCATCAGGTGTGCCACGGCATCCCGAACGACCGGCCACTGAAGAACGGCGACATCGTCAACATCGACGTCACCGTCATCAAGGACGGCTGGCACGGCGACACCAGCCGCATGTTCATCGTGGGTGAAGGCTCCATCGCGGCCAAGCGGCTGTGCGCCATCACCTTCGACGCGATGTGGAAGGGCATTGCCAAGGTCAAGCCGGGCGCCCGCCTGGGCGACATCGGCCACGCCATCCAGACCTTCGCCGAGAACCAGGGCTTTTCGATCGTGCGCGAGTTCTGCGGCCACGGCATCGGCAGCAAGTTCCACGAAGAGCCGCAGGTGCTGCACTACGGCCGCCCCGGCACGCTGGAAGAACTCAAGGCCGGCATGATCTTCACCATCGAGCCGATGATCAACGCCGGCAAGCGCGAAATCCGCGAGATGGGCGACGGCTGGACCATCGTCACCAAAGACCGCTCGCTGTCGGCGCAGTGGGAGCACACCGTGCTGGTCACCGAGACCGGCTACGAGATCCTGACGCTGTCGGCCGGTACGCCGCCGCCGCCGGCGTTCATCACCGACGCCAAGGCCGTTTCGGCCTAAGCCATGTCCGCGCGTTTGAACGCAGCGCCGGCGCCGGGCGGGGTCGGTGCCCTGCGGCAACGCTTCCGCGACACCAAGCAGCAGCTGATCGAGCATTTCCGCCAGTCGCGCGCCTCTGCGCCGGCGGCGGCGCGGCTGATCCGCGGCCTCACCCGCCATGCCGACGCCACGCTGGCCGACCTGTGGCTGCACGCCGGCATGCCGCCCGGCGCGGCCCTGGTGGCCGTGGGCGGCTACGGCCGCGGCGAGCTGTTCCCCTACTCCGACGTCGACGTGCTGGTGCTGCTGCCGGCCGACAGCGCGCTGGGCGCCAACGATGCGCTGCGTTCGTCGGTGGAAGGCTTCATCACCGCCTGCTGGGACATCGGGCTGGAGATCGGCTCTTCGGTGCGCACCGTGGCCGAATGCGTGGCCGAGGCCGCGCGCGACGTGACGGTGCAGACGGCGCTGCTCGAATCGCGCTACGTGTGCGGCGCGCGGCGGCTGTTCCAGACCTTCCGCACCCAGATGGATGCGGCGATGGAGCCCAAGGCCTTTTTGCGGGCCAAGTCGCTGGAGATGCAGCAGCGGCACGTGAAGTACGAGGACACGCCCTACTCGCTGGAGCCCAACTGCAAGGAAAGCCCCGGCGGCCTGCGCGACCTGCAGCTGGTCATCTGGGTGGCGCGTGGCGCGGGCCTGGGCCGCACCTGGAGCGAGTTGGCCGCCAACGGCCTGATCACCCCGTTCGAGGTCAAGCAGCTGCAGCGCAACGAAGGCCTGCTGCGGCTGATCCGCGCGCGGCTGCACGTGGTGGCCGGCCGCCGCGAAGACCGGCTGGTGTTCGACCTGCAGACCGCCGTGGCCGAGAGCTTCGGCTACCGCTCGGCGGGCGGCCAGCGCGCCTCCGAAGTTTTGATGCGCCGCTACTACTGGGCGGCCAAGGCGGTGAGCCAGCTCAACCACATCCTGATGCTCAACATCGAAGAGCGCATCAACGGCTCGGAAGACCTGCCGATGCGGCCGATCAATGAGCGCTTCTTCGACCGCGGCGGCATGCTGGAAGTGGCCAGCGACGACCTGTACCTGCGCGAGCCGCATGCGGTGCTGGAAACCTTTTTGGTGTACCAGCAGACGGTGGGCATCAAGGGCCTGTCGGCGCGCACGCTGCGCGCGCTGTACAACGCCCGCAACGTGATGAACACGGCCTACCGGCACGACCCGGTCAACCGCGCGCGCTTCATGCAGATCCTGCGTGAGCCCAGCGGCCAGACGCACGCCTTCCGGCTGATGAACCAGACCTCGGTGCTGGGCCGCTACCTCTGGGTGTTCCGGCGCATCGTGGGGCAGATGCAGCACGACCTGTTCCATGTGTACACGGTCGACCAGCACATCCTGATGGTGCTGCGCAACGTGCGGCGCTTCTTCATCCCCGAGCATGCGCACGAGTACCCCTTCTGCTCGCAGCTGGCCGCGCAGTTCGACCGGCCCTGGGTGCTGTACGTGGCCGCGCTGTTCCACGACGTGGCCAAGGGCCGCGGCGGCGACCATTCCGACCTGGGCGCGGTGGAGGCCCGGCGCTTCTGCCGCGACCACGGCATCGAGCGCCACGACACGCAGCTGATCGAGTTCCTGGTCAAGCACCACCTCACGCTCAGCCGCACCGCTCAGAAGGAAGACCTGTCCGACCCCGAGGTGATCCAGCGCTTTGCGGCGCTGGTGCGCGACGAGCGCACGTTGACGGCGCTCTACCTGCTGACGGTGGCCGACATCCGCGGCACCAGCCCCAAGGTGTGGAACGCATGGAAGGGCAAGCTGCTGGAAGACTGCTACCGCCTGACGCTGCGGGCGCTGGGCGGTGCCAAGCCCAACGTCGATGCCGAGATCGAGGCCCGCAAGGCCGAGGCGCGTGCGCTGCTGGCGCTGGCCTCGCAGCTGCCCGCCACCGAGGCACCGCTGTGGGCCACGCTGGACGTGAGCTACTTCACCCGCCACGACGCCATCGACATCGCCTGGCATGCCCGCATGCTGTGGCGCCACCTGGCGGCCACGCAGCCGGTGGTGCGGGCGCGCGCCTCGTCGGTGGGCGAAGGCCTGCAGGTGCTGGTGTATTCCCCTGACCGCGCCGACCTGTTCGCCCGCATCTGCGGCTATTTCGACGGCGCTGGCTTCAACATCCAGGACGCCAAGGTGCACACCACCGGCAGCGGCTATGCGCTGGACACCTTCCAGGTGGTGCATCCGCAGATGGACAACACGCCCTCCAGCTACCGCGACCTCATCTCGCTGGTGGAAGTGCAGCTGATGAAGGCGCTGCAGTCCGACGGCCAGCTGCCCGAGCCCAGCCGCGGCCGTGTGTCGCGCCGGGTCAAGAGCTTTCCCATCGTGCCGCGGGTCTCGCTGCGGCCCGACGAGCGGGCACAGCGTTGGCTGCTGTCGGTCAGCACCAGCGACCGCTCGGGCCTGCTGTATGCCATCGCGCGGGTGCTGGCACGCCACCAGATCAACCTGCAGCTGGCCAAGATCAGCACCCTGGGCGAGCGCGTGGAAGATACCTTTCTGGTCGACGGCAGCGCGTTGCAGCGATCCAAGGCACAGTTGCAGATTGAAAGCGAACTGCTCGACGCGGTGGCGCCGCTGGCCAGCTGAGCCAGCGGCCCGCAAGCGACGGCCAAAACCACAACCAGACCGCCCATGACCCGACTGCAACAACGCCTGCAGGACGTAGCGCCTGCCCGCCTGACGGCCATCCGACGCGGCATCGAGAAGGAAAGCCTGCGCGCGCAGCCCGATGGCGCGCTGGCCCTGACGCCCCACCCGGCCGGCCTGGGCTCGGCCCTGACCAACCCCAACATCACCACCGACTTCAGCGAATCGCAGCTGGAGCTGGTGACCGGCGTGCATGCCGATGCGCAGGCCGCGATCGACGAGCTCACCCGCATCCACCAGTTCACCTACCGGGTGATGGCCGAGGCCGGCGACGAGATGATGTGGGTGTCCAGCATGCCCTGCGGCCTGCCCACCGACGAGACCATCCCGCTGGGCCGCTACGGCAGCAGCAACGTGGGCCGCGCCAAGAGCGTCTACCGCATGGGCCTGGGCCACCGCTATGGCCGCCGCATGCAGACCATCTCGGGCATCCACTACAACTGGTCGATGCCGGGGCTCAGCAACGACGAGTACTTCGCGCTGATCCGCAACTTCCGCCGCCAGTCGTTCCTGCTGCTGGTGCTGTTCGGTGCCTCGCCGGCGGTGTGCGCCAGCTTCGTGCAGGGCCGCCAGCATGAGCTGCAGCCGCTGGCCGAGGCCGAAGGCACGCTGCACATGCCCTACGGCACCTCGCTGCGCATGGGCCGGCTGGGCTACCAGAGCGACGCGCAGGCCTCACTCTCGGTCAGCTACAACTCGCTGGAAGGCTACGGCGCCAGCCTGCAGGAAGCGCTGACCAAGCCCTACCCCGCCTACGAGGCCGTGGGCATCCGCAACCCGGGCGGCGACTACAACCAGCTGGCCACCACGCTGCTGCAGATCGAGAACGAGTTCTACGGCACCATCCGGCCCAAGCGGGTGATCTTCCCGGGCGAGCGGCCGCTGCATGCGCTGCGCGAGCGCGGCGTCGAATACGTGGAAGTGCGCTGCATGGACCTGAACCCGTTCATGGCCGCCGGCATCGACGCGGCCACGGCGCGTTTCCTGGACGTGTTCCTGCTGCACTGCCTGCTGAACGACAGCCCGCCGGACACGCCCGACGAGATTGCCGCGCTGGCCCGCAACCAGCACCGCACCGCCGCCCGTGGCCGCGAGCCGGGCCTGACGCTGGAGCGCGGCGGCCGCGACGTGCTGCTGGCCGACTGGGGCGCCGAGATCCTGCACGAGTGCGGCCCGATCGCCGACGCGATGGACGCGGCCACCGGCACCGGCAGCGCCTACCGCGATGCGGTGGCCGCCGCGGTGACGGCCTGGTCGCAGCCCGACACGCTGCCTTCGGCCCGGGTGCTGAAGGCGCTGCGCGAGGACCACGACGGCTCCTTCATCCGCTTCGTGCGGGCGCAGTCGCTGCAGGTGCAGCAGGCCATGCTGGCCCTGCCCTACCCCGACGAGCTGCATGCGCACTTCCGCGCGCAGGCCGAACAGTCGGTGGAAGCGCAGAAGGCCATCGAGGCCGCGGACACCATGCCGTTCGAGATCTATCGACAGGCGTATCTGGCGCCCCGCCGCCTCATTGCCTGAATGGCGCACCCGGCGCTTCAGGGCGCCGGATGCTGCGGATCGAACTCTGGGTCGGCCGGGTCGTTGGGCGCCGGCACCTGGCCGTCGTCGGGCTCCACCGGCTGCGGGCCGGGCTGGTTCGGGGGCAGGTCGCTCTCTTCATGCGGGCGGGGCTTCATCGTTGGCTCTCCTGGTTGAGCGGGCCCATTGAAAAAGCCCGCACGTGGCGGGCTTTTGGCAAGCGGCGAGCCGTTATGGCTCAGCCCATGTGAAGGCCGCCGTTGCAGCTGAAGTCGGCGCCGGTGGCAAAGCCGGATTCGTCGCTGGCCAGCCAGGCCACGATGGAGGCGATTTCTTCCGGCGTGCCCAGGCGCTTGATGGGGATGGTGCTG
>CAKZXL010000154.1 GCA_937883885.1 uncultured Aquincola sp. | reverse complement strand
CGCCTGCACGTCGTCGAACTTGCGCGGCTTGACCACCTTCACCCGCACCCAGCGGGCGCCGAAGTCCTGCAGCAGCAGGTCGGCAATGGCCTCGGCGAAGGCTTCCAGCAGCTGCAGCTGGTGATTCGCCATCAATTGCTGCAGCCGCTCGCGCACCACGCTGTAGTCGATGGTGTCGCCGATGCGGTCGGTGTCGCAGGCGCGGGCGCGTGGCACGCCGGCATGCACGTCGATCACCAGCGGTTGGGCCACGTGCAGCTCGCTCTCGTGGATGCCGATGACGGTGTGGCCGGTGAAGCCCTCGATGAAGATGATGTCCATGCGGGCGGGTGCACGTGCGGCCTGCGGGGCGGGCAGGGCGTTGAAGCTGGGCTGGGCGATCAAGGCGTTTGTCTCCGTTCGTTTCCACGCGCGTCGGCGTGGGCAGCGCGGGCTGCAAAATGCGAGCCAAGTGTCACGGCGCTGGCCGTGCAAGCCTTCAACCCGGGGTTTCGCCCGGTAGGCAGCGGTGGCGATCCGACCAGAATCGCAACTCCCCCAATCGATGGGCTGACGCTGAGGATGTTCACATGACACTGGTGCTGCCAGGGCATGACCGCCACGCCGACCGCATTCTGGATGTTGTCCGCAACGGCCTGACCGATCCCGGCAACGACCTGGTGACGCGTTCCTGGGCCCGCTGCCTGAACGAGTACCAGCTGCATCCCGAGCACCCGCGCGAGCCGGCCATCATCTCGCAGGCGGCGCTGCAAAGCCGCTTCGAGCGCCAGGCCGACGTCATCGAGTGCGCCCGCTACGAGATGACCACGCTGTACCAGCAGCTGGGCGATGCCGATTCGGCCGTGGTGCTCACCGATACCGACGGTGCCATCGTGCACATGGTGTCTTCGCCCGAGTTCGCGGCCGAAGCCGCGCCGCTGGGCCTGCGCGTGGGCGCGGTGTGGAGCGAGCGTGAAGCCGGCACCAACGGCATGGGCACCTGCCTGGCCTCGGGCTCGCCGGTGTCCATCCGCCGCGAAGACCACTTCTTCAGCCAGTTCACCAGCCTCACCTGTTCAGCGGTGCCGGTGTTCGACCCGTCCGGCGACATCGCGGCGGTGCTGGACGTCACCAGCCGCAGCTCGCTGATGCAGCAGCACCTGCTGGTGCTGCTGGGCATGACGGCGCGCATGATCGAGAACCGGCTGATCGACCGCCGCTTCAGCAATGCGCACCCATTGCACTTTCACAGCCGGCCCGAGTTCGTCTACACGCTGCACGAAGGCAAGCTGGCGGTGGACGGCGACGGCCGCATCCTGGCCGCCAACCGCAGCGCGCTGTTCCAGCTGGGCCTGCAGTCGGTGGACGAGGTGCGCTCGCGCCGTATTGAAGACCTGTTCCAGACCTCGCTGGAAGACATGCTCCAGCGCAGCAGCAGTTCCTCCTTCCACCCGGTGGTCACCTACCGCGCCAATGCCGCCCTGCGCTTCTTCGCAGTCGCGCGGCAGCCGGCCAGCGAAGCGGCGCCTGCGCCGGCCCGTGGCGCGCGCAGCCTGGCCGGCCCGGTGCAGGCCGCCACGGCGCAGATCACCGGCCCGGCATCCGCCGGCCTGGGCCCGCTGCCCGCCCGCGCCGCGCCGCGCCCCGGCAAGCCGGCCACGCCGGGCATCACCTTCAAGGACCAGCGCCTGGCCACCCAGCTGCAGACGGCCCGCCGCGTGATTGCGCGGCAGACGCCCATCCTGCTGCGCGGCGAAACCGGCGCCGGCAAGGAGGTGTTTGCCAAGGCCGTGCATGAAGGCAGCCCGCATGCGCACGGCAACTTCGTGGCCGTGAACTGCGCCAGCCTGCCCGAGACGCTGATCGAGAGCGAACTGTTCGGCTACCGCGCCGGCGCTTTCACCGGCGCGCAGCGCACCGGCCGCCGCGGCAAGATCCTGCAGGCCGATGGCGGCACGCTGTTCCTTGACGAGATTGCCGACATGCCGCTGGAGCTGCAGGCCCGGCTGCTGCGGGTGCTCGATGAACGCCAGGTGACGCCGCTGGGCACCGAAGAAACCCACCCGGTGGACTTCCAGCTCATCAGCGCCAGCCACGGGCATCTGCCCGACCTGGTGCGCGAAGGCCGCTTCCGCGAAGACCTGTACTACCGCCTGGCCGGCATCGAACTCACGCTGCCGCCGCTGCGCGAGCGCAGCGACAAGCGCGAGCTGATCCACAACCTGCTGGCCACTGAAAGCGGCGGCGACGGCGTGCTGAGCCCCGAGGCCGAACGCCTGCTGCTGGAACATGCCTGGCCCGGCAACATCCGCCAGCTGCGGCATGTGCTGCGCAGCGCCGCGGCCCTGGCCGACGGCAAGCCCATCGGCCGTGAGCACCTGCCATCGCTGTTTGCCGATGGCGCGCCCTCGGCCAGCCACAAGCCGGCGGTCATCGCGCCGCCGATGCCGGCGGCCCATGCCGCCTCGGCCATCTCGTTCAGCGGCCTGGGCGCCGACCCGGGCGCTGAAGCCCCTGCCGAAGCCGCGCCCGAGCCCGCGCTGCCCAAGCTCAACCCGATTCAGGCCAACGAGCGGCAGGTGCTGCTGCAGATGCTGGAGCAGCACCGTTGGAACGTCAGCAATGTCGCCAAGGCGCTCGATGTCAGCCGCAACACCCTCTACCGCAAGCTCCACAAGCTCCACATCGAGATCTCGCACCCTGAGCGCTGACACCCCAGACGACGACCTGCCGGCGGTGCCGGCCACGCCACGCTCGCGCTTTGCGTGGTGCATCACCGGCTCGGGCCACTACCTCGACGAATCGCTGGCGCTGGCCAAACGGCTGCCGCAGGTGGACCTGTTTCTCTCCGCCGCCGGCGAAGAGGTGCTGGAGATCTACAAGCTGCCGCTGGACGAGTTGCGCCAGCACTTTCGGCTGGTGCGCGACAAGACCCGCAGCGCGGTGCCGGTGGGCATGCTGTACGACGACGTCTATCACACGGTGGTGGTGGCGCCGGCCACCAGCAACACCGTGGCCAAGTGCGCATTCGGCATCAGCGACAGCCTGCCCACCAACATGTTCGCGCAGGCGGGCAAGCTGGGCATTCCCGGCATCGTGTTTGCATGTGATACCGAGCCGGTGGTCGTCACCAAGTCGCCGCACGACTGGGTGACGCTGCGGCCGCGGCGCATCGAGCTCGAAAACGTCGAGCGCCTGCGCCAGATCGATTTCTGCCATGTGGTGGCATCGCCGGCCGAGCTGGAGGCGGTGCTCGACGCCCGCCTGAAGGAACTGAACCTCGCATGGAACACATCGTCTTCCTGACCGGCCGCCTGGCGCAGCCGAGCCTGGAACGTGTGCTGAGCGCGATCGACAACGCACCCTTCACCTGGGAGACGCGTGACATCGGCCTGCAGGTGGCCGGCCTGATGACCGCCGACATGGTGCGCCGCCGCCTGCCCGTGCCGGTGGTGGCCGACCGCATCATCGTGCCGGGCCGTTGCCGTGGCGATGTGGAGGCGCTGTCGGCCCACTATGGCCTGCCGGTGCAGCGTGGGCCTGAAGAGCTGAAAGACCTGCCGCGCTTTTTCAACCGCGCCGCCAAGGCGGTGGACCTGAGCGCGTACGAGGTGGCGATCTTTGCCGAGATCGTGGATGCGCCGCGGCTGACGGTCGCGCAGATCGTCGAACGTGCCCAGGCCTACCAGGCCGACGGCGCCGACGTGATCGACCTCGGCAGCCTGCCCGACACACCCTTCGGCCACCTCGCCGAAAGCGTGCAGGCGCTCAAGGCGCTGGGCCTGCAGGTGAGCGTGGACGCAGTCGATCCGCAAGACCTGTTGCGCGGTGGCCGGGCCGGCGCCGACTACCTGCTGAGCCTGACGCTGGACACGCTGTGGGTGGCCGACGAGGTGGCCGCCACGCCGGTGCTGATTCCGCGCACGCCCACCGACGAAGACTCTCTGCACCAGGCGGTGCGGCTGATGCAGCAGCGCGGCAAGCCCTTCATCGCCGATGCCATCCTCGACCCCATCCCCTTCGGCCTGGCCGCGTCCATCGTGCGCTACCACCGGCTGCGCGAAGCGTTTCCTGAGGTGGCCATCATGATGGGCGTGGGCAACGTGACCGAGCTGACCGAGGCCGACACCAGCGGCATCAACGCGGTGCTGTTCGGCCTGTGCGCCGAACTGGACGTGGCGGCGGTGCTCACCACCCAGGTCAGCGGTCATGCGCGGCGCGCGGTGCGCGAAGCGGACTGGGCGCGCCGCATCATGCATGCGGCGCGCAGCCGGCAGATGCTGCCCAAGGGCCTGAACGACGCCTTGATGACGGTGCACGACAAGCACCCCTTCCCGGATGCGCCGGCCGAGATCGACGCCACCGCAGCCCAGGTGCGCGACCCCAACTTCCGGGTGCAGGTGTCGGCCCAGGGCCTGCATGTGTACAACCGCGACGGCCTGCGCACCGGGCAGGGCGCCTTCGAGCTGTGGCCGCAGCTGGGCCTGCAGCACGATGCACCGCATGCCTTCTACATGGGCGTGGAGCTGGCGCATGCCGAGATCGCCTGGCGGCTGGGCAAGCGCTACGTGCAAGACCAGCCGCTGGCCTGGGGCTGCGCGGTGGAACAGGCGCCGCAGGACACCACCAGCTGGTGCGCCCCCGGCACCACCATGCCCACCAGCCGGACCGTCCCCACGGGCCGCGAACGCGGCGACGTCACCCAGGCGGTGAAAGATGAATGACCTGATCTACGAGGCGGTGGTCACCACCGTGTCGCCCATCGGCACGCCGCATGTGGCGCCGATGGGCATCCGCTATGTGCAGGGCGACGTGGTGCTGATGCCCTTCAAGCCTTCCACCACGCTGGACAACATCGTGGCCACCGGCCATGCGGTGCTCAACCTGCTGACCGACGTGCGGGTGCTGGCCGGCTGCGTCACCGGCCGCAAGCAGTGGCCCGTGCTGCCGGCCGAGCAGGTGCCCGGCGTGCGGCTGCAGACTGCGCTGCGCCATGTGGAGCTGCAGCTGGTGGGCCAGCAGCCCGACACCGAACGCCCGGTGCTGCGTCTGCGCCCCGTGCATGAGGCCACGCACGCCCCCTTCATCGGCATGAACCGCGCGCAGGCCGCGGTGCTGGAAGGCGCGGTGCTGGTGAGCCGGCTGCGCTTTCTGCCGGCCGACAAGATCGACAGCGAGATGCAGTACCTGCAGATCGCCATCGACAAGACCGCCGGCCCCGACGAGCGCGAGGCCTGGGGCTGGCTGCAGCAGGCCATTGCGCAGCACCGGCAGGGGCAGGCGGCATGAACATGAACTTGTCTAGACAAGAGGGCCTGCGCCTGCTGGTCAGCGTGCGCACGGTGGAAGAGGCCTGGCAGGCGGCCGAAGGCGGCGCCGACTTCATCGACCTGAAGGAGCCGCGGGCCGGCGCGCTGGGCGGCCTGCCCGAAGCCACGCTGCGCGCCATCGTGCTGTCGCTGCGCAGCGGCGGCAGCACGCTGCCGATCAGCGCCACCATCGGCGACCTGCCGCTGACCGACCTGCCTGCCGTGATGGCGCGGGTGCATGCGGTGGCCGCCTGCGACGTGGACATCGTGAAGGTGGGCATTCCGCGCACGGCAGAGGCGGCGCCCGCCCTGGCCGCGCTGGATGCCTTGGCCGGCTGCGGCCATGCCATCGTGCCGGTGTTCATAGCCGACCAGGGGCTGGACTCCGCCGTGGTGGCCCACGCCGCCGCGCTGAGTTCGCGGCTGGCCGGCGTGATGGTGGACACGCAGGACAAGCTGGCCGGCAGCCTGTTCGATGCGATGCCGATGGCCGATCTTCAACGCTTCGTGCACGCCATCCGCGCCGCTGGCCAGGGGGTGGGCCTGGCCGGCGCGCTGCGCCTGCAGCACCTGCCGGCGGTGCAGGCGCTGGCGCCCGACTTCGCGGGCTTCCGCTCGGCAGTGTGTGCAGGCGACCGAGGTGGCGCGCTGGAGCCGGCGCGCGTGAGGGCGTTGCGGCAGCTGCTGAGCCAGACCCCGGCGCAGCCCCACTGAGGTGCTCTTCAGGGGCATCGATGCCCCTGGTTCCTTGTCATCAGCCCGCCATGGCGCCGCCGAACACTGCGAGACCTCAGCAGTAACCCGAGTACGCCCATGAGCGAGATCAACAAGGCACCGGCCGACCAAGGCCCGGTGGAGGGAGAGTTTGGCCTGACGACCGACCGGCGCGCGATGCTGCGCGGCGCGGCCGGCCTGTCGGCCCTGGCCGCCGGTGGCGGCCTGCTGGGCGCGGTGGACACGGCCGAGGCCGCGGAGCCCAGCGTGGTCACCAGCTTCGCCATCGCGGTGCTGCCCGACACGCAGTTCTATGCGCGCTACGCCACCACCGACGAAGGCCAGCAGTTCCAGGCCAACTACGGCTCCACGCCCTTCGACGCGCAGACCGACTGGATCGCCCGCCACGCGCAGGCCTTCAACATCCCCTTCGTCATCCATCTGGGTGACGTGGTGGACCAGCAGAACAAGCCCAACCAGTGGCGCGTGGCCGATGCGGCGATGCAGAAGCTCGAGACGGCCGGTGTGCCGTATTCGATCCTGGCCGGCAACCACGACGTCATCAACGACGTCGACTACCACCGCCCTTCGGACCAGGGCTTCGGCACCGACGCGCAGCGCAACCTGGCTTCCGAGCCTTACCTGCAGTGGTTCCCGAAGCAGCGTGCGGCGCGCCAGGCCACCTTCCTGGAGCGCGACCCCTCGGGCTTCCATGAGGCCCATGTGTTCCAGGCCCATGGCGTGCAGTTCATGGTGCTGTCGCTGTCGTGGCGCATCTCCGATGCCGGCATTGCCTGGGCGCGCGACGTCATTCGCCGCCACCCCACGCTGCCGGTGATCCTCAGCAACCACCAGCTGCTGAACATCGCGGCCGATGGCAACAGCCCGCAGGAAACCGACTACGGCCTGATGCTGTGGGACCAGCTGATCCGCGACAACGACCAGATCTTCATGACGCTGAACGGCCACCACCATGGGGCGGCCTACCTGCGCAAGTACAACAACTTCGGCAACGAGGTCCACCAGATGGTGGTGGACTACCAGATGGACTATCAGGGCGGCAACGCCATGATGCGGCTGTACGAGGTGGACTTCACCCGCAACCGCATCGACGTGATGTCCTTCTCGCCCTGGGTGGTGCAAAAGCCCAAGGCCAAGCTGAACCAGTTCGACTTCGCCGAGCTGACCCAGCCCAACCAGCGCTTCACCATCCCGGTGAACTTCAAGAAGCGTTTCGCCGGCTTCCTGCGCTGGAAGCCCGCCGCTTCGACCACCGGCGCCCCCATCCTGCCGCGGGTGCGCACCGAGTTGCTGGCCGGCTATGTGGAGCCCACCAAGCCGGTGGTGCGCCCGCCCGCGCATGTGGACGACTACCCGCTGGCGCCCGACACCTATGCGCACTGGCGCGCGCCGGTGGGCCTCACCGAGGGCAAGGTGGTGCAACCGGGCGACACGCTGCCCGACGTGGCCGGCGGCTTCGACATGACGCGCACCGCGCTGCTGCCACAGGCCCAGGCAGGCGACGTGGTGTGGTCCACCGACCGCCACTACCTGTCGTCGGCCGCGGGCAGCGTGCTGTTCCGCAACACCGACAAGACGGTGGGCCGCATCAGCGCCTTCTTGACCGCGGCGGGCGCCGGCGTCAACGGTCGCAGCTTCTGGGATGGCTACACCATCGAGGCCTTCGTCAAGATTCCGGCCGACTGGGACGCCAGCAAGCACCGCTGGGGCAACCTGCTGGGCCGCTGCGGCAACCGCGGCAAGGTGCCGGGCGGCTACCGCGGCGGGGACCCCGAAGCCTCCAGCGTGCTGTTCGCCATCTCCAACCTGCGCGAAGTGCAGTGGGAAGTGGTGCCGGCCAGCAATTCGCAATATGCGCAGACCAACTGGTCGGGCGAGCTGATCCGCAACACCTGGTACCACGTGGCCGTGGTCAACGACCCCGCCACCGCCACCACCACCTTGTATGTGGAAGGTGCACCGGTGCTGCGCAACGTGGCCCGTGCCGCCACCGGCACCCGATCGCAGAACCCGCCGCAGCCCTGGATCCTGGGCGCCGGCTGGTGGGACGGTGTGCTGGACGACGGCTTCTACGGCTGGATCGGCGAGCTGCGCCTGGTGGGCCGCCCGCTGCCCCCGCAGCAGTGGCTGACCGCCCGCCGCGGCTGATCGCCCGGCCCTGACTTGATTTCTGGAGAGATCCGCATGTTCATGCAACGCTTCATCGCCGTGGCCGTGGCCGCGGTGTTCGTTCCACTGGCCGCCCAGGCGGCGCAGTTCCAGGCCACGCCGGGCATCTTCGACGGCAGCACCACGGGCAGCAGCTACCTGGGCGCCGGTGGCAGCACGCCGATGTTCAACCAGGCCCTGGGCCAGGTGATGGACGCCGGTGACGGCGCCTTCGATGCCTTCGGCTTCTACAACAGCGGCGTGGGCAGCCTGGTGCAGCAACGCCAGGTCGAGCTGCTGTCGGGCAACGTCTACCGCTTCTACGACAGCTTCACCAACACCGGCAGCACCAGCGTCAGCACCACGCTCAACTTCTTCGGCAACCTGGGTTCCGACGGCGACGAGCTGGTGCACCACGCGGCCGGCGGCCTGCTGGTGAGCTGCGAAAACGACGGCATGGATGCCTGCGGCAGCGACCCGGTGCTGGCCCTGGTCTCGGGCAACAACGGCCTGGGCCACGCCAGCCTCACGCCCGACCGCTACAACGTGAGCTTCGAGGTCACGCTGGCCGCTGGCCAGACGCTGAGCCTGCTGAACTACGCCTTCCTGGCGCGCGACCTCAACGGCCCCACCGCGGCCGATGTGAGCCTGGCCATCACCACCGGCCAGGGCCTGCTGACGCAGCCGCTGCTGCAGGGCCTGAGCACGCAGCAGATCAGCACCATCGCCAACTACACGCTGGCGCCCGTGCCAGAGCCGGGCACCTGGGCCATGGCGCTGCTGGGGCTGGGCGTGGTGGGCGCGGTCTCGCGCCGCGGTCGCCGCCGCAGCTGAAGCCGCAGCCCGCCGGCCGGGCGCAAGGTCACGGCCATGCGCGGCACCGCTTCGCGGCCGTCCACCGTGTGCAGCTCGAAGCGCTGCAGCAGCAGGGCCGCGATCACCGTCATCTCCAGCTGCGCGAAGTGCTGGCCCAGGCACACGCGCGGCCCCAGGCCGAAGGGGATGTAGGCCCCGCGCGGAATGTGTGCCACCGGCTGGTCGGGTGTGGATGGCATGAAGCGCCCGGGCCGGAAGGCGTCGGGCTCGTCGGGCCAGCAGCGCGGGTCGCGGTGCAGCAGCCAGGGCGTCACCCGCAGCATGGTGCGGGCCGGCACTTCCACGCCGCCCAGCGTGATCGGCCGCAGCAGCCGCCGCGTCATCAGCGCGGGCACGGGGGGATAGAGGCGCATCGCCTCCTTCAGCGTGGCCGTGAGCCAGGGCAGGGCCTGCACCGCATCGGCGCCGGGGGCCCGGCCGGCCAGCACGCCGGCCACTTCTTCCGCCGCACGGGCTTGCGCGGCCGGGTGGCGCGCCATCAGCCAGCTCCACCACAGCAGGGCGGTGGCAGTGGTCTCGTGCCCGGCCTGGAAGCTCAGCACGCACTGGTCGAACACTTCCTGGTCGGTCAGCCCGCCGCCGCCGTCTTCGTCGCGCAGCGTCATCAGCATGTGCAGCAGGTCGGTGCTGCCGGCCGCGGGCTGCTGGCGGCGCGCGTCGATGTGGGCCTGGATCAGCCCGTGAATCAGCCGGCGCGAGCGGCGCTTGGCCGCCTTGCCGGGCAGCGGCAGCCAGTCGGGTGGCGTGGCGGGCCAGAACATCTCGCGCAGCGCCATCTCGCTGAGCACCTGCACCGCGCGCGCCGCGGCCTGGGTGTCGTCGCCGATGGGTGCGCTGAACAAGGTGCGTGAGATCACGTCCATCGCCAGGTGGCTGAAGAGGCCGTCCATCGCCACCTCACCGTCGGCCAGCGGCGCCAGGCCGCGCACGGTGGCATCGACCATGTGGTGCACGTAGCCGGCCACCCGTCGCGGCGTGAAAGCCTGCATCAGCATGCGGCGCTGGCGCTGCCAGATGGCGCCTTCGGTCACCAGCACGCACTGGCCCAGACCTTCGGCAAACACCTCGGGCCCGCGCTCCCATCGGATCAGCGCATCGGCATGGTCCACCATCAGCGCCCGCACCAGCTCGGGGTCGAACACGTCCAGCACCTGCTCCCGCAGGATGCGCTGGCGCACCAGGTCGCCCAGCACACGGTGGCGCTCCAGCGTGCCCAGGTAGTCGCGCCGCAGGTCGCGCAGCGCACCCAGGCCGCGCCATCCGCCCTCGGCGGCGGGGAGGTGATCGAAGGGGAGGGTCATGGGCTGAGTGTGACGCGGGGCGGCAGGGATCACCAGCAGGTCGCCGACACCCAGCGAGCTTGCTCTCAGGCCCGTCGCTGCAGCAGCGAGGCGTCCATGGCCTTCATCAGCGCCAGCAGCTTGTCGATGGCTTCTTCCTTCGTGGTGCAGCGCCAGTGGCCGACCCGGATGTGGTCGGCGCGGGGGCGCTGGGCCTTCATGCCATTGCGCTTGCGCAGGGCCTTCGCTTGTTTGGAAATGTCTTCGACGAGCTCTTCCTTGCAACGCTCAGGGAAAACGTCGCCCGTCACGATGTACACCTTGCGATCCACATCGCCGCTTTCGTAGAACGCTGCCCAGATCGGCCAGCAGAGGTCGTCCGGGTCTGGCTGGGACCAAGCTTCCTGCCACGCCGGAAGTGTGAAGTAGCTGACGCGGGATGACGACTCGAGGTCCGCCAGTACATGCGGGAACGCCTGCTTCACCGGCACCAGCAGGTGGGCGCGTGCGCCCACCTCCAGCACGTAGTCCCACAGCTTGCGGTGCCGGGTGTATTCCAGCGTCACAAGACTTTGGTTGCGCTGGAGCAGCGCGTCGACCGCCTGGATGGAAGAGCGCTTGCGCAGGTCCTTCATCTGCGCCAGCACATCGGCATGCCGAAGGGCCACCTGCAAGATGCGGTCGGTCGCCTGCGCCGGTGTGAGCCGTGCGTAAGGCACCAGGCCTTCGTCCTCCAGATGGTCGGAGAACTGTTGCAGCGTCGCGGCGCTTTCCTGCGACAACAGACCCAGGCCCAATTGGGTCTTGATCATGTCGATCACCCATTCGTAGTCCAGCTTGAGCCAACGTTGGTCGTCTGCTTCAGATTCGGTGTCGTAGTCCAGCATCACCGAAATCAGTTGCCAATCTTCATCGCGCGGTAGCTTCTTCTCCAACGCATCTGCATAGCGCGTCAATTGCTGCAACCCGAGTTTTGCGCCGTACTTGTTCTCGACAGCCAGCACCAGCCGATTCTTGGGGTCGACAAGCACGAGGTCGACTCGGCCGGCATCTTCCGGCGCAGCGTACTCACGGACCACCACCGCCTCTGAAAACGTCAGGCCGTGCACCAGGGCCGGTCGAAAGCGCCCGAGCAGCCGGTCTGCTTCCTGGTCGTCGGCGCACACGTCCCATGCGCGGAAGAGCAACTCCTTGATCGGCAGGTCACCGAGGCCGTGCCCTTCGTGGGGTGACAGGAGCCAAGCAAACAGATTCGAGATGTTGATCTCTTTCGGGAACGCAATGGTCAGTGCGCGGTTCTCCCGGGCATTGGCCAGCAGCCATCTGACATCGTCGTCTGCAAAGAAGTCGTCCAGCTGTGAATTGGGTGGACTCGACATGACGCATTGCTCCTGAGTGAATGCGACGCACGATAGAGGCAGGCGCGCAATGGCGGGGCAGCGTAGATACGCTGTTCAGTCATCGTCTGGGCGTGATAGGCAGACGTTGATTGCTGGCTGACGACCGGGATGGGCGATCGGCGTCCAGAGTGGCGATGCGCTGGGTGGCGGAGCAACGCCTCTGGTCATGTACGGCGGATTGACGTACACTAGCATTCTTGCCGAAGTAGCAATTGACCATGGCCGCCACTGCAACCCCCCGCACCGCCCGCGTCGAAGCCCGCATCGCCCCCGATGCGCTGGCCGTCGTTCGCCGTGCGGCGGAGCTTCAGGGCCGCAGCGTCAGCGACTTT
>CAKZXL010000153.1 GCA_937883885.1 uncultured Aquincola sp. | reverse complement strand
TCGTTGCCGGTCTGCTTGGCAAAGGCCTGGAAGTCGCGCGTCGACGACGGGTCGGTGGCCACCACCTTCAGCACCTCGCCCGAGGCCATGTCGGCCAGGGCCTTCTTGGCCTTGAGGATGGGCAGCGGGCAGTTCATGCCGCGGGTGTCGATCTCTTTGTGTGCGTTCATCGCGGGATGCGGTGGGCTCAGGCCGGGAACACGCCGGTGGACAGGTAGCGGTCGCCACGGTCGCACACCACGAACACGATGGTGGCGTTTTCCACCGTGCGGGCCAGCTGCAGCGCGGCCCAGCAGGCACCCGCGGCCGAGATGCCGGCGAACAGCCCCTCTTCGCTGGCCATGCGGCGGGCCATGTGCTCGGCATCGGCCTGCGACACGTACACCAGCTCGTCCACGGCCCGGGGGTCGTAGATCTTGGGCAGGTAGGCCTCGGGCCACTTGCGGATGCCGGGGATGCGTGAGCCCTCGCTGGGCTGGGCACCGACGATGCGGATGGCCGGGTTGCGCTCCTTCAGGTAGCGCGACACGCCGGTGATGGTGCCGGTGGTGCCCATCGCGCTGACGAAGTGGGTGATGCCGCCTTCGGTCTGCTGCCACAGCTCGGGGCCGGTGGTGTCGTAGTGCACCGCCGGGTTGTCGGCATTGGCGAACTGGTCGAGCACACGGCCCTTGCCGTCCTTCTGCATCTGCTCGGCCAGGTCGCGGGCGTATTCCATGCCGCCGGAGCGAGGCGTCAGCACCAGCTCGGCGCCGAAGGCCTTCATGGTCTGCGCGCGTTCGATCGACAGGTCCTCCGGCATGATCAGCACCATGCGGTAGCCGCGGATGGCCGCGGCCATGGCCAGCGCGATGCCGGTGTTGCCCGAGGTGGCTTCGATCAGCGTGTCGCCGGGGCGGATCTCGCCGCGCTCCTCGGCGCGGCGGATCATGTTGATGGCGGGGCGGTCTTTGACCGAGCCGGCCGGGTTGTTGCCCTCGAGCTTGCCGAGGATCACGTTGTTGCGCTGCGCGATCTCGGGCCCGGGCAGGCGTTGCAGCCGCACGAGCGGCGTGCCGCCGATCACGTCTTCCAGGGTCTGGTATTGAGGCATGGGCCGATTGTGGCAGCAGCGCCTGCTTGCCGCTGACGAGGGGCGAGGCAGACCCAACCCCATGCAATAATCCGCGCCCACGCAAGCGCCCCCCGGCGCCTCATGCCCGCGTGACGAAATCGGTAGACGTAGCGGATTCAAAATCCGCCGCCGCAAGGCGTGCCAGTTCGAGTCTGGCCGCGGGCACCACGCAAGCACGCCGCCATGCGCCTGGCTTCATGGCCAACGGCCAATGCTTCGCCTCCTTGAGATCAACCGCATGCCGCCTCTGCCGCCGGTCACCAAGACGCTGATCCTGATCTGTGTGGGCATCTTCTGCCTGGGTCTGCTGATTCCGCCCCAGTACGAAGCCCTGGCCGCGCTGTGGCCGCTGAGCACCGGGCTGTTCCAGCCCTGGCAGGTGGTCACCTATGCCTTCCTGCATGGCAGTGCCTTCCACCTGCTGTTCAACATGCTGGGCCTGTGGATGTTCGGCTCCGAGCTGGAAAACCTCTGGGGCCCGCGCCGCTACCTGCAGTTTCTGGCTGCCAGCGCGCTGGCCGCCGCCGCGGTGCAGCTGGGCTGGACGGCGCTGATCGGCTCCAGCGCGCCCACCGTCGGTGCCTCCGGCGCGCTGTATGGCCTGCTGCTGGCCTTCGGCATGCTGTTCCCCAACCGCACCATCCAGCTGCTGATCCCGCCGATCCCGATGAAGGCCAAGGTGTACGTGGCCATCTTCGGCGGCCTGGAACTGCTGATGGGCCTGGGCGGCCCCAGCGGCGTGGCCCACTTCGCCCACCTGGGCGGCATGCTGGGCGGCTTCCTGATGATCCGCTACTGGCGCGGCCAGGCGCCCTTCCCGCGCCGCCGCCGCTGATCGCCTGCAAGGGTTAAACCCTGACGCGCGCAGGGCGCGTGCGATGCCTCATGCTCGATCCCATCGCCGGTGATGCACGGCGAGCGGGAGGAAGCCATGGGCCTCGATCGCAAACGGTGGATGGAAGCGTCGCTGATGCTGGCGGCGGTGCTCATCGCCGTGCTGGGCGCGCTGGTGAACGTGGCCGCGATGGCCGCGCCCCCGCCCGACGCGGCCCCTGCTTCCGACGGCGCTACCGCCATCGATCCGCAACAGCTGCGCGCCTTGCAGCGTGCGCAGCAGTCCGTGGTGGGCGTGCAGGCCATGGCCGTGGACGACGCCAGTTCGGCCGCCACGCTGGGCCGTGTGCGCGCCGGCTCGGGCGTGGTGATCGGCGACGACGGCCTGGTGCTGACCATCGGCTACCTCATCCTGGAGGCCGACCAGGTGCAGCTGGTGCTGCCCGACGAACGCCTGGTGCCCGCGCGCGTGGTGGCCTATGACGTGGCCACCGGCTTCGGGCTGCTGCAGGCGCTGGCGCCGCTGAAGCTGTCGCCGGTGCCGCTGGGCTCGGCCGGCGCGCTGAAGGTGGAAGAACCCTTGATGATGGCCAGCGGCCCCAGCGGGCTGAAGGCCGATGGCGGCGCGGCCGTGGGCCTGGCGCAGCTGGTCTCGCGCCGGGCCTTTGCCGGCTACTGGGAGTACCTGATCGACGGCGCGCTGTTCACCGCCCCGGCGCGCACCGACCACAGCGGCGCGGGCCTCTTCAATTCCAGCGGTGAACTCGTGGGCATCGGCTCGCTGGTGGTGGCGCAGGCGGCGGGCGATGAGGCGCCGGCCATGCCGGGCAACATGTTCGTGCCGATCGACCTGCTGCCGCCCATCCTGCCCGAGCTGCGGCGCGCCGGCATGTCGGCCGCCAGCAAGCGGGCCTGGCTGGGCTGAACTGCGTGGAGCTGGGCGGCGAGCTGCGCGTGGCCCGCGTGAGCACCGACAGCCCGGCCGACGTGGCCGGCGTGCAGCCGGGCGACCGCATCCTGCGCATCGACGGCGCCCCGGTGAAGACGCTGGCCGCGCTGTGGCAGAGCCTGTGGCAGGGCGGCCTGCCCGAGCGCGACGTGCAGCTGGACATCGTGCGCGAAGGCGAGCCCCAGCGCGTGACGCTGCACAGCGTGGACCGCATGAAGACGCTGCGGCGGGCGCAGGG
>CAKZXL010000152.1 GCA_937883885.1 uncultured Aquincola sp. | reverse complement strand
GCGCAGCCAGCCGGCCCTTGGCCGCACTCCGGCATCATCCGTGCCATGTCCTGGATAGACACCCATGTGCACCTGGATGCACCCGAATTCGACGCCGACCGGCCGCAGGTGGTGGCCCGTGCCCGGGCGGCGGGCGTGCCCCTGCTGGTGCTGCCGGCCATCCTGGCGAAGCATTTCGACACCGTGCGCCAGCTGGCGCATGAACACGGCTTGGCTTATGCGCTGGGCATCCATCCGCTGTACGTGGGCCAGGCGGCCGACGACGAGCTGGACCAGCTGGCCGAGCAGCTGCGCCGCCATGCCGGCGACCCGCGCCTGGTGGCGGTGGGCGAGATCGGGCTCGACCTCTTCGTGCCCGGCCTGGACCTGGCCCGGCAGGAGCACTTTTATGCCGCGCAGCTGAAGCTGGCGCGTGAGGCCGGCCTGCCGGTGATCGTGCATGTGCGCCGCTCGGCCGACCTGCTGCTCAAGCACCTGCGCCGCATCGAAGGGCTGGGCGGCATCGTGCATGCGTTCAATGGCAGCGATGCGCAGGCCGGCCACTTCATCGACCGCGGCTTTCGCCTGGGCTTTGGCGGCGCGATGACCTATGAGCGGGCGCGGCAGATCCGTCACCTGGCGGCCAGCGTGCCGGCGCATGTGCCGGTGCTGGAGACCGACGCACCCGACATTCCGCCGCATTGGATCTACCGCACCGCCGAGGCGCGGGCGCAGGGCGAGACCACCGGCCGCAACGAGCCGGCCGAGCTGCCGCGCATCGCGCAGACGCTGGCCGGGCTGCGCGGCTGGACGCTGGAAGAGACCGCCCGCCGCACCGCCGACAATGCCCGTGCGGCGCTGCCGCGGCTGGCGGCGCTGGCCGCATGACGGCCGCGCCGCCGCTGCTCACCGGCCTGGGCCCGGTGATCGCCCCGCACACCCGGCTGGTGGTGCTGGGCAGCTTTCCGGGCGCCCGCTCGCTGGCCGAGCAGCAGTACTACGCCCATCCCCGCAACCATTTCTGGCCGATCCTGTCGGCGCTCTGGGAGATCGACCTGCGATCCATGCCTTACCAACAACGCCTGGCCGAGCTGCTGCAGCGCGGCCTGGGCCTGTGGGACGTGTACGCCGGCTGCCGCCGTGAAGGCAGCCTGGACAGTGCCATCGAAGATGCCCGGCCCAACGACCTGGCCGGCCTGCTGCGCCAGGCACCGGGGCTGCGCGGCATCGCCCACAACGGCGCTGAATCGGCCCGCTCGATGCGGATGACCGGCGCGCTGGGCCTGCCGGTGTGGCGGCTGCCTTCCACCAGCCCGGCCAACGCGGCCTGGTCGTTCGAGCGCAAGCTGGCGGCCTGGCGCGAGGCTTTCGTGGCCACCGGGGTGGCGGCATGAGTGCGGAGCACCACGACCCCAGCCTGCCCGAGGTCACGCTGTCGGAGCTGGACGGCGTGCGCTACCTGCACCTCGATTCCATCTGGGTGCAGGGCGCGATGCGCATCAACAAGCCGCGTGTGCTGGAGCTGGAATACATCCAGCGCATGATGGCCTGGATGCTGTGGCGCCCCGCCGCCGAGTTGACGCAGGGCCATGCGGTGCAGCTGGGCCTGGGCGCGGCGGCCATCACCCGCTTTTGCCACCAGGTGCTGCGCATGCGCACCACCGCGGTGGAGCTGAACCCGGCCGTCATCGCCGCCTGCCGCATGCGCTTTCGGCTGGGCGCCGACGACGAGCGGCTGACGGTGCTCAACCAGGACGCCGGCGCCTGGGTGCGCGACCCGGCCAACGCTCAAACGGTGGACGTGCTCAACGTCGACCTCTACGACCACGAGGCCGCCGCGCCGGTGCTGGACGACGCCGGCTTTTACGCCGCCTGCCACCGTGTGCTCAACCACGGCGGGCTGATGACGGTGAACCTGTTCGGCCGCGATGCCAGCTTCCTGGCCAGCGCCGAGCGCATCGCCGCCGCCTTCGGCCGCGACCAGGTGTGGAGCCTGCGCCCCACGCGCGAAGGCAACACCGTGGTGGTGGCCGCACGCGGCGTGGTGGTGCCGGGGCGTGAAGAGCTGATCGCCCGCGCCGATAACATCGAGAAGCGGTACGGCCCGCTGGGCGTTCCGGCCCGCAAGTGGCTGCGCATGGCGCGCCCGCTGCCTGTTCCCGCGAACTGAAAGCACCCGCGTCCCATGTCACCTGCTGCCTCTCCGTCCCTCGGCGCTGCCGCGCGCCAGTCGCCGGCCGACCTGCCCGCCGGCCGGCTGGAGTGGCGGCCGCTGCTGCAGTGGCTGGTGGCTGACGGCTGGATCACCACCGACGATGCCGAGCGGGTGGAGCGCCGTTTCGGCGCCGGCGACAGCCGCCAGCATCCGCTGGTGCGGCTGGGCGGTGCTGGCCTGGTGCGCCAGGGCAGCGGCAAGCCGCTGGACGCCGAGGCGCTGACCGAATGGCTGGCCAGCCACCTGGGCCTGCCTTATGTGCGCATCGATCCGCTGAAGGTGGACGTGGGCCGCGTGGCCGACGTGATGTCCATCCACTATGCCGAGAGCCGGCGCGTGCTGCCGCTCAACGTGGGCCTGGTGGAAGTGACCGTGGCCACCAGCGAGCCGCTGGACACCTCCTGGGTGGCCGAGATCGAAGGCCACACCCGCAAGAAGATCCGCCTGGTGCTGGCCAACCCGGTGGAGGTGCAGCGCTACACCACCGAGTTCTTCACGCTGGCCCGCTCGGTCAAGGCGGCGGCCAAGAGCGGCGAGACCTCGGCGATTGCCAGCTTCGAGCAGCTGGTGGAGCTGGGCAAGGCCAACAAGCAGCTCGATGCCAACGACCAGGGCGTGGTGCAGGTGGTCGACTGGCTGTGGCAGTACGCCTTCGACCAGCGCGCCAGCGACATCCACCTGGAGCCGCGGCGCGACATGGGCGCCATCCGCTTTCGCATCGACGGTGTGCTGCACACCGTCTACCAGCTGCCGGTGCAGGTGATGAGCGCGATGACCGCGCGCATCAAGCTGCTCGGCCGCATGGACGTGGTGGAGCGCCGCCGCCCGCAGGACGGCCGCATCAAGACCGTGCGGCCCGAGGTGGGCGGCCAGCCCGGCGGCGAGGTGGAAATGCGCCTGTCCACGCTGCCCACCGCCTTCGGCGAGAAGATGGTGATGCGCATCTTCGACCCCGACACCGTGGTCAAGAGCATCGAGGCCTTGGGCTTCGGCGCCCACGATGCGCAGCGCTGGCAGGAGCTCACCGGCCGCTCGCACGGCATCATCCTGGTCACCGGGCCCACCGGCAGCGGCAAGACCACCACGCTGTATTCCACGCTCAAGAAGCTGGCCACCGACGAGGTCAACGTCTGCACCGTGGAAGACCCGATCGAGATGGTGGAGCCCGCCCTCAACCAGACGCAGGTGCAGCCGGCGCTGGACCTGGGCTTTGCCGAAGGCCTGCGTGCGCTGATGCGGCAGGACCCGGACATCATCATGGTGGGCGAGATCCGCGACCTGGCCACCGCCGAGATGGCCATCCAGGCCGCGCTCACCGGCCACCTGGTGTTCAGCACCCTGCACACCAATGACGCGGCCAGCGCCATCACGCGGCTGGCCGACCTGGGCGTGCCGCCGTACCTGATCAGCGCCACCGTCGTCGGCGTGCTGGCGCAGCGGCTGGCGCGCACGCTGTGCCCGGCCTGCAAGGTGCGCGACGAAGACGTGAGCCGCGAGATGCTGGACGCCGCCGCCCAGCCCTGGCGGCTGAAGGGCGCGGTGCGCGCCTACCGGCCGGTGGGCTGCCTGGAATGCCGCATGACGGGCTTTCGCGGCCGCGCGGGTCTGTATGAGCTGATGGTGATGAGCGATGCCGCCCGCGCCGCCGTGCACCCGGTGCTGGACGCCGCCACGCTGCGCCGCCAGGCACTGGCCGACGGCATGCACCCGCTGCGCCTGGCCGGCGTGATGAAGGTGGCCGACGGCAGCACTACGATTGAAGAGGTGCTGCGCACCACGCCCCGCTGGAGCGAAACCGGCTGAGCTTTTAGGGGCGGGCCCTGGGCACGGCCGCGGCGAGCGGTACATACTCAGGACGCATGCCCAGCGCCGATGTCAGCCCCCCTGGCAGCACCGGGGTCCATCCTTCGCAGCCGACCCCGCCGCCGCCGCCCGAGGTCTCCGCCCAGGTGACCACCGAGCAGTTGCGCATGCTGTTCTCGCACCTGGTGCCGGGCATGCTGGTGGGCACGTTGTTCGCCATGGTGCTGGCCGCCTACGTCTCCAGCCGTGTCGATGAACGGCTGGTGTGGATCTGGGTGGCGCTGAAGGTCGGCATCGTGCTGCCCCGCATCGCCCATGCGCAGTGGTTCAAGCTCAAGGGCCGGCCCGGCACCGAAGCCTGGGTGCGCTCGACCGTGCTGCTGCTGGCGCTGGATGGCGCGGTGTGGGGGCTGGGCGCGGCCTACATGGTGCGCACGCCCTACACGGCCCTGGTGGCCCTGACCTCGGCCAGCATCTGCAGCGTGGCGGCCGTGGCCACCTTCGGGCTGCAGGTGCGGCTGCAGGCCACCATGGCCTATGTGCTGCCGATGATCCTGCCCACCGCGCTGTCGCTGCTGTCGCGCGGCGACCAGATCGGCTGGACCGGCGGCGTCGGCCTGCTGATGCTGCTGGCCCTGCTGCTGGCCACCGCGCGCCGGTCGGAGCTGCGGCTGGCCGAGATGTTCCGCCTGCGCTTTCTCAATGCCCGCATCGCCGAAGAGCGTGCGCTGGCGCTGGCACTGGCCCAGCGCGAAAGCCGCGTCAAGACGCGATTTCTGGCCACCATGAGCCATGAGCTGCGCACGCCGCTGCACGGCATCCTGGGGCTGGCGCGCATGCTGGCGGCCGAGCAGGCCGACCCGCAGCTGCGCCACCGGCTGGGCCTGATCGAACACTCGGGCGAACACCTGCTGCAGATCATCAACGACCTGCTCGACCTCTCGCGCATCCAAGCCGGCCGGGTGGAACTGCGGCCGGCGCCGTTCTACCTGCTGGCCGAGCTGGAGGAGCTGGTGGACATTTATGTGGTGCGCTGCCAGGAGCGTGGCCTGCAGTTCCGCGCGCAGCTGGACGTCGACCCCGAAGACCAGGTGCTGGGCGATGCCACGCGGCTGCGGCAGGTGCTGCACAACCTGCTGGGCAATGCCGTGAAGTTCACCGAAGCAGGCGAGGTGGTGCTCACGGCGCGCCTGGGCACCGACGGCCTGCAGGTCAGCGTGCGCGACAGCGGGCCGGGCATTGCCGAGGCCGACCTGCCGCATGTGTTCGATGCCTTCACCCAGGTGCGGCGGCCGGGCACGGTGGCCGGTGCCGGCGTGGGTCTGGGCCTGAACATCGCACGCGAGATCACCCATGCCATGCGTGGCCAGCTGCAGTGCCGCAGCCAGCTAGGCGTGGGCACGGTGTTCGAGCTGTCGCTGCCGTTGACGCCATTGCAGGTGGCGCCGGCGCATGCGGCCAATGACGAGGCGCCGCTGCCTGCCCACCTGCCGCAGCGTGTGCTGCTGGCCGAGGACAACGAGGTCAATGCGATGCTGGCCGAGGCCATGCTGCGCCGCCTGCGCTGCCAGGTGCAGCATGTGCGTGACGGCCAGGCGGCCGTGGCCGCCGCCGGCCCCACCGACGAACGGCCCGACCTGGTGCTGATGGACTGCCAGATGCCGCTGCTCGATGGCGTGGAGGCCACGCGCCGCATCCGCGAGGCTGAACGGCAGGGCGGCTTGCGGCGGGTGCCGGTGGTGGCGCTCACAGCCAACAGCGCCCAGGAAGACCGCGAGCGCTGTGCCGAGGCCGGCATGGACGCCTTCTTGAGCAAGCCCTTCACCGAAGAAGAGCTGCGGGCGGTGATGGCCGCGGTGATCGGCGGCCGGCCTTCGCTGCCCGGCTGGGGCGGTTGACCGGGGCGGTGGATCAGGCGGCCAGCGCGCAGCGGGTTTCTTGCGCGATGGGCTCCGGCTGCGGCTGCAGCTGCAGGTCGGGGTGCTGCTGCTCGATCATGAAGTCGTAGAAGGGGTGCTGCATGGCCTGCCAGTCGGCACGGGCGGTGCGCACGTTGAAGGCCAGCACCCGGTGCGGCAGGTTGCCCGCATGCGGCAGCGGCACCATCTCGCCCTTGGGCAGCGCATCGGTGAAGCCCAGGCGTTGGTAGCCGCGCACCAGGCTCGGCAGGCGGGCGCCGATCACCAGCCATTCCACGCCACGTTCCAGGGCCGTCACGTACACGGCCTTCATCAGCGCCAGCTTGATGGCCGGGTCGTCATGGCCGGGCAGCACGGCCAGCCGCGTGATCTCGGCATTGCGGCTGCCCAGGTAGGCCGGGGGCAGGGCGGTGCTGGCTTCGATGGCCAGCGGCTGGTGGTGGTTGGTGGCCAGCCGCACGGTGCCGATGGCTTCGCCCGTGGCCTTGGACCAGGCCACGAACACCACCACGCCGGGCTGGCGATCGAGTTCATCGGGCTCGCACCACAGGCTCAGCACATGGGGCAATCGCCTGCCATAAGCAGTGGCACGTACCGCGCAGGCGGCGCGCAGTTCGGCTTCGTTGGCCACGGGGCGGAGCGTGAAGTGCAGCAGATGGGTGCGCATGGCAAGGTGACGATAACGGTGGGGATGCCATCAGTTTCGGCTGCGCCCGACGGCGTCTAAACCGTTGTCAATGCATGTTTCCACGGCCAGGTCCGCGGACCGCTTCGGCGGCCGCCCGTGCTACCCGGTTACGTGGAATCCACAGCGGTCGGCTAGACCCCCCTGCCTAGAATTCGGCGCCATCAACGCATCGCAAGGAGACAGCGTGAAGATCAAGAGCCAGAAAGACTTCTGGTCGGGGCTGATGTTCGTCGTGGTCGGCATCGGCTTTGCCTGGGGGGCGACCAACTACAGCTTCGGTGCTTCGGCACGGCCCGGTCCGGGCTACTTCCCCTTCGGCCTGGGCATCCTGATGGCCATCCTTGGCGCCGTCGTGCTGTTCCAGGCGCTCACCATCGAAACCGAGACCGGCGACCCCATCGGCGCCTGGGCCTGGAAGCCGCTGGCCATCGTGGTCGGTGCCGTGGCCGCCTTCGGCTGGCTGCTGCCGCACATGGGCATGGTCATCGCGCTGCCGCTGCTGGTCATCATCTCGGCCGCGGCCAGCGACGAGTTCCGCCTGCGCGAGGCGCTCATCAACGCCGTCGTGCTCACCGTGTTTTCCTGGCTCATCTTCATCAAGGGGCTCAGCCTCGTGATTCCGCTGTGGCCTTCCTTCATGGCTTCCGGCGGCTGAGGCATCTCTCATGGATCTGTTGACCAATCTCTCCACAGGCTTCGCGGTCGCCTTCACGATCGAGAACCTGCTGTACGCCTTCGGTGGCGCGGTGCTGGGCACCTTGATCGGCGTGCTGCCGGGCCTGGGCCCGGTGGCCACCATCGCGATGCTGCTGCCGTCGGTCTATGCCCTCGACGCCACGCCGGCGCTGATCATGCTGGCCGGCATCTATTACGGCGCGCAGTACGGTGGCTCGACCACCGCCATCCTGATCAACGTGCCGGGTGAATCCAGCTCGGTGGTCACCGCCATCGACGGCTACCAGATGGCGCGGCAGGGGCGGGCAGGGTCCGCGCTGGCCGCAGCCGGCCTGGGCTCGTTCTTCGCCGGTTGCGTGGGCACCGTGGTCATCGCGGCCTTCGCGCCGCCGCTGACCGAGCTGGCCTTCAAGTTCGGCCCGGCCGAGTACTTCAGCCTGATGGTGCTGGGCCTGATCGGCGCGGTGGTGCTGGCTTCGGGCTC
>CAKZXL010000151.1 GCA_937883885.1 uncultured Aquincola sp. | reverse complement strand
GCCTTGCGCGTCGGCATGCAGGGCTTCGATGGAATGCAGGGACATGGGGGCTCTCTCAGGTGGTTGAGGGGGGACGACGGCAGTCCCGCTGCATGCGCCATGCCAGGCGGGGCGCCTGTGGCAGGCCGGCGGGGCAGGGTGGCCGCCGTTCGGCAGGGCGTAAGGCCGGTGGGCTCCACGTACGCGGCGGCGGACATGGGCCCACGGCGCGCACCCGGGTTCCGCCCCAGGGGCGGGCACGGCAGGCCGGCGCACAATCGGCGCATGAGCCGTGATGTCCTTGCCCGCCGCCACCGCGCCATCAAGCGCTACCTTGCCAGCCTGGCCTGCGGCTGCCTGGCCATCCTGTTGCTTTGCAGCGAGTAGACGCACATTCCCGGTTGACCGGGTGGGCCCTGGCTGGCCACACTCGCGTCTTGTCACTGCCGCCTGCCATCCTGGCCAGGCGGGTCCACATCCACGGAAGGAGATCACCATGAACAAAGCCATGACGCCTGATCTCCCGCACGCCGGAAGCCCTGCCGCAGGCCGCTGAGCCGCCAGGCCCCAACCCCGGGGCCGTTTCCGCAGGGTCTTCCGACCAACGCTTGTGATGCCGTGCCGCCGCGCCCCGCGCAGCGGCCCGCCTACCTTCGTGGATGGACCCTGTGATGAACGCATCGACCTTGTCCGATGATCCGCTGCTGGACATCGGCCTGCAGCCCGCCACCCGGCAGCTGCTCGACACCCTGCCCCTGAGCCCCGACACCCGAGCGGTGCGGGTGGTGGAAATCCACCGTGAGACGGTGCGCCTGGCCGATGGCCGGCGCAACGCCGACCCCGACGCCGCGCCGCTGTCGGCCCGGCTGCTGCCTGCGCTGGCGCGCGAGCTGGCCGAGGCCGGCGACGCGCTGGCGGTGGGCGACTGGGGCCTGGCCCGTCAGGACGCCGACGGCAGCTTCTGGCTGACCGACTTCTTCGCGCGGCGCAGCGCCTTGACCCGGCGCGACGGCGACGGTCGCCGCCACGTCATCGTGAGCAACGTCGACACCGCCCTCATCGTGATGGGGCTGGACGACGACTTCAGCCTGCGCCGGCTGGAGCGCTTCCTGGCGCTGGTCGAAGGCAGCGGCGTGCAGCCGGTGGTGGTGCTGACCAAGCGCGACCTGTGCGCCGACCCCACGCATGCCCTCACCCGGCTGCAGGCCCGGCTGCCGGCGCGGGTGCCGCATCTGGCGCTGGATGCCCGCCAGGCCAGCGCCGGTGCGCTGCTGGCGCCGTGGCTGCAGCCCGGGCAGACGCTGGTGCTGCTGGGCTCCAGCGGCGCCGGCAAATCGACGCTGGCCAATGCCTTGCTGGGCCGCCCCTTGCAGGACACCGGCCCCACCCGCGAGCACGACGGCCGCGGCCGGCACACCACTACCTCACGCTCGCTGCACCGGCTGCCGGGCGGCGCCTGCCTGATCGACACCCCCGGCGTGCGCACGCTGCGCCCCGACGCCGATGCCCAGGTGCTGGCCGCCAGCTTCGACGACATCGCACGGCTGGCGCCGGCCTGCCGCTTCCGAGATTGCCGCCATGGCAGCGAGCCGGGCTGCGCGGTGCGGGTGGCGGTGGAGGCCGACCGGGTGGACAACTTCCAGAAGCTGCAGCGCGAGCTGATGCGCGACCACCTGGGCCCGCTGCAGCGCCGTGAGCAGCTGGCCGCCTGGAAGGCCCGCAGCCGCGCCAGCCGCGAGCGGCTGCGGCTCAAGCGCGGGGCATGAGCCGCATCTGGCGCCGGTGGGCGCTCAGGCTCGGCGGCGCCAGCGCATGCCGGCCAGTGCGCCCGCACCGCCCAGCATCAGAGCCCAGGTGGCCGGCTCGGGCACGGCAGCGGTGGCGCGCAGTTCGGCCTGGGTGTGCAGCTCGCCGTTGAAGGCGGTGGTGGTGGCGCTGAAGGACTGCAGGCCGCCGATCAGGTCGCCGTTGCTGTCGGCGTAGCCGTAGAAGGCGCCCACCACGTTGCTGTCGGCCACTGGATGCGCCAAGCCCAGCACCAGGCCCGTGGCGCCCGTGGGCGCGGCCAGGGCGGTGAAGGCCAGGTCGGTGATGGTGTGGTTCAGGAAGTCCTGCTTGCGAAACAGGATGCCGTAGCCGGAAGCGCGCTGCACCAGCGACAACTCGACCATGTCGCTGGCATTGCTGAAGCTGTCGGCCAGGCGTATGCCGAATTGCGAGCCGCTGTCGGGCAATGCATCCAGCGACACATTCGCAATGACGCCAAAGCTGCGGCTGATCGGCAGGCCGCGATCTGCGTCGGTGACGTTGGTGTTGAAGCGCGTGCGTACCGAATGGCCCACGCTGCCGGTGGCACCGACCGACAAGTCGGCCAATGCGGCGTCCATCAGCAATTGGCCGCCGGCTTCGCGCACGGTCAACGGGTTGCTCGCGGCCACCAGCGTGTAGGTAGCGGTCCCGCCGCCCGTCAGATCCGGGCCCTGCACGGCGTTGCCGTTGTCGAAGCCTTCGCGCAGCCACAGATTCTGGCCTTGCAGCCAGTTGTCGAGGTTGCCGTCGCGGTAGACCTCGAATTCATTGACCTTCATCAGGGTGCCGGCCTGGGCCCCCAATGCACAGCTGATCAATACTACTGCACCCCCGGCGCGCCAATGGCGCAACGGCGTGGGTCGTCGCATGATTTCCTCCGGTTCATTGTCATTGCACGGCCAGCCAAGCCTGGCGCGTGTCGGAGGGCATGCTATCGCGCGAAGGGCGGGATCTTGATGTGGTGAGCGAGGGAGGTGAATCTTTCACAGGCGCATACACCGGCGCCACCATCTGCTCAGGCATCGGCGCGGCGGCCACTGCCGCCGCCACCGCGGCCCGGTGGCGCGCCTGTGCGCGGATCATCATCGAGGTGTAGGTGAAGGAGCCCATGAGGTCACTGTAGGCAGCGGGCACCGGCAGCATCCTGACGCGCAGATGACGTTTTCGTCATGCACCAGGCGGCCGTGCCGCACTACAGGCCGAGTGTGAGTCCGAAGGTGTTGCGGCCGTGTTCCGAGCGCGCAAAGACGGTGCCGCGGTGCATCACCGCGATGGCCTTGACGATGGCCAGGCCCAGGCCGTGGTTGCCGCCGGCATTGCGGCGCGCGCCGTCGGCACGGTAGAAGCGGTCGAACAGGTGCGCCAGGTGGCGCTGGTCGATGGCCGCGCCGGGGTTGCTGACGGCCACCGCCAGCCCTTCGCCCTCGCGCGTGATGGCCACCTCGATCTCGTCGCCGGCGCTGGAATGCTCGATGGCGTTTTGCAGCAGGTTGCTCAGCGCCCGGCGCAGCAGCGCGGTTTCCAGGCAGCCGCGGGCGTCGCCGCGCACCACCACGCGCACGCCCTGGTCCTCGACCATGAACTCCAGGTAGTCCAGCACCTTGGCCACTTCTTCGGCCAGCGACACGTCGGCATGCCGCTTGGCAGCAGCGCCCTGGTCGGCGCGGGCCAGGAACAGCATGTCGTTGACGATGGCCTTGAGCCGCTCCAGCTCCTCGAGGTTGGAGTGCATCACCTCGGCCAGTTCGTCGGCGCTGCGCGGGCGGCTGAGCAGCACCTGGGTCTGGCCGATCAGGTTGGTCAGCGGCGTGCGCAGCTCATGCGCCACGTCGGCATTGAAGGCCTCGAGCTGGCGGTAGGCGCCTTCCAGGCGCTCCAGCGCACCGTTGAAGCTGGCGGTCAGGTCGTCCAGCTCGGCCGGCATGGCCTGCAGGGCCAGCCGCTGCGAAGGATGGTTGGGGTCGAGCGCATGCGCCTGCTGCGACAGCCGGCGCAGCGGCCGCAGGCCCAGGCGGGCGATGCCATAGCCCAGCGCGGCCACGCCCAGCACCCCGGCCAGCCCGTAGCCGATCAAGGCCAGGCGGAAGTTGTTCAGCGTGTTCCAGAACGGCAGCGGGTCGCGCGCCAGCACTAGGGTGGTGGCCGGCCGGTCGCCGTCGGCCGGCACGCGGCGTGTCCAGGTGATGAGCGCGCACGGATGGTCGGGCAGCTGCAGCTGGCCATAGCCACCGGCCTGCGCCAGCCGCTGCAGCTCGGGCGTGACGTGGCCGTAGGTGAAGTCGGGGTCGGCGCTCAGGATCCACAGCCGCATGCCGCCGCGCTCCAGGTCCATCGAGTTGAGCTTGGGCACCAGCCACAGCCGCCACTGCGATTCGCTCTGCACGCGCGAGATGGCCGCTTCGCCCCAGTTGCCGCGCAGCGCCAGTTCGGCCCGCACCTGGGCCATCAGGTTGTTTTCCAGCAGGGTGTGCAGCGCCAGCCCGGCCAGCAGGAACACCACGGTGGCGCAGCCGGCGAACATCGCCGTCAGCCGCAGTGCCAGGTAGCGGCCCGGGCGCCAGCGCCTCATGGCGCGCTGTCTCCGCGGTCTTCCAGCACGTAGCCCATGCCGCGCAGCGTGTGCACCAGCTTGCGCGCATGCGCGGGGCCGTCGATCTTGGCGCGCAGCCGCTTGACGGCCACGTCCACCACGTTGGTGTTGCTGTCGAAGTTCATGTCCCACACCAGCTCGGCGATCTCGGTGCGCGACAGCACCTGGCCCGGCCGGCGCGCCAGCGCGCACAACAGCGAAAACTCCTTGGCCGTGAGGTCGATGCGTTCGCCCGCACGCTGCACCTTGCGGCCCAGCAGGTCGACCACCAGATCGCCGATGCACAGCGTGGTGGGCTCCAGCTGGCGGCTGCGCCGCGACAGCGCCTGCAGCCGCGCGCTCAGCTCGAGAAAGCTGAAGGGCTTGACCAGGTAGTCGTCGGCCCCTTCCTGCAGGCCGCGCACGCGGTCTTCGATGCGGTCGCGCGCGGTCAGCATGATGATGGGCACCTGCTGCGTGCGGCGCACCTCGCGCAGCACCTCGAAGCCGTCGATGCCGGGCAGCATCACGTCCAGCACGATGACGTCGTAGCGGCCTTCCAG
>CAKZXL010000150.1 GCA_937883885.1 uncultured Aquincola sp. | reverse complement strand
TTGCAGATGCCGCCGTTGCCGAAGTGCATGTCGCGGATGGCGGACTGGTAGACGTCCTTGCCGACGATGCTGTCGCGGCGGATCGAGACCATCTCGTCGTACTGGCGCGCGGCCATGCGCTTTTTCAGGCGCTCGCGCACCGCGGGCGAGATGTCGGTGTAGCGGTCGATGGCCGAGGGCAGGTCGCCCATGTACGGGTTGTGGCCCGGGTTGTCCCAAGAACAGTTCTGCACACGCGCCGGGGCGCTGCCCACCGCCTTGGCACCGGCGGCCTGCGCGGCCACGGCCGCATGGGCGGGCCATGCGCCTGTCAGCAGGGAAACGGTGATGGACCAGACGATGAGAGAGGTTTTCATGGTGGAACCTGGTAGGCCCTGTGCAAGGCCGATGCGCAACTGCCGCAGTGATTGCTAACTTTACGACCGGGGCACATTCTCGGCCGATGCTTACAAACGACCGCGTGCATTTGTCGCGGATTCACGACGCACCCGTGTGCCCCGGGGGAGCAAGCCACAGGCCCGGCTGGGCATGCCACCATCGGGGCGTGAATTCATGCGCGTCGATGTCGGTTTGCGGGCAAACCGTCATCTAATGGGTGCTCTTTCCATGCCGTTTGCCGAGACCCCGATGAAGTACCTGGGGGCCCTGCTGGCCGGCCTCGGCATCACGACTGCCGTCGCCGCGCCCTACGAAGGCCCGTTGTTCGACGCCCACCTCCACTACAACGTGGAAGCGTTCGACACCTATCCCGTGGCCAATGCGATCGGCCGCCTGCAGCGCAGCGGCGTGCGTGCCGCCGTGGCCAACAGCCGCCCGAACGAAGGCACCCGGTCGCTGGCCGCGGCGCTCGACCAGACGCGCGCCGCCGGCATCACCGTGGTGCCGTTCGTCCGCCTTTACCGCAACCGTGACGACTACACCGGCTGGTTCGCCGACGACAGCATCTACCGCATGGTGCTGGACGAACTGGCGCGCGGCACGCCGGCCGGGCCGTACCGCGGCATCGGCGAATTCCACCTGTACGACAGCGCCCATGCCGATGGCCCGGTGGCCCGCCGGTTGATGCAGCTGGCGCGTGAGCGCGACCTGCTGGTGCTGGCCCATGTGGACGACGTGGCCGTGGACCGGCTGCTGGCGCATGCCCCCGGCGCGCGGCTGGTGTGGGCGCACACCGGCATCGGCGGTGCGCCGGTGCCCCGCGTGCGCGAGCTGCTGCAGCGCCACCCCGGGCTGGTGGGCGAGCTGTCGTACCGCCCCGGCCTGACCGAAGGCGGCCGCCTCAGCGCCGAATGGCGCGAACTGCTGCTGGCCTTTCCCGACCGCTTTGCGGTGGGCTCCGACACCTGGGTCAACCCACGCTGGAGCGCCTACGAAAGCCTGATGCAGGACGCGCGCGAGTGGCTGGGCGACCTGCCGCCCGACGTGGCGCGCCGCATCGGCTGGGCCAATGCGGCGGGCTGGTTCGGCGTGGCGGAGCCGCGGTGAGCGCCGCCGGGACGGGGCCGGGCGATCGCCTGGCCGACTTCGCCCGTGCGTCGGGCGACGTGCTGTGGGAATGCGACCGGGCCTGGCGCTACACCTGGGTGGCCGGGCCGTCCGAGGCGCTGGGCGGCCATGACGGCCAGGCCCTGCTCGGCCAGCCGCTGGCCGACGGCCCGCTGCTGGACAGCCATGGCGACGCGATCGGCGAGCAGCGGCTGTACCACTGGCTGGCGCGCCCCGAGGCCTTTGCCGAAGCGGTGACCGAGGTGCGCACGCCGCGCAGCCGGGTGATGGTCTCGCGCTCGGCGGTGCCCCTCTTCGATGCGCAGGGCCAGCATGCGGGCTGGCGCGGCACCGCGCGCGACGTGAGCGTGCGCGTGGCCCTGGCACGCAGCGAGCGCGAGCGCGACGAACAGCTGCGCAAGATGACCGCGCTGCTGCCGGGCGCGCTGTACCAGTACCGCGAGCCGGACGATGCCCTGCCGCCCGACGGCCCGGCCGATGCGCAGGCCGCGGCGCCGATGTTCGGCCTGCACACGCAGCTGCCATTGGGGCCGCTGCGTGTGCACCCGGCCGACCTGCCGGCGCTGCGGTCCGCCTACCAGCGGGCGCGGGCCGCGCAGTCGTCCTGGCAGGTGCAGTTCCGGGCCTTGCGGCCCGACGATGAAGAGCGCTGGCTGGAAAGCCGCGCCATGCCCGAGCGGCCCGAAGAAGGCGGCTGGCTGTGGCACGGCTTCGTGGCCGACATCACCGACCAGCGGCAGACGCAACTGGCCTTGCGTGCCTCGGAAGAGCGCTGGCTGCTGGCGGCCGAAGCCACCGTCACCGGGCTGGCGCAGTTCAACTGCCGCGACCAGACGCTGCTGCTCGACCGCATCGGCTGCCAGAACCACGGCCTGCCGTGGCCGCAGCCGCCGCTGCGCATCGACGACTGGCTGGCCTGCCTGCACCCTGAAGACCGGCCGGTGGCCCGCGCGGCGCTGCAGCGCGCGCAGGCCGATGGTCAGCGCATGGAAGCGCGCCTGCGGCTGCAGTTGCCCGAGGGTGGGCCCCGATGGCTGGAGATCTTCGGCCGTGCGCAGCCCGGGCCCGATGGCCAGGCCGTCACCATCGTGGGCACCTGCCGCGACGTGACCGCGCAGCAGGAGGCGGTGCAGCTGCAGCGCGCCAAGGAAGCAGCCGAACGTGCCAACCGCGCCAAGAGCGAGCTGCTGTCGCGCGTGAGCCATGAGCTGCGCACGCCGCTCAACGGCATCCTCGGCTTTGCGCAGTTGATGGGCCTGGACCGCGAACAGCCTTTGGGCAGCGCCCAACGGCGGCGGCTGGAAGGCGTGGAGCAGGCCGGCCGCCACTTGCTGTCGCTGGTCAACGACGTGCTCGACCTCACGCGGCTGGAGCGCGGCGAGTTCGGCCTGCAGCCGCAGACCCTCGACCTCATCAAGTCCTTGTCCGATGCGCTGGCCATCGTGCAGCCGCTGCTGTCGGTGCATCCGGTGCTGCTGCCGGCCAACCTGCCGCCCGGCCCGGTGTGGGTGCAGGCCGACCCGCGTGGCCTGGAGCAGGTGCTGGTGAACCTGCTGTCCAACGCCATCAAGTTCAACCGGCCGCGCGGGCAGGTGCGCTTCGAGCTGCGGCTGCTGCCCTTGCAGGCGGTGCTCACCATCGAGGACGACGGCGCCGGCCTGACCGAGCAGGCGCAACGCCAGCTGTTCCAGCCCTTCAACCGCCTGGGTGCGGAACGCCAGCGCATCGAAGGCACGGGCCTCGGCCTCGTGATTGCCAGCGAGCTGGTGCGCACGATGAACGGCGCCTTGTCGGTCACCAGCCGCGCCGGCGTGGGCAGCCGCTTCAGCGTGGCCCTGGCGCGGGCAACCGAAGCAGTGCATGAGCCCGAGCCGAGCCAAGAGCCGGCGCCTTGCCGCGTGGTCTACATCGAGGACGACGCGCTCAATGCGCTGCTGATGCAGGAGGTGTTCCGCGCGCAGCGGGGCTGGCAGCTGGTGGTGGCCCGCAATGGCACCGAAGGGCTGGAACGTGTGCGCAGCCTGCTGCCCGACATGGTGCTGGTGGACATGAACCTGCCCGACCTGAGCGGCCTTCAGATCATCGCGGCGCTGCGGGCCGACCCGCGCACCGCGGGCTTGCGCTGCGTGGCGCTGTCGGCCGATGCGATGGCCGAGCAGATCGAGGCGGCGCGCCGCGCGGGCTTCGACGACTACTGGACCAAGCCCATCGACGTGGCCCGCATGCTGCAGACGGTGGAAGCCGCCATCGGCCAGCGGCCATGAAAAAAGCCGGTGCTGTGGTGGCACCGGCTTCTGGGTTCGAAGGCCCTGGCGGGCCCGCTCGAACGGCTTACTTCAGGTGATCGTTGATCAGCTTGGTCATCTCGAACATCGAGACCTGATCCTTCTTGAAGATCGCCTTCAGCTTCGCGTCAGCGTTGATCATCCGCTTGTTCTCGGCGTCCTGGAGCTTGTTCTTCTTGATGTAGTCCCAGACCTTCTTGGTGACCTCGGTGCGCGGCGCCGGGGTGGCGCCGATCACGGCGGCCAGCGCTTCGCTCGGGGTCATCGCCTTCATGAAGGCCGCGCTCGGGGTGCGCTTCTTGGCGGCCGGAGCTGCCTTCTTCGCGGGGGCCGCGGCACCAGCCTTGATCGGCGGCTTGGCGCCGCCGACCTTCTTGGCCGGAGCCTTTTTCGCCGGGGCCTTCTTGGCCGGCGCCTTCTTCGCAGTTGCCATTTGAAATTCGCTCCATCAAGTAATGGGTTGATGTGCCGGGTGGAGGTGATGGCCGCATGAGCCATCGTTTCTCTCTGGGCACCCTGCGGCGCGAATGGTACTGCTTGCATCAGGGGCTGAGAAGCCGTTTTCCCTCGGAGAACACCCTCCAAAGCCCGCTTTCAAGCCCCTTTGCGGCGCCTTTGCATCACCAGGGCGCTTCGAAGAAGAGTTCGCGGCCTGCATCCGCCACCGTGCGGCAGCCACACAAGGCCATCGCGACCTCGAGTTCATCGCGCAAGACACGCAGCACATGGGCCACGCCGATGGCACCGCAGGTGGCCAGCGCATGCATGTACGGCCGGCCGATCAGCACCGCGCGCGCACCCAGGGCCAGCGCCTTGAGCACGTCGGTGCCGCGCTGGATGCCGCCATCGACCAGCAACGGCATCGCATCGCCCACCGCATCGGCGATGCGGGGCAGCACCCAGGCCGTGGGCGCCGCGGTGTCCAGCGTGCGGCCACCGTGGTTGGAGACGATGAGGCCGGCCACCTGCTGGCGCTGCGCTTCGCGTGCGTCCTCGGGGTGCATCACGCCCTTGAGCAGCAGCGGCAGCCGCGTGTGGCTGCGCAGCGTGTCGATCTCGTCCCAGGTGGGCGCGTCGGGCATCAGCGCATCGAACACCCAGCTCTGCGTGCGGTCGATCTGCGTGCGTGGGGCCGGCGGCAGCCCGGCCAGGTTCACGGCCGAGACGCCCTCGGGCAGCTTGAGCTGCGCCCGGCGTTCGCGGTCGCGCACGCCATGGCTGGGCGCATCGACGGTGAGCACGATGGCTTCGTAACCAGCGGCTTTGGCACGCTGCACCAGCTCGCGCGTGAAGCCGCGGTCGTGCTGCATGTACAGCTGGAACCACAGCGGGCCGCGTTCGGCTTCGGGCAGCACGGCCTGGGCCACGTCTTCCATCAGCACGCTGGCCTGCGCGCTGAGGATGAAGCCCGCGCCTTGCGCTGCGGCGGCATGGGCGCTGGCCAGCTCGCCATCGGGGTGGGCCAGGCGCTGGTAGGCCACCGGCGCCAGCAGCAGCGGATGGGCCAGCGTGCGGCCCAGCAGTTCCACGCGGGTGTGGCCGCCGGTCAGGCGCCGCAGCACACGCGGCACCAGCGCCAGCTGGTCCCAGGCCGCGCGGTTGGCGCGCAGCGTGATCTCGTCGGCCGCGGCACCGGCCAGGTAGGCCCAGGCGTTGTCGTCCAGCCGCTCGCGCGCATGGGCGGCGTAGTCGGGCAGGCACACCACGTCGGGTGGCACCTGCTGCAAGGCGGGCACGCGGCCGGGCCGGTCGCTCATGTGTTGGCCCACATGCGCAAGAGGTTGTGGTACGTGCCGGTGAGGGCCACCGCGGCTTCGGTTTCGCCATGCGCTTCGCGCAGGCGCATCAGGTTCATGTCGAGGTCGAACAGCAGCTGGCGCTGCTCGTCGCTGCGCACCATGCTTTCGATCCAGAAGAAGCTGGCCAGCCGCTGGCCACGGGTCACCGGCTCCACATGGTGGACGCTGGTGCCGGGGTAGAGCACCAGGTGGCCGGCCGGCAGCTTCACGCGCTGCTGGCCGAAGCTGGTGTGCACCACCAGCTCGCCGCCGTCATAGCTATGCGGATCGCTCAGGAACAGCGTGCACGAGATATCGGTGCGCACCCGCTCGCCGGTGTCGGGCGAGAAGCGCACCGCCTGGTCCACATGCGCGCCATAGGCATTGGTGGCACCGCCGTAGCGGTTGAACATCGGCGGCAGCACGCGGCGCGGCAAGGCGGCCGAGAACACGATGGGGTGCCGGTCCAGCGCCTTCAGCACCAGCGCGCGCAGCTGCTGCGCCGCTTCGCAGCGGTGCGGCAGCTGTTCGTTGTTCTTCACCGCGGCCGCTTGCGGGCCGGCGGTGGACCGCCCGTCGGTCCACGGTGCGCCGGCCAGCAAGGCCTGGGCCTCGCGCAGTTCGGCGGCATCGAGCACGTCGGGAACGGTCAGCAGCATGGTGGTGAAGCTTAGAAGGTGTAGGTGCCGGTCAGCATCACGGTGCGCGGCGTGCCTGCAATGTAGTGGCCGCGGTACAGCATGTCGGCATACAGCTTGTCGGTGATGTTGGTGATGTTGAGCTTGAAGGCCAGCTTGTCCATCGTGTACTCGGCCATCAGGTCGGCAGTCACCCAGCGCGGCGCGATGATGGTGCTCTGCAGCGGCTTCATGCCGCTGCGGGCGTTCAGGCCGCCACCGATGCGCCATGCCGGCGTCAGCTGGTAGGTGGTCCACACCGTGCCGCTGTGCTTGGGCGTCAGGCCGGGGCGCGAGCCCACCTGTTCACCGGCGGCCAGCGTGGTGCCGTCCGGCGCGCCCTTGTCGATCTTGGCGCTGGGAATCCAGGCATAGGACGCGAACACTTCCCACGCCGGCGTCAGGCGGCCGGCCACGTTGATGTCCAGGCCGGCCGCATGGCGCTCACCCGACAGCAGGTAGTTGGTGGGGCTGGCCGAGTCGCTGTCGCGGTTGCGCTCGTTGTACTTGGTGGCGTGGAAGATCGAGACCTCGGTGGAGTACTTGCCTTCGGCCCAGTCCAGCTTGGCGCCCAGCTCGATGTTGCGGCTCTTCTCCGGCGCGGTGTTCTTGCTCAGGTTGTCGTACTGGTAGGTGTCGCCCGAGGTGTTGAACGAGGTGCCGTACTGCAGGTGGAACGAAGCGAACGGCGTGGGCTGGTACAGCACCGCGAAGCGGCGGCTCCACAGCGAATCGCTGCGCTCGCCGTCGGCGGTGTCGGTGGTGGAGGTGGTCTGGTACTTGCCCTTGAACTTGTCGAAGCGCAGGCCCGCCAGCAGCTTCCAGTCCGGCGCGATCTGCACCTGGTCACGGGCATACGCGCCCAGGCCTTGCGAATCGAAGCGGCGGTTCTGCGTGACGATGCGCAGCGACTCGTCCACGCCCACGCCGTTGTTGGGCGTGCCGATGGTGGTGTTGGGCTTGGTCAGCGTCACGCCGGTGGGCAGCGTGGCGGCATAACCGATGAACTTGTCGTCGGTGAAGTCGACGCCGGCCGCCACGTCGTGGGTACCGCCGAAGCCCTTGAACTTGCCGGTGTAGTCGCTTTGCAGCGCCACCGTGTCCAGGTCCATGATCTTGTTCTGCGTGCCGCGGGTCAGCACCGTCGCGTCGCTGAGGGTGTCGCGCGTGACGGCCTGGCGACCGGGCTGGGCGCTGGCGCCGGCAAAGCGCACCGCGCTCGCGCGCTGGTCGCGCTGGTACTTGGAGATGCGCAGCACGCTGCGCAGTTCGCCACCGTTGTCGAAGCGGTGCAGGTGGCTGCCGGTGCCGATGGTGACGTTGGCGCTGGCGTAGTCG
>CAKZXL010000149.1 GCA_937883885.1 uncultured Aquincola sp. | reverse complement strand
TTGATGTCCTTCAGGTACGCATGCTCGGGGCCGACGCCGGGGTAGTCCAGGCCGGCCGAGACCGAATGCGTCTCGATGATCTGGCCGTTGGCGTCCTGCAGCAGGTAGGTGCGGTTGCCGTGCAGCACACCGGGCGTGCCGGCCGACAGGCTGGCCGCATGCTTGCCGGTGTCAAGGCCGTGGCCGGCGGCTTCGACGCCGATCAGCCGCGTGCCGGCGTGCGGGATGTAGGGGTAGAAGATGCCCATGGCATTGCTGCCGCCGCCCACGCAGGCGATCACCGCATCGGGTTGGCGCTGCGGGCCCAGCATCTCGGGCATCTGCACCAGGCATTCGTCGCCGATCACGCGCTGGAAGTCGCGCACCATCATCGGGTACGGGTGCGGGCCGGCCACGGTGCCGATGATGTAGAAGGTGTTCTCGACGTTGGTGACCCAGTCGCGCAGCGCTTCATTCAGCGCGTCCTTCAGCGTCTTGCTGCCGCTTTCCACCGGCACCACCTTGGCGCCCAGCAGGTGCATGCGGTAGACGTTGGGCGACTGGCGCTTGACGTCTTCACTGCCCATGTACACCACGCATTCCATGCCGTAACGGGCACAGATGGTGGCGGTGGCCACGCCGTGCTGGCCGGCACCGGTCTCGGCGATCACGCGCGGCTTGCCCATGCGCTTGGCCAGCAGCGCCTGGCCGATGGTGTTGTTCACCTTGTGGGCGCCGGTGTGGTTCAGGTCCTCGCGCTTGAGGTAGATCTGCGCGCCGCCCAGCTCGCGCGACAGGCGCGCGGCGTGGTAGATCGGGCTGGGCCGGCCGACGAAGTGCTTGAGCTCGTACTCGAATTCGCGGCGGAACTCGGGGTCCTTCGAATAGTGGGCGTAGGCCTCTTTCAGCTCGTCGAGCGCGTGGATCAGCGTCTCGGCGACGAAGGTGCCGCCGTAGGGCCCGAAATGCCCTTGGGCATCGGGTTGTGCATAGCTGGTGGTGGTCATGGCAATCAGTGTTCGGAGTGGTGGGCGGCTGCGGCGGCCTGCTGCGCGAGTTGCGCATCGGCCTGCCTGACCGCATCACAGAACCGGCGCATCAGCAGGGCATCCTTGATGCCCTTGCCGACTTCGACGCCGGAGCTCACATCAACGGCCCAGGGCCGGATGCGCAGCACCCCATCGATCACGTTTGCAGGACTCAACCCACCAGACAAAACGACCGGAGCGGGGACGTCGGCGGGAATGAGGGACCAATCGAAAACCTTTCCGCCGCCGCCATAACCGTCGACAAACGCGTCGAGCAGAATGGCCTGGGCTGCCGGGAAACGGGCCGCGAAGTCTAACAAATCGAACCCGGGGCCGATGCGGGCCGCCCGCAGGTAGGGCCTTGCCGGCGCATCGCAGGCTTCTGGCGTCTCGTCGCCATGGAACTGCAGCGTGGCGTTGGGCACCGCGTCGAGCACGCGCGCGATGTGGTCGGCCGAGGCATTGACCAACAGGCACACCGGGGTGACGAAGGCCGGCAGCCGCCGGGCCAGCGCCCGCGCCCGCTCGGGCGTCACGTAGCGCGGGCTGCGCTCGTACGTCACCAGGCCGATGGCGTCGGCGCCGGCCTGCACGGCCGCGTCCACGTCTTCTTCGCGGGTCAACCCGCAGATCTTGATGCGGGTGCGGTTCATTCAGGGCAGCCAGTCTTGGGCCGGCGTGTGGTCAGGGATCTCATGCCGCGCATCGTAGTACGGGCCCACGAAGTAAAGCCCGTCGGCCGGAAAGGTCGGCGCCGCGGCCTGGCGGCTGCGGCCGGCCAGCACCTCGGCCATCCACTGCGGCGGCTTGTGGCCCTGCCCCACCTGCAGCAGGCAGCCCATGATGTTGCGCACCATGTGGTAGACGAAGGCGCTGGCATCGAAATCGAAGCGCCAGTACGCGCCGCGGCGGCTGACCTGCAGGCCGCGCAATGTTTTCACCGGCGACAGCGCCTGGCAGTCGGCCGCCCGAAAGCTGCTGAAGTCGTGCTCGCCGATCAGGTGGGCCGCGGCGGCCTGCATCGCCTCGCCGTCCAGCGGGCGGAACACCCAGCCGCACTGGCCGACTTCGATCGCCGGCCGCACCGGCGACTCCAGCAGCACATAGCGGTAGCGTCGGCCGCGGGCGCTGGCGCGGGCATGGAAGTCGTCGCCCACCGGGCGGCACCACTGCACCGCGATGTCGGACGGCAGGTAGCGGTTGGTGCCGCGCACCCAGGAAAACGGTTCGCGCGCCACCGGCGCGTCCAGGTGCACCACCTGGTTGAGGCCATGCACGCCGGCATCGGTGCGGCCGGCGCACAGGGTATGCACCGGCTGCGCGGCAAAACTGCTCAGCGCCTGCTCCAGGTGGTCTTGCACCGTGCGGCCGTCGGGCTGGCTTTGCCAGCCACGGTAGCCGGTGCCGCGGTAGGCCACGCCGAGCGCGATGCGGCGCCCGGCGGTCGGCGTGTCACTCAAGGCTGTCGAGCAGCTGCTGCGCGCGCGCCTTCAGCGGGCCGCCGGCCTTGGCCACCACTTCTTCCAGCAGGTCGCGGGCGCCTTCCACATCGCCGATCTGGCGGAACTCGTCGGCCAGCTCGAACTTGCGCTGCAGCGGGTCGTCCGCGCCTTCACGCAGGTCGGCGGCGGCGGTGTCGGGGCCGGCGCTGCCGAAGTCGTCCAGGCTGTCGAGGTCGAACTCCAGGTCGGCCGGCATGGTGTTGCGGCGGTCGAGCTGCGGTGCCGGCTCGGGCGGCAGGTCGAGGTCCAGCGACATCGAGTCCAGGTCCAGATCCATCGGCGCGGTGTTCTGCGCCGACGAAGACGGCGGCTGCGCAAATTCCGACGGCGGCGCCGTCATCGGCAGGTCGAAGTCCAGGCTGTTGTCGTCGCGGCCGGAAGAAGGCACCAGGCCGATCGGGCGCGTGGCCTCCATCGACAGCGGCGTCAGGTCGCCCGGCTGCGTGGGCTGATCCAGGTCGAGGTCGAGTTCCAGCGAGCTGATCGGCGGGAGGTCGGCGTCGAAGCTGGGGCTGGTGGTGGCAAAGCCCATGGCCGGCAGCACCGACTGCGGCATGGTGCTGGCGCCCAACGGCTCGTTCATCGTGCTGCCACCGGCCTGCGCCGGCGAAGGCGAGCCGCCCGGCTGGTACAGCGGGTTCTCGGGGTCAATCTGCAGGCCCAGCTGCTGGGCCTTGTCCCAGTCCTCGCCCTCGCCGCGCGTCATCGCGTACAGCTGGGTGGCCAGCAGCTCGTAGCCCTTGGTGTCGCGCCGCTTGGCGTACACCTCGAGCAGCTTGCTGCGCACCGCCAGGCGGCCCGGGTCGCTGCGCATCGCCTCCTTCAGGATTTCTTCGGCCTGCAGGTCGCGGCCATAGGCCAGGTACACGTCGGCTTCGGCCACCGGGTCCACGTCGCCGATGGCGTCGAGCTGGCTGAGCGAATAGTTCATCGACGACGACGAATGGCCGGTGGCCTCGCGGGTGTCGATGCGCTGGCCGCCGGTGGCGCCGAAGAAAGAGTCGGGCTGCAGCCGGCTTTCCAGGAACGAGGTCTCGCCGCTGTCGGCCTGCTTCTTCTGCCGCCAGCGGTAGTAGCCCAGGCCACCCAGCAGCAGCAGGATCAGCGCGCCGCCGGGCAGCAGCAGCGGGTTGTCGGCCAGCAGGCTGGGCTGCTCCACCGGCTGCGGCGTGACCACCGGCGGCACCGAGGCCGGGCGGGCAGGCGCGGACGCCGAGGGCGAGGTGCCCGCCACCGCGGAGCCGGAGGCCAGCGGCGCCGATGCGGCGGCCGCCATCGGCATGCCGCCGGCAGCCGAGGCGCCGGCCGACGGGGCAGCGCCCGCGGTGGCGCCGCTCCCTGCCACGACGGCAGAGCCGGCCGGGCTGGCGGCACCGGCCTGGACGCCTGCCCCGGCCGCGCCTTGAGCGGCCGGGTTGGCGCCTGCGTTGCCAGCGGCACTGGCAGCAGCCGCCCCCGGCATCGAGGCGCTGGCGCCGCCGGCCGCGCCAGGCAGCGCTGCGCCGCCGGTGGCGCCGGCCTGCAGGCGCTTCAAATCTTCCACGTTGCGCGCCAGCTCGGCCGCGCGGGCGGCGTCGTCGCGGCGCTGGGCTTCACCCGAGGCACGCGCTTCCGGCGCCGAAGCCTGCACCGAGCCTTGCGACAGCTTCAGCCGGTCCGGCGTAGCGGCAGCGGCCTGCTTGCGGTCGTCCACCTGGGCCTGCACCTGGCCACGCGCCTGGCGCGCCGGCTCGTCGGGCTGCACGGCAGGCGCCACGCCGGCCAGGCGCTGGCGGTAGGCGCCGAAGTCGGCACTTTGGGCCTGGATGACCTGGCGCGCTTCGCCACTGCTGGTCTGGCGCACCTGATCGGCCGAAGGCACCGCCAGCGTGGCGCCGGCACGCAGCCGGTTCATGTTGCCGTCGATGAACGCCTGGGGGTTGCTGCGGTACAGCGCCACCAGCATCTGGTCGAGCGACACGCCGGCATGCTGCGTGTTGGTGGCGATGCGGTAGAGCGTTTCGCCCGGGCGCACGGTGTAGGCCTCGCCCGCGGCAGCAGAAGCCTGCTGCGGTGCGCGCGGCGGTGGCGTGGCCGGGCGCTGGGCCGCGGCGGGCGCCGGTGCCTGCGGTGCGGGCGGCAGAGGGGCCGGCGTGGCGGGCACGGCCGGCGCAGGCGCCTGCCCTGCCGGCGCAGCGCCCTGCGCCGGGGCCGTGTTTTGCGCCACCGGCGACGGTGCCGGTGCCGGGCGCGGGCTGGCGGCGCGCGGCGTGGGTTGCGGCAGCGGCGCCGGCGCGATGGAAGGCGGCACCGGCGCGGCGGCCACCGCCGGCGGCGGCGGCACGCGGCCCGGCGGGTCGAACAGCATCGTGTACTCGCGCACCAGGCGGCCGCTGGACCAGCCGATGTCGAGGATCACGTCGACGAAAGGCTCCTGCACCGCGCGGTCGCTGGTCAGCCGCACGTAGGGCCGGCCGTCGGGGCGGCGCTGCAGCTGCACGCTGGTGCCCGGCAGCACCGGGTTGTAGTCGACGCCAGCGGCGCGGTAGGCCTCGGGCGAGGCCACGCGCAGGCGCAGCGTGGCGGCTTCTTCCGGCGAGATGCTGGTGACGTCTATCTCGGCACGCAGCGCTTCACCGAGCGCGGACTGCACCGTCACCCGGCCCAGGCCCAGTGCCCAGCTGGCCGGCGCCACCGCGCACAGCAGCGCGGCCACGGCGACGGCCGACAAGGCGGGGCCGTGCGCCGTCAAAGAGCGTTTCTTCAAGATGTCTCCCGGGTGCGCTCGGCGGACCACGCACCCGCAGGTCCGGCGCCAACAACGCGTTCTGGATGGGGGCGCCGGGATGTCCGCGGCAGCCTGAAAACCGTCGATTTCACAGTATCAGCAAGCATATAGCCTAGTCAGCTCATGCAAGTTCTGATGTGTGCGGTCGACGGTGGTCAGCTTCAGGCTTCCAGCAGGATGCGCAGCATGCGGCGCAGCGGCTCGGCCGCGCCCCACAGCAGCTGGTCGCCGATGGTGAAGGCACCCACGTACTCGGGGCCCATCGCCATCTTGCGCAGGCGGCCAACCGGGATGGTCAGCGTGCCGGTGGTGGCCACCGGCGTCAGGTCGCGCAGCGTGGCTTCGCGGGTGTTGGGAACGAGCTTGACCCATGGGTTGTCATTGGCGATCAGGCTTTCAAGATCGGCCAGCGGCACGTCCTTCTTGAGCTTGAAAGTGAGCGCTTGACTATGGCAGCGCATGGCGCCGATGCGCACGCAGAAGCCATCGACCGGCGTTGCGGGGCTGCCGAAGCCTTCGCCCTGGCCGAGGATCTTGTTGGTCTCGGCCATGCCCTTCCACTCTTCCTTGGACATGCCGTTGCCCAGGTCCTTGTCGATCCAGGGGATCAACGAGCCACCCAGCGGCACGCCGAAGTGCTGCGTCTCGTCGGCCGACAGGCTGCGCTGCTGCGCCAGCAGCTGGCGGTCGATCTCGAGGATGGCGCTCTTGGGGTCGTCCAGCAGCGGGCGTACCGCGGCGTTCAGGGTGCCGAACTGGGTGAGCAGCTCGCGCATGTGCTGCGCGCCGCCGCCCGAAGCCGCCTGGTAGGTCTGGGTGCTCATCCACTCGACCAGGCCGGCCTTGTACAGCGCGCCCACGCCCATCAGCATGCAGCTGACGGTGCAGTTGCCGCCGATCCAGTTGCGGCCGCCCTTGGCCAGCGCGTTCTTGATCACCGGCAGGTTGACCGGGTCGAGCACGATGACGGCGTCATCGGCCATGCGCAGCGAGGAGGCGGCGTCGATCCAGTGGCCGTTCCAGCCAGCGGCGCGCAGCTTGGGATACACCTCGGTGGTGTAGTCGCCGCCCTGGGCCGTGAGGATGATGTCGCAGCGCTTGAGCGCCTCGATGTCGTAGGCGTCGTGCAGCCTGGTTTCGTTCTTCGCCATCGCGGGGGCGGCGCCGCCCGCGTTGCTGGTGCTGAAGAACACCGGCTCGATGTGGTCGAAGTCGCCTTCGGCCACCATGCGGTCCATCAGCACGGAGCCGACCATGCCGCGCCAACCAACCAGACCTGTGAGTGCCATTTCAGTTCGCCCTTTCGTGTTGAGAAACCTGGTGTCCCGGCTCGCTTCGCCGGGATCCAGGGTTGGGGCGAGACGAACCGGAGCTTGCTAGCTCTTGGTAATGCCCTTGGTGGTCTTGATCGCTTCGACCACGGCGTCGCCCATCTCGCGGGTGCCCACCTTCTTCGTGCCTTCGCTCCAGATGTCCGGCGTGCGCAACCCTGCGGACAGCACAGCGCTGACGGCCGACTCGATCCGGTCGGCGGCCTGGGGCTGGTTGAGGGAGAAGCGGAGCATCATGGCGGCAGACAAGATTGTAGCCAGCGGGTTGGCGATGCCCTTGCCCGCGATGTCCGGCGCGCTGCCATGGCTGGGCTCGTACAGGCCATTGTTGTTTTTGTCCAACGAAGCCGAGGGCAGCATGCCGATGGAGCCGGTGAGCATGGCCGCCGCGTCGGACAGGATGTCGCCGAACATGTTGCCGGTGACGATGACGTCGAACTTCTTCGGCGCCTTCACCAGCTGCATGGCCGCGTTGTCCACGTACATGTGGTCCAGCTGCACGTCGGGGTAGTCGGCATGCACCTCGGTGACCACGTCCTTCCAGAACTGGAAGGTTTCCAGCACGTTGGCCTTGTCGACGCTGGTGACGCGGCCGCCGCGCTTGCGCGCCGCCTGGAAGGCGACGTGCGCGATGCGCTCGATCTCCGGCCGGCTGTAGCGCATGGTGTCGAAGGCTTCTTCGGTGCCGGGGAAGTGCCCGTCCACCGCGGTGCGGCGGCCCCGCGGCTGGCCGAAGTAGATGTCGCCGGTGAGCTCACGGATGATGAGGATGTCCAGGCCGGCCACCAGCTCGGGCTTCAGGCTGGAGGCATGCGTCAGCTGCTCGTAGCAAATGGCCGGGCGGAAGTTGGCGAACAGGCCCAGGTGCTTGCGCAGCCCCAGGATGGCCTGCTCGGGCCGCAGTGGGCGGTCGAGCTTGTCGTACTTCCAGTCGCCGACGGCGCCGAACAGCACCGCGTCGGCGGCCTTGGCCAGGTTGAGCGTGGCCTCGGGCAGCGGATGGCCGGCGGCCTCGTAGGCCGCGCCGCCCACGGGGGCGCTTTCCAGCTCGAAGTTCAGGTCGAGCACGTTGAGCACCTTGACCGCCTCGTCGACGATCTCGGGGCCGATGCCGTCACCCGGCAGCACTGCAATCTTCATGGCGTGGGTTCTTTCGGTCGGGTTTACAGCGTGCGGGCCAGCCAGGGCTTGCGCAGCAGCCGCTCGGCCTCGTAGGCGCGGATCTTGTCGGCATGGCGCAGCGTCAGGCCGATGTCGTCGAAGCCGTTGGTCAGGCAGTACTTGCGGAAGGGCTCGATGTCGAAGGCCAGCTCGCTGCCGTCGGGCTTGACCACCACCTGGCGCGGCAGGTCGACGGTCAGGCGGTAGCCGACGAAGGCGGCCACTTCATCGAACAGCTGCGCCACCTGCGACTCGGGCAGGCGGATCGGCAGCACGCCGTTCTTGAAGCAGTTGTTGAAGAAGATGTCGGCGAAGCTGGGCGCGATGAGCGCACGGAAGCCGTACTGCTCCAGCGCCCAGGGCGCGTGCTCACGGCTGGAGCCGCAGCCGAAGTTCTGCCGCGCCAGCAGCACCGAGGCACCCTGGTAGCGCGGCTGGTTGAGCACGAAGTCGGGGTTGGGCTTGCGGCTGGCCGGGTCCTGGCCGGGCTCGCCGTGGTCCAGGTAACGCCATTCGTCGAACAGGTTGGGGCCGAAGCCGGTGCGCTTGATCGACTTCAGAAACTGCTTGGGAATGATCGCGTCGGTGTCGACGTTCTCGCGGTCCATCGGGGCGACGAGCCCCTGGTGCACGGTAAAAGCTTGCATGGTGATCCTTGTTGCGACGGGCGGCTGTTGACCCAGCGACCGCCGCGGAACTGGCTTGGCCAGGCCGCTGGCGGTGCCCCCTTGAGGGGGCGGCCGTCAGGCCGTAGGGGGGTGGGCTTGTCCTATGCGATGCGGCGCACGTCCACGAAGTGACCTTCCAACGCTGCGGCCGCGGCCATCGCGGGGCTGACGAGGTGGGTGCGGCCGCCGGCGCCCTGGCGGCCTTCGAAGTTGCGGTTGCTGGTGGAAGCACAGCGCTCGCCGGGCTCCAGCCGGTCGGCATTCATCGCCAGGCACATGCTGCAGCCGGGCTCGCGCCACTCGAAGCCGGCGGCCTTGAACACCTGGTCCAGGCCTTCCTTCTCGGCCTGCGCCTTCACCAGGCCCGAGCCGGGCACCACCATCGCCAGCTTGACGTTGGCCGCCACACGGCCACCCAGGCGGCGCACCACGGCGGCGGCTTCGCGCATGTCCTCGATGCGCGAGTTGGTGCACGAGCCGATGAACACCTTGTCGATGCGGATGTCGGTGATGGCCTGGTTGGGCTGCAGCGCCATGTACTGCAGCGCACGCTCCATCGCGCCGCGCTTGTTGGCGTCCTTCTCACGGTCGGGGTCGGGCACGCGGTCTTCGATGGACAGCACCATCTCGGGCGAGGTGCCCCAGGTGACCTGCGGGCGGATGGCCGCGGCATCCAGCTCCACGACCGCGTCCCAGTGGGCATCGGCGTCGGAGTGCAGCGTGCGCCAGTAGGCCACGGCCTGGTCCCATTCCACGCCTGCGGCCGGGGCCAGCGGGCGGTGCTTGACGTAGGCCAGCGTGGTCTCGTCCACCGCCACCAGGCCGGCACGGGCGCCGGCTTCGATGGCCATGTTGCACACCGTCATGCGGCCTTCCATGCTCAGCGCACGGATGGCGGAGCCGGCGAACTCGATGGTGTAGCCGGTGCCGCCGGCGGTGCCGATCCTGCCGATGATGGCCAGCACGATGTCCTTGGCGCCGCAGCCGGCTGGCAGCTTGCCTTCCACCTTCACCAGCATGTTCTTGGCCTTCTTGGCCAGCAGCGTTTGCGTGGCCAGCACATGCTCCACCTCGCTGGTGCCGATGCCGTGCGCCAGCGCGCCGAAGGCGCCGTGGGTGGAGGTGTGCGAGTCGCCGCAGACCACCGTCATGCCGGGCAGCGTGGCGCCCTGCTCCGGGCCGATGACGTGCACGATGCCCTGGCGCAGGTCGTTCATCTTGAACTGCGTGATGCCGAAGCGGTCGCAGTTGCTGTCCAGCGTGTCCACCTGCAGCCGCGACACCGGGTCGGCGATGCCGCCCGAGCGGTCGGTGGTGGGCACGTTGTGGTCGCTCACCGCCAGGTTGGCCGAGATGCGCCAGGCCTTGCGGTGGGCGATGTCCAGGCCCTCAAAGGCCTGCGGGCTGGTCACCTCGTGCAGCAGGTGGCGGTCGATGTACAGCACCGCGGTGCCGTCTTCTTCGGCGTGGACGACGTGTTCGTCCCAGATCTTGTCGTAAAGCGTGCGGCCGGTCATGGTGGCTACTCCAGGCAGGTAATCAGGACAGGGAAAGGGAAGCTGCGGGCGCCGCCTCGGCGGGCACGCCCAGCGCATCGATGAAGCGCTGCACCGCGGTGGGCAGCACGGGTTGGTCGCGCACCGCCAGCCGGTACTGGCGACAGGCCCAGGGTTCGGTGAAACCCAGCACCTTGAGGTCGAAGAGGCGCTGCAGACGGTCGGCCACGCCGGCGGGCAGCAGGGCCACGCCCAGGCCGGCCTCCACCAGCTGGGCCACGGCGTCGAAGCCGCGCACCTGCACCCGCACGTTCAGCACGCGGCCCGAGCGCTGGGCATGCTCCAGCATGGTCTGGTGCAGCGAACTGCCGATGGGCAGGCCGACGATCTCATGGTCGAGCAGCGCGTCGAAATCGACCGACTTGCGGCGCGCCAGCGCATGGCCGCGCGGCACCACGGCGCGCAGCAGCGCCTCGCGGTAGGCATGGGTGCGCAGGCCCTCTTCCAGGTGCTGCGGCGGCACGTACACACCCACGTCGGCGCGGCCGTCGGCCACCGCGGCCAGCACCTGGGCGCTGCCCAGGTCTTCCAGGCTGATGCGGATGCCGGGATGCGCCTGCGAAAAGGCCGCCAGGTCGGCCGGCAGCGACTCGGCGATGGCGCCGGCATTGGCCGCGATGCGCAGGTGGCCGCGGATGCCGCGCGAGAACTCCATCACCTCGCTCTCCAGCGCATGCAGCGAGGCATGGAGGCTGCGGATGTGGCGCACCAGCGCGTGGCCGGCCTCGGTCAGTTCCACACCGCGGGCGCGGCGGTCGAACAGCTTCACGCCCAGCCGCGTCTCGACATCGGACAGCCGCCGGCTGGCCGCGGCCAGGGCCAGGTGCTCCCGCTGGGCGCCAGCGGTGATGCTGCGGGTTTCAGCGATGGCCAGCACGAGGTTCAGCGTGACGAGGTCGAAGCGCATGGGCGGCGGCGGCGCGCGGTCAGGTGGTGCGCGCGGCTATTCGGGCGTGATGCCGGCGCTGGTCACGGCCTTGGCCCACTTCACCGTTTCCTTGGCGGCGAACAGGCCCAGGTCGGCCGGGCTGCTCGGCGTGAGCCGGAAGCCCGACACCGCCAGCTTGGACTGCACGCCGGCATCGGTCAAGGCGGCGCGCACCCACTGGTTCATCTGATTCACCTGGGCCGGCGCGGTGCCGGCGGGCGCGTACATCGCGAACCAGGCGGTCATCTCGAACGCGGGCACCACGGTGGACATCGGCGGCACGCCGGGCAGCATCGGATGCTCGGCGGCCGAGGTGACGGCCAGCGCGCGCAGCTTGCCGGCCTTGATCTGCGGCACCGCCGAGGCCAGGTCGGCGAACACCAGCTGGATCTGCCCGCCGATGGCATCGGTCATGGCCGGCTGCACCCCCTTGTAGGGCACGTGCACCATCTTGAGCTGGTTGGCCGAGACCAGCGCATGGCCGGGCACCAGGCTGCCGCTGGAGCCCGAGCCCCAGGCCAGCTTGTCGGGGTTGGCGCGCACATGGCTGATGAACCTGGGCGCCGTGTCAGCCGGCACCGTCGGGTTGATCAGCAGCACGAACGGGATTTCGCCCAGGCGCGACACCGGGGTGAAGTCCTTGATCGGGTCGTAGGGCAGCTTGCGGTACAGCGAGGCATTGGCCGCATGCGTGGTGCTGGTGGCGATCAAGAACGTGTGGCCATCGGGCGCGGCCTTGGCGGCCTGCGCAGTGCCGATGGAGCCGTTGGCGCCCGGGCGGTTTTCCACCACCACCGGCTGGCCGGCGGCTTGCGCGATGCGCTCGCCCATCACGCGGGCGAGCTGATCGGTGGCACTGCCGGCTGGAAACGGCACCACGAAGGTGATGGCGCGCTGCGGGTAGGCCGGCGGCGCGGCAGGGGCCAGTGCCGGCCAGGCCCCAGCAGCCAGGCTCGCCGCCAGCAGACACAGGCTGCGGCGGCGCCGGGCCACGGGCATCGAGGGCAGGAACATCTTGCAGTCTTCGCGCATGGCGCCAGCATAGACCGCCGGCGAAGGGGCGGCGTGCGAGATTGGACGACCAAGCCTTCGCGCGGCGCGAAGGCTGCACCACGAAAAACGCCCCGGAGGACCGGGGCGTTGGCGTGGTGCGAAGAACGATCAGCGCTGGCCGATGGGCTTCACGTCGCGGGCGGTGGCGCCCGAGAACAGCTGGCGCGGACGGCCGATCTTGTACTCGGGGTCGCCGATCATCTCGTTCAGCTGGGCGATCCAACCGACGGTGCGGGCCAGCGCGAAGATGGCGGTGAACAGGCTGACCGGGATGCCGATCGCGCGCTGCACGATGCCCGAGTAGAAGTCGACGTTCGGGTACAGCTTGCGCGACACGAAGTAGTCGTCTTCCAGCGCGATCTTTTCCAGCGACATGGCCAGCTTGAACAGCGGGTCGTCGTGCAGGCCCAGCGCGTCCAGCACCTCGTGGCAGGTCTCGCGCATCAGCTTGGCGCGCGGGTCGTAGTTCTTGTAGACCCGGTGACCGAAGCCCATCAGCTTGACGCTGCTGTTCTTGTCCTTGACCTGCTTGATGAACTCGCCGATCTTTTCGGCGCCGCCCTGGCGCTGGATGTCCTCCAGCATGTTCAGCGCGGCTTCGTTGGCGCCGCCGTGCGCCGGGCCCCACAGGCAGGCCACGCCCGCCGCGATGGCCGCGAACGGGTTGGTGCCCGACGAGCCGCACAGCCGCACCGTGGAGGTGGAGGCGTTCTGCTCGTGGTCGGCGTGCAGGATGAAGATGCGGTCCATCGCGCGCACCAGCACCTCGTTCGGCACGTACTCTTCGCACGGCGTGGCGAACATCATGCGCATGAAGTTCGCGGTGTACGACAGGTCGTTCTTCGGGTAGATGTACGGCTGGCCGATGCCGTACTTGTAGGCCATGGCCACCAGCGTCGGCATCTTCGCGATCAGGCGGATGGCCGAGATCTCGCGGTGCTGCGGGTTCGTGATGTCGGTGCTGTCGTGATAGAAGGCCGACAGACCGCCCACCAGACCGGTCATCACCGCCATCGGGTGCGCATCACGGCGGAAGCCGCGCAGGAAGAACTGCATCTGCTCGTTGACCATCGTGTGATTGGTCACCGTCTTGACGAAGTCGGTCTTCTGCGTTTCGTTGGGCAGCTCGCCGTTGAGCAGCAGATAGCAGGTCTCGAGGAAGTCGCACTGGGTGGCGAGCTGCTCGATGGGGTAGCCGCGGTACAGCAGTTCGCCCTTGTCACCGTCGATGTAGGTGATGGTGGAGTTGCACGAAGCCGTCGACAGGAAGCCGGGGTCGTAGGTGAACTTGCCGGTCTGCGCGTACAGCTTGCGGATGTCGATGACGTCCGGGCCCACCGTGCCCTTGTAGATGGGCAGGTCCATGCTGGGGCTGCCGTCAGTGAACGACAGGGTGGCTTTCACGTCGGATGGGGTCATCTCACTTCCCTTTCTGGAGGATGGTTCCGGGGGTTCTCATCATCCCGAGCAGCTGATGGACTTCTGGACGGTCCATCTCGCCACTCGGTTCTGTACGCATCAACATCAGATCCAGCAGATCGTTGTCCGACAGATCCATCAATGCCAGCAAGGCCTGGGCCTGCGATTCGGTCAGATGATGCTCATGGCGCTGGAAGAAGCGCTCGATGAACAGGTCGTTCTCGAGCAGCCCGCGGCGGCACCGCCACTTCAGGCGATTGATCGCACCAGCATCCAGCAAAGTTTCCATCATCACCCTTGCTCAGGCCTGACCTTGTGGCATCGAGCGCGCCCTCAAACGGCGCGACGAACCATCAGTTCCTTGATCTTGCCGATCGCCTTCGTCGGGTTCAGTCCCTTGGGGCAGACGTCGACGCAGTTCATGATCGTGTGGCAACGGAACAGGCGGTACGGGTCCTCGAGGTTGTCGAGGCGCTCGGCCGTGCCCTGGTCGCGGCTGTCCGCGATGAAGCGGTAGGCCTGCAGCAGCCCGGCGGGGCCGACGAACTTGTCGGGGTTCCACCAGAAGCTGGGGCAGCTGGTCGAGCAGCTGGCGCACAGGATGCACTCGTACAGGCCGTTCAGCTCGTCGCGCTCCTCGGGCGACTGCAGGCGCTCCTTGTCGGGCGGCGGCGTGTCGTTGATGAGGTAAGGCGTGATCGAGTTGTACTGCTTGAAGAACTGCGTCATGTCCACGATCAGGTCGCGGATCACGGGCAGGCCGGGCAGCGGCTTCAGCACGATCGGGTCCTTGAGCGTGCGCATGTTGGTCAGGCACGCCAGGCCGTTCTTGCCGTTGATGTTCATCGCGTCGGAGCCGCACACGCCTTCACGGCACGAACGCCGGAAGGAGATGGTCGGGTCCTGCGCCTTGAGCTTGTTCAGGGCGTCGAGCAGCATGCGCTCGTGGCCGTCGAGTTCGATCTCGACGACCTGCATGTAGGGCTTGGCGTCCTTGTCGGGGTCGTAGCGGTAGATGTGGAAGGTGCGCTTCGTCATGGCTGGGTAATCCTTGCAGAGCCTTGCAGAGCCGGTTCGGGGGCCTGGATCAGAACGTGCGGACCTTGGGCGGCACCGATTCGACGGTCAGCGGCTTCAGGTTGACGGGCTTGTATTCGAGCCGGTTGTCTTCGCTGAAGAACAGCGTGTGCTTCATCCATTCGGCGTCGTTGCGGCCGAGCGGGAACTGCGGGTCGTCCGCCGGACGCTCGTAGTCCTCGACCGTGTGGGCGCCACGGCATTCGGTGCGGGCCGCCGCCGAGATCATCGTCGCCTTCGCGGCTTCGATCAGGTTCTCGACTTCCAAGGCCTCGACGCGGGCAGTGTTGAAGACCTTGGACTTGTCCTTCAGGCCGATGTTGGGCACGCGCTGGGCCACTTCGAGGATCTTGCGCACGCCTTCGTCCATCGACGCCTGGGTGCGGAACACCGCCGCATGCTGCTGCATGACCGAGCGGATCTCGTTGGCCACGTCCTGCGCGTATTCGCCGCTGGTGCTGCTGTCCAGGCGGGCGACGCGTTCCAGCGTGCGGTCCACGGCGTCGGCCGGCAGCGGCTTGTGGTTCTTGTTCTTGTTGTTGAACTCGACGATGTGGTTGCCCGCGGCGCGGCCGAACACCACCAGGTCGAGCAGCGAGTTGGTGCCCAGGCGGTTGGCGCCGTGCACCGACACGCAGGAGCATTCGCCCACCGCGTACAGGCCGTTGACGATGGCGTTGGGGATCTGCCCGTTGGGCGTGACCACCTGGCCGTGGATGTTCGTCGGGATGCCACCCATCTGGTAGTGGATGGTGGGCACCACCGGGATCGGTTCCTTGGTGATGTCGACGTTGGCGAAGTTGTGGCCGATCTCGAACACAGAAGGCAGGCGCTTCATGATGGTGTCGGCGCCCAGGTGGGTCATGTCCAGCACCACGTAGTCCTTGTTGGGACCACAGCCACGGCCTTGCTTGATCTCCTGGTCCATGCAGCGCGAGACGAAGTCGCGCGGTGCCAGGTCCTTCAGCGTGGGCGCATAGCGCTCCATGAAGCGCTCGCCATCGCTGTTGCGCAGGATGGCGCCTTCACCGCGGCAGCCTTCGGTCAGCAGCACGCCCGCGCCGGCCACGCCGGTGGGGTGGAACTGCCAGAACTCCATGTCCTGCAGCGGGATGCCGGCACGTGCGGCCATGCCCAGACCGTCGCCGGTGTTGATGAAGGCGTTGGTGCTGGCCGCGAAGATGCGGCCCGCGCCGCCGGTGGCCAGCAGCGTGGTCTTGGCTTCCAGGATGTGGATGTCGCCGGTTTCCATCTCCAGCGCGGTCACGCCCACCACGTCGCCTTCAGCGTCGCGGATCAGGTCCAGCGCCATCCATTCGACGAAGAAGTTGGTGCGGGCCTTGACGTTCTGCTGGTAGAGCGTGTGAAGCATCGCGTGGCCGGTGCGGTCGGCCGCGGCGCAGGCGCGCTGCACCGGCTTTTCGCCGTAGTTGGCGGTGTGGCCGCCGAACGGGCGCTGGTAGATGGTGCCGTCGGGGTTGCGGTCGAACGGCATGCCGAAGTGTTCGAGCTCGTACACCACCTTGGGCGCTTCACGGCACATGAACTCGATGGCGTCCTGGTCGCCCAGCCAGTCGGAGCCCTTGATGGTGTCGTAGAAGTGGTAGTGCCAGTTGTCCTCGCTCATGTTGCCCAGCGAGGCACCGATGCCGCCCTGCGCCGCCACGGTGTGCGAGCGGGTGGGAAACACCTTGCTGAGCACGGCCACGTTGAGGCCGGCGCGGGACAGCTGCAGCGAGGCGCGCATGCCGGAACCACCGGCGCCGACGATGACGACGTCGAACTTGCGGCGCGGAAGGGAAGAAGCGTTGACGGCCATTTCTTAAAGTCTCCAGAGCACTTGCACTGCCCAGCCGGCGCAGCCGACGAGCCACGCGATCGTTGCCACCTGCAGGCCCAGGCGCAGACCGACCGGCTTCACGTAGTCCATCCACACGTCGCGGATGCCGACCCACACGTGATAAAGCAGGGCGATGATGACGACAAACGTAAGCACCTTCATCCACTGGTGGGAAAAGATGCCGGACCAGCGGTCGTAGTTGAGTTCGCCGGGCAGGAGCACCTGCACCAGCAGCACGAGGGTGAACAGGGCCATCAGGACCGCAGTGACGCGCTGGCTGAGCCAGTCGCGCAGGCCGTAGTGCGCGCCTACGACGATGCGCTTGGAACCGTAGTTGGTGGACATCGTGAGCTGAATCTTCTTGTGGAACGGGGATCAGTACAGGCCGAAGAGCTTGGCGCCCAGCAGCACGGTGAGGATGCTGCTGGCAACCAGCGTGAACACGGCCGAGTGGTGGCCGGCGCCCTTGGTGACCGCGTGGGTGGCATCCATCCACAGGTGGCGCACGCCGGCGATGAAGTGGAGCAGGTAGGCCCAGATCAGCGCCAGCGACACCAGCTTGAGGAACCAGCCGGGCACGAAGCCGATGCCGGCCCGGAACGCGCTGGCAAAGCCGTCGTACGAGATCTCGGAGGTGACGCTGGCGTCGAACATCCAGATCACGAACGGCAACAACAGAAACATGATCACGCCGCTGATGCGGTGAAGAATCGACACGATGCCGGCGGGCGGCAAGCGGTACTTCACGATCTGCGTGACGTGGATGTTCCGGTAGACGGGACGGGTTTTCAGGGTGTCTGCCATATGCATCCTTGGGCCGGCGGGGAGGGTTGTAATCGCAGTGAAACCGCGGGAGTTTATTGCAACGCAGCAGGGCGCAGGCACGGGTAGCCACACGCCCAACTGCCTTCGTCAACTGAGTTCGTTTCTGTAGAAGTGGGTGGTGGTGTCGTAGAGGCCGCGGCGCCACTCCACCGGCTTGTTGCCGTAGGTGTAGGACAGCCGTTCGACCGACAGCAGCGGCGTGCCCGCGGGCACTTCCAGCAGCTCGGCGGAGGCGCCGCTGGCGGCCACCGCACGGATCTTTTCCTCGGCGCGGATCATGCGCACGCCGAACTCGCTTTCGAAAAGCCGGTACAGCGGCGCACGCAGCTCCGACAGCCGCTCGGCCGTCAGGCCCTTGAACTGCGCACCCGCCAGCCAGATGTCGTCCAGCACCACCGGCCGCTCACGGAAGTACAGCAGGCGCCGCACCTGCAGCACCGGCTCGCCGCTGCGCAGCTCCAGCGCCTTGGCCACGTCGGCCGGCGCCCGCAGGCGGCGGCAGTCCAGGAAGCGGCGCGGCATGTTGCCGGCCTCGCCTTCATCGGGAATCAGCCGCAGGAAGCGGAACTGCACCTTCTCTTCGGCATGGGTGGCCACGAAGGTGCCCTTGCCCTGGCGGCGCACCAGCAGGTTCTCGGTGGCCAGCTCGTCGATGGCCTTGCGCACCGTGCCCTGGCTGACCTTGAAACGCGCGGCCAGCTCGGTCTCGCTGGGAATGGGCTCGCCCGGCTTCCATTCGCCGCCTTGCAGGCTCTGGGTGATCAGCGCCTTGATCTGCTGGTACAGGGGGCTGAAAGACGGCGCCATGGCGGCAGGGCCGCTGGTCGGCTCGGGCGATGGCAGCGCGGAAGACATCCTTCCATTCCATCACAGAACCGATGTCTTACATAAGACATAAGATCTTCGACCGCATCGTCAATCGCCCTGACGGGGGCTAAACTCGTGGGCTGGTCGGACCTTAGCGCCCTCACCCTCTCCTTTTTCCTTCCCCATCAGGAGTTCTCCATGAGCAAGTCGCCCGTTCGCGTGGCCGTCACCGGCGCCGCCGGTCAAATCGGTTATGCCCTGCTGTTCCGCATCGCCTCCGGCGAAATGCTGGGCAAGGACCAGCCGGTCATCCTGCAACTGCTCGAGATCCCCGACGAGAAGGCCCAGAACGCGCTCAAGGGCGTGATCATGGAACTGGACGACTGCGCCTTCCCGCTGGTGGCCGGCATCGTCGCCACGGGCGATCCGGAAGTGGCCTTCAAGGACGCCGACTACGCCCTGCTGGTGGGCGCCCGCCCGCGCGGCCCCGGCATGGAACGCAAGGACCTGCTGTCGGCCAACGCCCAGATCTTCACCGCGCAGGGCAAGGCGCTGAACAAGGTGGCTTCGCGCAACGTCAAGGTGCTGGTGGTGGGCAACCCGGCCAACACCAACGCCTACATCGCGATGAAGTCGGCCCCCGACCTGCCGGCCAAGAACTTCACCGCCATGCTGCGCCTGGACCACAACCG
>CAKZXL010000148.1 GCA_937883885.1 uncultured Aquincola sp. | reverse complement strand
GCCCGAGGCCCGCGCCCGCCATGCGCAGATCATGGAGCGCCTGGCCACGCTGACCACGCAGTTCGGCCAGAACGTGCTGGCCGATGAATCGGCCTACCGCCTGGAACTGCGCACGCCTGAAGACGAAGCCGGCCTGCCCGACTTCGTGCTGGCCGCCGCGCGCGAGGCCGCGCGGGCGCGCGAACTGGCCTGGCCGGTGATCACGCTGTCGCGTTCGCTGGTGGTGCCTTTCCTGACCTTCAGTGCCCGGCGCGACCTGCGCGAGCAGGCATGGCGCGCCTGGACCAGCCGCGGCGAACATGCCGGCCCCACCGACAACCGCGCGCTGGTGCACGAGATCCTGGCGCTGCGCGCCGAGCGCGCCGCACTGCATGGCTACGCCAGCTTCGCCGACTTCACGTTGGCCGACACCATGGCCGGCACGCAGGCCGCCGTGGCCCAACTGCTGGACGACGTGTGGACCCGCGCGGTGGACACCATGGGCCGCGAGCGCGCGCAGATCGATGCGCTGCGCGCCGAGGCCGGCGACACCGGCACGCTGGAGCCCTGGGACTGGCGCTACTGGGCCGAGCAGGTGCGCCAGCGCCACTACGCCATCGACGATGCCGAGGTGAAGCCGTACTTCGCGCTCGACCGCATGGTGGCCGCTGCCTTCGATTGCGCGCAGCGCCTCTTCGGCGTGCAGTTCACCGAGCTGGCCGGCGCGCCGCTGTACCACCCCGACGTCAAGGCCTATGAAGTGCGCGATGCGCAGGGCCAGGCCATCGGCGTGTTCCTGCACGACAACTTCGCGCGGCCCAGCAAGCGCAGCGGCGCCTGGATGAGCGCCTACCGCGTGCAGCACCGCAACGGCAGCACGGTGCTGCCCATCATCGTCAACAACAACAACTTCGCCAAAGCCGCGGCCGGCGAGCCCACGCTGCTGAGCTTCGACGACGTGCGCACGCTGTTCCATGAATTCGGCCATGGCCTGCATGGCCTGCTGTCCAGCGTGACCTACGAGCGCTTGAGCGGCACCGCGGTGCTGCGCGATTTCGTGGAGCTGCCTTCGCAGCTGTACGAGCACTGGGCCACCGAGCCCGAGGTGCTGCAGCGCCATGCCCGCCACGTGCACACCGGCGAGCCGATTCCGCAGGCGCTGATCCAGCGGCTGCAGGCGGCCGAACGCTTTGGCCAGGGCTATGAGGCGGTGCGCTACGTGGGCAGCGCGCTCACCGACATGGCGGCCCATGCGCTGCCGCTGGCCGAGCTGCCTGCCGACCCGGTGGCCTTCGAGGCCGCGGTGCTGGCCCAGCGTGGCCTGCCGCAGGCGGCCGGCGTCAACCACCGCTTCACCCACTTCCAGCACCTCTTCGCCGGCCATGGTTATGCGGCCGGCTACTACGTGTACCTGTGGGCCGAAGTGCTGGATGCCGATGCCTACGGCGCCTTTGTGGAGGCGGGCAGCCCCTTCGATGCCGAGGTGGCCGGCCGGCTGCTGCGCCACATCTACGCCGCCGGCAACACCGTGGCGCCCGAGCAGGCCTTTGCCGCCTTCCGCGGCCGTGGCCCCCAGGTGGAGCCGATGCTGCGCCAGCGCGGCCTGCTGCAAGACACCGGGGCGGCCGCCTGATGGCCGCGCTGCCCACCAGCGGCCCAGTGACGGCCGACCAGGCCATCGCCGAGACCCGTGCCTGGCTCGAGCATGCGGTCATCGGCCTCAACCTGTGCCCCTTCGCCAAGGCCGTGCATGTGCGCGGCCAGGTGCGTTATGCGGTGTGCGAATCGGCCGACCCTGAAGTGCTGCTTCAGCAGCTGGCCGACGAGCTGCAGCAGCTGGCTGCCACCGATGCGGCCGAAGTGGACACCTGCCTGCTGATCCACCCCGCGGCGCTCACCGATTTCGACGACTACAACCAGTTCCTGGACGCGGCCGAGGCCCTGGTGGAAGAGCTGGACCTGGACGGCGTGCTGCAGGTGGCCAGCTTCCACCCGCAGTACCGGTTCGCGGGCACCGAGCCCGGCGAGATCGAGAACGCCACCAACCAGAGCCCCTACCCGATGCTGCACCTGCTGCGCGAAGAAAGCATCGACCGCGCGGTGGAGGCGTTCCCCGAGCCGGAAGCCATCTACGAAGCCAACCAGCGCACCCTGGCCGCGCTGGGCCACGACGGCTGGGAAGCCCTGCGTGAGCGCTGGCGGGCCGATGCACGCACGGCGATTGCTGCAACGCCGCCAGGGCGCGACTGAAGGCGCGCCCGCAGACCCAGACCCACGAGGTGCCCCATGGCCGGTTCCAGCTTGCTTGCCCTGATCGACGACATCGCCTCGGTGCTGGACGACGTGGCCGTGCTCACCAAGGTGGCCACCAAGAAAACGGCCGGCGTGCTGGGCGACGACCTGGCGCTCAATGCGCAGCAGGTCACCGGCGTCACCGCCGACCGCGAGCTGCCGGTGGTGTGGGCGGTGGCCAAGGGGTCGCTGTTCAACAAGTGTTTCCTCATTCCCGGCGCGCTGTTGATCAGCGCCTTCGTGCCCTGGCTGGTGACGGTACTGCTGATGCTTGGCGGGGCCTTTCTGTGCTTCGAGGGCGCCGAAAAGCTGGCCCACAAGTTCCTGCACAAGGAAGACGCCGAGAAGGAGCGCCAGGCGCGTCTGGCGGCCCTGGCCGACGGCGAGACCGACATGAAGGCCTTTGAACGCGACAAGATCAAGGGCGCCATCCGCACCGACTTCATCCTCTCGGCGGAGATCATCGTCATCGCGCTGGGTACCGTCAGCGCTGCCCCCCTGAGTCAGCAGATCGCGGTGCTGGTGGCCATCGGCCTGCTGATTACCGTGGGCGTCTACGGCCTGGTGGCGGGACTGGTCAAGCTCGACGACCTGGGACTTTACCTGACGCAGAAAGACGGTGGACTGGCACAGGCCCTGGGGCGAGGACTGCTCAAGGGCGCACCGCTATTGATGAAGGGGCTGTCGATCTTCGGCACCCTGGCGATGTTCCTGGTCGGTGGTGGTATTCTCGCCCACGGCATTCCGGTGGTTGGCCACTGGATCGAGGGGCTGGCCGAGACCGAGGTAGCCATTCCTGGCCTCGACGCCATCATGCACGGGCTGGTGCCAATGCTGGGGAACGGCCTGTTCGGCCTGGCTGTGGGCGCTGCCCTGGTCGCCGTCTGGACCGGCGTCCAGCGGCTTCGGGGCAAGGGGCACTGAATGCCAACGCCCTTCGACGATGCACATGATGTACCCGACGAAGAAAGCGTGTTCCTGGTATCAAGCAAAAAGGGCGACCCTCGGGTCGCCCTTTTTAGGTGATGGCCGATGGCCCTTACTTGTCTTTGCTGATGGTCCGTTGAGGCCTAGCCGGTGGCGCTACGGCGTGCCGCGACCAGGGTGCGTAGTGCGTCCACCGTCAGGAACACGATCAGGCTTACCCCCATCACCGGCATCGCCAGCCCCAGCAGCAGGGCCACCAGAGAGATGAGCGCCAGCACCGATAGTGGCAATTCCAGCAGTGCCTGCCACAGCGTCTGGCTGTCGCGGTTCAGGGCGCGGCGGCGCCACCACATGGCGTAGCCCCAGCCCACCATGGTCATGATGCCGATGCCCAGCGTGGCCAGCAGCAGTTGATTGGGCAGACCGAACAGGATGCCCATATGGCCGTCGATGCCCCAGCGGGTGAGCTTGGCGGCAGGCGGGTAGTCGCTGAAGCGCATCT
>CAKZXL010000147.1 GCA_937883885.1 uncultured Aquincola sp. | reverse complement strand
TGTGCTGGGGCTGATGGAAATCGAGAACCGGCCCGATGCCGCGGCCGACCTGGCGCAGGCGCTCAACCGCGCCGTGGGCGCCGGCAGCTATGCCGCCGTGCAGGCGCCCGTGGCCCCGCCGGCCGAGGGTGCCGATGCCATCCAGGTGGCCCTGCTCTACAAGCCCGGGCGGCTGCGGCCGGTGGGCCCGGCGCAGGGCGACGAGCGGCCGGTGCACCACCGGCCCCCGCTGGCCCAGGCCTTCGAGCCGGTGGCCGGCGGCGACCGTTTCAGCGTCATCGTCAGCCACTTCAAATCGAAGCGCTGCGACGACGAGCGCGCGGCCGACGATGCCGATGCCGACCAGGGCGACGGCCAGGGCTGCTTCAACGCCCGCCGGGTGCGGCAGGCGCGGGCGCTGGCCAAGTTCGCGCAGGCGCAGGGCCCACGCACGCTGCTGGTGGGCGACCTCAATGCCTACGGCCAGGAAGACCCGGTGCAGCGGCTGCGCGAGGCCGGATTCGTTGACCTGGTCCACCAATTCGAGCCCGGGGCCTGGACCTATGTGTTCCAGGGTCGCTCGGGCCGGCTGGACCATGCGCTGGCCTCGCCCGCGCTGGCGGCGCAGGCCACCGGCGCCACGGTGTGGCACATCAATGCCGATGAACCGCCGCTGCTGGACTACAACCTGGAGGGCCGGCAGCCCGCCTGCGCCCGCTGCGCCCCCGACGGTTGGCGCCCCGATGCGTATCGGTCTTCCGACCATGACCCGGTGATCGTCGGCCTGCGGCCGGCGCGCGCCCGCTGAGGGCCTGCAGCACGATGGACAACGTCTCCGACCTCGGCTTTTTCGTGCTGCTGGCCCGCAGCGGCAGCCTGGCCGCCTGCGCCCAGCAGCTGGGCGTGACGCCACCCACCGTGAGCAAGCGGCTGGCGGCGCTGGAGCGCCGGCTGGGCGTGCGCCTGCTCAACCGCAGCACGCGGCGCATGGCGCTGACGCCCGAAGGCGAAGCCTATGTGGCCGACGGCACGCGGCTGATGGAAGAGTTGAACGCGCTGGAGCAGCGGGTGGCCGCCGCCCGCGACACGCCGCGCGGGCTGCTGCGGGTGCAGGCCACGCTGGGCTTCGGCCGCCGCTACGTGGCGCCGCTGGTGTCGCAATTCATGCAGCAGCAGCCCGACGTGGATGTGCTGCTGCAGCTGAGCGACAAGCCGCCCACCCGCGACCAGCCGCACCACGACGTGATGGTGCGGGTGGGCCCGCTGCCCGATGCACGCTGGAACGCCCGCCGGCTGGCGCCCAACCGGCGGGTGCTGGTGGCCTCGCCGCTGTACCTGAAGCAGTTCGGCGAGCCGCGCACGCCGGCCGAGCTGCACCAGCACCGCTGCATCGTCATCCGCCAGGACGACGACACCTTCGGCACCTGGCACCTGCGCCAGGCCGGCCGCACCGAGACGGTGAAGGTGCGTGGTCGCTGCAGCACCAACGACGGCGAAACCGCGATGGCCTGGGCGCTGGACGGCCACGGCATCCTGCTGCGCAGCGAGTGGGACGCGGCGGCCTATGTGCGTTCGGGCCGGCTGCAGCGGGTGCTGCCGGGCTGGAGCTTTCCGGGCGCCGACATCGTGGCGGTGTATCCCACGCAGCAGAACCTGGCCGCCAAGACCCGCGCCTTCATCGACTTTCTGGCCGATTCGCTGGCCGACAAGCGGGCCGGGCGGCGGGGCGAAGCCGGCGGGTGGTAAGGCGCCGAAGCCTGCCTCAGGGCTTGAGGTTGGCGGCCTTGATGGCCGGCGCCCAGTCGTTCACCTGCTTGCCGACGAAGCCCGCGAAGGCCTCGCCGTTGAGCTTCATCGGCGTGATGCCCAGCTCCTCGAAGCGCTTGACGATGGCCGGCTGGGCGGCCACTTCGTTGAGGGCAGCGGCCAGCTTGTCGGTGATGTCCTTGGGCAGGCCGGCCGGCGCCGAGACGCCGAAATAGTTGTCGGCCACCAGGTCGGGGTAGCCCAGCTCCACCACCGTGGGCACGTCGGGCGCCAGCGGCGAGCGTGTGCGTGAGGTCACGGCCAGTCCCTTGAGCTGCCCGGTCTTGAGCATGGGCACATAGGCGGTGATCACGTCGATGCCCAGCGGGATCTGCCCGGCCACCAGGTCGGTGGTCATCGGCGCGCCGCCGCGGTAGGGCACGTGGGTCATGTCCAGCTTCATGTCCACCTTGACCATCTCACCCACGATCTGCCCGATGGAGCCCGGCCCGCCGCTGCCGAAGCTCATGCCGCCCTTGGCCGCGGCGGCCACCTTGGGCAGGTCCTTCAGCGTGGCCATGCCGGCCTGCGGATTGGCCATCACCAGGACTGGCGCCACGCCCAGCATCGCCACATGGGTGAACTGCCTGACCGGGTCGTAGGGTGGCTTGGCCAGCGTGAAGGGGCCGATGGACAGCGGCGTGGAGTTGGACAGCAGCAGCGTGTAGCCGTCAGGGGCCGAGCGGGCCACCTCGGCGCCGCCGATGGTGCCGCCCGCGCCGGGCTTGTTGTCGACGATCACCGGCTGGCCCAGCAGCTTGCCCAGCGGCGTTGAAATCTCGCGCGCCACGATGTCGCTGGCGCCACCGGCCGCGAAGGTGACGACGATGCGGATCGGCTTGTCGGGCCAGGCGGCCTGCACGGCGCCGGCGCCGGTGGCCAGGCTGAAGGCGCACAGCAGGGCAGCGCGGCGGGAGAGGGTGGCAGGGCGCGTCATGGGCAACTCCAACAAGGGGCGGAACAGGGGTTCAGGGGCTCAGCAGGCTGCACGCAAGCGCTGGTCCAGGCGGCGGCGCGAGATCTCGGCGATCTCGTCCAGCGCCAGGCGCAACTCGGTGGCGCGGTCGTGCTGCAGCCGCTGCTCGAAGGCGGCCAGCGCGCTGTCGCGGCTGTGGCGCGCGATGCACAGGATGAAGGGGAAGCCGAAGCGCTGGCGGTAGGCGGCATTCAGCGTGTCCCAGCGCGCGGCTTCTTCAGCGGCCAGGTCGTGCAGCGCCAGGCGGCCTTGCTCGCTGGCCGAGTCGCGGGTCATCTGGCCGCGGCGGGCGGCATCGCCGGCCAGTTCGGGGTGGCCGCGCAGCAGGTCCAGCAGGGCCGGCTCGGGCAGGGCCTGCAGCACCGACAGCATGGCCGCATGCAAGGCGGGCACGTCGGCAAAGGGGCGCTGCGGCAGCACCGCTTCGGCCACCCACGGCGCATGCTCGAACACGCTGCCCAGCGTGGCCACGAACTGCGCCGGCGGGCAGTGGTTGAGGGTGGCCAGCGAGGGGCGTGGGGTGTCCATGCGCTGCATGCTAGGCAGCGGCTGGATGAGCGTCCATGAGCATCGCGGCCATACTGCGTACGCAAAATTAGTACGCGGTCGAGTTGTCCATGCGCCATTCCCTTTTGCCCATCGTCCTTCGCTACGTCGACCAGGTGGCGAAATCAGGCTCGGTGCAGGGCGCCGCCAAGGAACTGCATGTGGCGGCTTCCGCGGTGCACCGGCAGGTGCTGCAGCTGGAAGACGAGCTGGGCGTGGCCTTGTTCGAGCGGCTGCCGCGCGGCATGCGCCTGACCTCGGCCGGCGACGCGGTGGTTACGCTGGCGCGGCGCTGGCGGCACGATGAGCGCCGGCTGGTGGAAGACATCCGCCAGATGCAGGGCGTGTTCCAGGGCCGGGTGCGCGTGGTGGCAATGGACAGCCACGCCACCAGCGTGCTGCCGGCACTGGTGGCGCGGCTGGGCGAGGCGCATCCGCGCATCTCGCTGGACATCGAGATCGCCAGCACCGACGAAGCGGTGGCCGCGCTGGTGGCCGGCCAGGCCGAGGTGATGGCCGGCTTCAACCTGCACCCGCGGCGTGAGCTGCTGCCGCTGTGGCAGGCCGAGCTGCCGCTGGGCTGCGTGGTGGCGCCCGACCATCCGCTGGCGGCGCTGCCCACGGTGAGCCTGCAGGAGGTGAGCGCCCATCCCATCGCGCTGCAGAGCAAGGTGCTGCTGATCCGCCGCTACCTGGAGGCGCACTACGACTGGCTGTTCAACGACAGCCGGGCGCGGGTGGAGACCAATTCACTGCAGCTGGTGAAGATGTTGGCCCGGCAAGGCCGGCATGTGGCGCTGACGTCCGAACTGGACGCCGCGCCCGAGCTGCTGGCCGGCACGTTGCGCTTCGTGCCGGTGCGCGACCCGCGCGCCGACCCGCAGACCGTGGCCGTGGCCATCCATGCCGGCAAGCCACCGGGGCCGCTGGTCAAAACCGTGGCGACGGTGCTGGCGGAGTGCATCGCGGACTGCCTGGCGCAGGTGCGAAGCAACCGCGACCTCAGCGCCGCCGGGCCGCCCCAAGGCGCTGAGCGCCCCCTCGGGGGGGCCGCGAACGCAGTGAGCTTGGGGGCAGACATCAGCCTCCCGAGCGCTTGACGGTGTAGCCGGCCGCCTGCAGATGTGCCATCACCTTGTCGCGGTGGTCGCCTTGCACTTCCACCACACCGTCCTTGGCGGTGCCGCCCGTGCCGCACAGGCTCTTGAGCTGGGTGCCCATCCTGGCCAGCGCCGCCGCATCCAGCGGCAGGCCGCGCACCACCGTCACCGCCTTGCCGCCGCGGCCCTTGGTCTCGCGGCCCACGCGCACGATGCCGTCGCCCGCCGGCGCGGCGGCGGCCAGGGCCTTGCAGCGGCACTGCGCGAGCGGCTGGCGGCAATCGGGGCACATGCGGCCGGCGTCGGTGGAATACACGAGGCCGCCGGTGGCGGAGCGGGATTTCATGGCGTTCGGTGAAGGTGATGACAGGCAGGGCGCCGAGGGTAACCCTGCCCCGCACAAGCGGTAACCGTGCAGTCAACCCATTTGCCAATTTAACCTACTAGGTTTATCGTTCGGTATGGAGAAACGGACGCCGCACTGCAAGCTGCGGGTGGTCAAGCAGATGGTGGCCGAAGGCTTGTGCGAGGCCACCATCACTGCGCTTGGTACGGCCAGGGAGATGGGGCTGGGCTTCAGCGATATGAAGCGGGAGTTGCTGCGTCTGGAGGCGCCCAGCTTTTACAAGAGCATGACCACACATGCGGATCACCGGCTGTGGCAAGACGTCTATCGACACACGCTCGAGAACGGCCTCAAGGCCTATGTGAAGCTGACGGTGCATGAGGGTGTGCTGATCGTTTCCTTCAAGGAGTTATGAAGATGAAATGTCCCCAGTGCGGCGGCGCGTCCATGGCAGCCGACACCCGCGATGTCGCTTACACCTACAAGGGGCGGGACACCGTCATCCCGAAGGTGACGGGCCGGTTCTGCCCTGCATGCGGTGAGGTGCTGCTCGCGGGCGAACACGCAGAGCGCTACAGCGATCTGGTAGGGCAGTTTCACAGGGAGGTGAATGCAACCCTGGTGGACCCCGCCTACATCGCCAGGGTGCGTCGCAAGCTGGCTTTAGACCAGCGCGAGGCTGCCGAGATCTTCGGGGGTGGCGTCAATGCGTTCTCGCGCTACGAAACCGGCAAGACGAAGCCGCCCGTGGCGTTGCTGAAGCTGCTGAAGGTGTTGGACCGGCACCCTGAGCTGCTGCAGGAGGTGCGGGCGGGTTGACGGCAAACCTACACTGTCGCCCCCCGCACCCGCCTGCCATGCACCTCGACCACCTCCGCCAACGCCTGCGCGACCTGGGCGCCAAGCCCACCCACACCTCGCGGCTGCTGAGGCAGTGGGTCAACGCACGCCCGCTGGAAGGCGGGCGCAGCCTGGCCGAGCACTTCCTGCCGCTGGGGGTGCGTGAGCAGCTGCCTGCGCTGGCCACCGAGCTGGCGGGCCTGGCCACGGTGCGTTCGGCCCACCCGGCCGAAGACGGTGCCGAGCGCCTGCTGGTGGGCCTGGCCGATGGGCAGACGGTGGAAAGCGTGCTGTTGCCGCGCGATGGCGTGTGCGTGTCCACCCAGGTGGGTTGCGCGGTGGGCTGCGTGTTCTGCATGACCGGGCAGGGCGGCCTGCTGCGCCAGGTGAGCAGCGGCGAGATCGTGGCCCAGGTGGTGCTGGCGCGCCAGCGCCGGCCGGTCAAGAAGGTGGTGTTCATGGGCATGGGCGAGCCTGCCCACAACCTGGACGCGGTGATGGACGCCATCACCGTGCTGGGGCTGGAAGGCGGCATCGGCCACAAGCAGCTGGTGTTTTCCACCGTCGGCGATGCGCGGGTGTTCGAGCGCCTGCCGCAGGGGCCGGTCAAGCCGGCGCTGGCGCTGTCGCTGCACAGCACCTTTGCCGACAAGCGCGCCGAGCTGCTGCCCCGCGCCCCGCGCTGGGAACCCGCAGAGCTGGTGGAAGCCGCCGAACGTTATGCCCGCGCCACCGGCTACCCCATCCAGTACCAGTGGACGCTGCTGGCCGGCATCAACGACGGCGACGACGAGCTGGAACGCATCGCCACGCTACTGCAGGGCCGCTACGCGATGATGAACTTCATCCCCTACAACTCCAACGAGGGCCTGCCCTTCAGCCGGCCCGATGGTGAACGCGCGGCCGAGATGGCCCGCCACCTCAATCGCCGCGGCGTGCTCACCCGGCTGCGCTGGTCGGCCGGCCAGGACATCGACGGCGGCTGTGGCCAGCTGCGCGCGCGTGAGGCGTTGCCGCGCGGGCGGCGCGCGATCCCCATCCAGGCGGCTTGAGCGGCGTCATCGATCCGCCGTCACCCGCCAGATGATGTTGCCCACGTCATCGGCCACCAGCAGGCCGCCCCTCTTGTCGATGGCCACGCCCACCGGCCGGCCCTGGGCCTTGTCGTCCGCATTGATGAAGCCGGTGAGCACCTCGACCGGCTGGCCGCTGGGCTGGGCGCCTTCGAAGGGCACGAAGATCACGCGGTAGCCGCTGCGCGGCTGGCGGTTCCAGGAACCGTGCTGGCCCACGAACATGCCCTTGGCAAAAGCCGGCGGCAGTGCGTTGCCGGCCGACCAGGCCAGGCCCAGCGACGCGGTGTGCGCACCCAGCGCATAGTCGGGCTTGATGGCCTTAGCCACCAGGTCGGGGCGGGGCGGCTGCACCCGCTCGTCCACCGTCTGGCCGTAGTAGCTGTAGGGCCAGCCGTAGAAGCCGCCGTCCTTCACCGAGGTCATGTAGTCGGGCACCAGATCGCTGCCGATCTCGTCGCGCTCGTTCACCGCCACCCACAGCTGCTGGCTGTCGGGCTGCCAGGCCAGGCCCACCGGGTTGCGCAGGCCCGAGGCATACACCCGCTTGGCACCGGTGGCGACGTCGATCTCCAGGATGGCGGCGCGGTTCTCTTCTTCGGCCATGCCGTGCTCGGCCACGTTGCTGTTGCTGCCCACGCCCACATAGAGCTTGCGGCCATCGGGGCTGGCAATCAGGCTCTTGGTCCAGTGGTGGTTGCGGCCGCCGGGCAGGTCAGTCACCTGGGTGCCGCTGCCCTGCAGCTTCAGCGCGCCCGGCTGGTAATCGAAGCGCAGCAGCGCATCGGCATTGGCCACGTAGAAATGTTGGCCCACCAGCGCCATGCCGAAGGGCGACTTCAGGTTCTCGGCGAACACCGTGCGCTGGTCGGCCACGCCGTCGCCATCGGCATCGCGCAGCAGCGTGATGCGGTTGGCGCTGGGCACGCCGGCGCCGGCCTTGGCCATCACCTTCTTCATCACCCAGCCCTTGAGGCCGCCACTCTTGTCCTCGGGCTTGGGCGGGGCATTGGTCTCGGCCACCAGCACGTCGCCATTGGGCAGCACGTACAGCCAGCGCGGGTGGTCCAGACCTTCGGCAAAGCGCGTCACGCGCGTGCCTGGCGCGGCCGTGGGCGCGGCACCGGCGGGCCAGGCGCTGGCTTCCGCGACGTTCACCGTGGGAATCAAGCGTTGGGTGGGCGGCGGCAGCTGGGGGTTGGGGCCGATGCCGTCCTGCAGGCGCAGTTGGGCGGTGTCGCCGCAGCCGGCAAGGGCCATCGCGGTGGCCACGGCGGCCACCGCCAGCAGGGCGGGCAGCGGGCGGGCTGCCAGGGTGGATCGGACCATCTTTGCTTCTCCGGTGGGGGTGCTTGTTGCACTTCGCGGCAACAGCCGTACCCGCGTGTCAGACAACATGCCGGCCGGGGGTGGGATGTGGGCGCAAACCGAAGCCGAACACTTTTCGGGCAGACGCCGCCAGCGTAGCCTTGCAGGCATTGTCCGGCGCTGATGGACCGGACCCCAGGAGTCTTGCGATGTCTGCTGTGCACCCGACCTTCCGACGGCCTGCCCCGCGGCCCCACCCGGGCGCCCATGCCCACACCCGTGCGCAGGCCCAGCGCCTGCATCGACCGCTGCAACCGGGCCTCTTTCCGGCGGCGGAAGACGACGAGCTGATCGGCGCCGCGCCATGGCTGACGGTGTATGAAGACGAAGACGAAGAAGGCGGCCTGGACGAGCTGCTGATGGAATCGGTGCCGGCCACCCAGCGCCGCGAGGCGGGTGTCTGACATCGGGCGCTTGAAGGCCAGGCGCTTACCATTTGGGGCATGAGCCTGCCGAACCTGCCCGACACCCCGACCGACACCGACGAAGACCAGCCCATCCACGAAGCGCGCCTGTGGCGCGACAACGGCTGGACGGCCCGTGTCATCAAGAACGAAGACGACGACGGCTGGGCGGTGGCGATGATCAAGGACGGCGAACCAGAGCCTGCGCTGGTCGGCCCGTGGACCATGGGCCGCGACAAGAAGAACCCCAAGCCGCTGGACACCGCCGCCTTCAACACGCTGGTGAAAACCGCCAGCGAGGTGCTGCGCCGGCATGAGCAGCAGCTGCATGCGCTGCTGCACCAGCAGCTCACCGTCAACCGCCCGCAGGGCCCGGTGAGTGTGACGCTGGACATCGTGCCCGACGAGGACGACCCCCACGGCCTGCTGGCCGCCGCTGACGCAGATGGCGAGCCGCTGGCCCAGGTGCGGGTGTCGCCCGGCTTCAAGCTCAACCGCGCCAGCGCCACCGCCTGGATCGAAAGCGGCTACGCCAAGCCGCGCTGAGCCTCAGATATCCCCCAGCTCCTGCGCGGTGAGCCACAGCCGCAGGTCGAACTCCAGCTGGTGGTAGGCCGGCTCCATGTGGGTGCACAGGGCGTAGAAGGCCTTGTCGTGCTCGCGCTCCTTCAGGTGCGCCAGCTCGTGCACCACGATCATGCGCAGGAAGGGCGCCGGCGCTTCCTTGAACAGGCTGGCCACGCGGATCTCGCGCTTGGCCTTGAGCTTGTTGCCCTGCACCCGCGACACGGTGGTGTGCGTGCCCAGCGCATGCTGGATGACCTTGAGCTTGTTGTCGTAGGCCACCTTGCTCAGCGGCGCGGCATTGCGCAGGTACTGGCTGCGCAGCTCGGTCACGTAGTCGTACAACGCGCGGTCGGTGCGCACCTCGTGCGCATCGGGGTAGCGGCGGGCCAGGCTGCTGCCCAGCTCGCCGGCATCGATGGCCTGCTGCACCTGCGCCAGCAGGGTGGGTGGGTAGCCGGCGAGGTATTTGAGCGCGGTCATCGAACGGAAGCTGGCCTCAGGCGATGGTGGCCACGGTGTCGAACGGCAGGCGCGGACCCCGCGGGTGGTTGCCCGAGGCGTCGCCGTAGCCCAGGTTGATCAGGAAGTTCACCTTGTAGCGGCCATCGGGAAAGAAGGCCGCATTGACCTTGGCGGGGTCGAAGCCGCTCATCGGGCCGCAGTCCAGCCCCAGCTGGCGCGCCGCCACGATGAGGTAGGCGCCCTGCAGCGCGCTGTTGCGCTGGGCGGTGGCTTCGGCCAGGCCGGCATTGCCTTCGAACATCGGCTTGGCATCCATCACCGGGAACTGCTCGGGCAGGTGGTCGAAGAAGCGCGTGTCCATGGCCACGATCACCGTCACCGGCGCGGCGTTGGTCTTGGCCACGTTGCCGGGCGACAGCGCGGCGGCCAGCCTGGCCTTGGCCTCGGCGCTGCGCACGAACACGTAGCGCGCCGGCTGGCAGTTCATCGACGTCGGGCCCCACTTGGCCAGGTCGTACAGCTGGCGCAGGGTGTCGTCGCTCACCGGCTGGTTGGTGAACTTGTGGAAGGTGCGGGCGTTCAGAAAGGTCTGTTCGAGCGCAGCGGTGGGCAGGGCTTGGGTCATGGCTGAGGTGTAACAAGGCCGGGGGCCGGGAAGGGCAGTGTCGCCAAGCGCGCCCTGCCGATCAAGCCGTTGCGGCTGGCGGCCGGGCGATCAGCGGCCCCAGGCCAGCGTCAGGTTGTGGGCCGGCATGTCGAAGCGGCGCAGCAGCCGCAGGCCGTGGCGCGCGGCCTCGGCCTGCACGTCGGCCAGCTGCCGCACGCCCCAGGCCGGGTCGCGGCGTTGCAGGTCGGCATCGAACGCCAGGTTGCCGGGCGAGGGCGGCTCGCCCTCGACGAAGTAGGGGCCGTAAGTGATCAGCTGGCTGCCGGGCGCCAGGTGGGCGCCCGCCTCGCGCATCAAGGCCACGCAGGCGGCCCAGGGCGCGATGTGGATCATGTTGGCGCAGAAGAGGGCGTCCACCTGCGCCGGCACTCCGGGCCAGCCGGGGCTGGTCACGTCCAGCAGCAGCGGCGGGCGCACGTTGGCGAGGCCCGCACACCAGGCGGCGGTGGAGCGCAGGCATTCGGGTTGCGGGTCGGTGGGCTGCCATTGCCAGCCGGGCAGCGCGGGCGCGAAGTGCGCCGCATGCTGGCCGGTGCCGCAGGCGATTTCCAGCGCCAGGCCTTGCGGCGGCAGCAGCTGAAGCAGCACGTCGAGCAGCGGCCCGCGGTTGCGTTCGCAGGCGGGACTGGTCATTCGGGGGTCGGTGGTGTCCATTCTCAAAAACCCATGCGTTGCTGGCGCGCCGCTTCTTCGTCGCGCGCGTCGTCGATCTCGCGCATCAAACCCCCGCAGATCCACCGTGCCCTGCACAGGCTCGAAGCGGCCGCTCAGCGGTGTGTCCGCGGTGAGCAGCCCACGCTCGTACAGCGACCACATCTCGGGGCCGTATTCGGTGGCGCGCAGCTCGGGTGCAAACCGACCGAAGAAGTGCCGCAGGTTGCCCACGTCGCGCAGCAGCATGCGGGGCGCGTGGCGGTTGCCAGCCGCGTCCACGGCCTGGGGCAGGTCGATGATCACCGGGCCGTCGGCCGCCAGCAGGATGTTGAATTCCGACAGGTCGCCATGCACCACGCTAGCACACAGCATGCGCACCGCCTGCTGCACCAGCGCGGCATGGTGGCGGCGCGCGTCCTCGGGCGTGAACACCACGTCGTTCAGCCGCGGCGCGGCATCACCCTCGGCATCGGCCACCAGCTCCATCAGCAGCACGCCGTCGTGGAAGTTGTAGGGCACCGGCACCCGCACGCCGGCGGCGGCCAGGCGGTACAGCGCATCGACCTCGGCGCTTTGCCAGGCTTCTTCCTGGGCCTGGCGGCCATAGCGGCTGCCCTTGGCCATCGCGCGGGCCTGGCGGCTGTTCTTGACCTTGCGGTTCTCGGTGTAGTCCACCGCCTGCCGGAAGCTGCGCTGTGTGGCCGCCTTGTAGACCTTGGCGCAACGGGTGTCCTCGCCCACGCGCACCACGTAGACGGTGGCTTCCTTGCCGCTCATCAGCTGCCGCACCACGCTGTCGATCAGGCCTTCGTCGATCAGCGGCTGCAGCCGCGCGGGTGCTTTCATCGGCCGTGGCGCTGGCGGCGCTGCTGGGCCAGCGGCCGCTTGCCCTTGAGCTGCCGCTCGATGCCGTCGTTGAGCTGGCTGCGCAGCTCCACCACGTCGTCTACATGGCCGTACACGCCCGGAAAGCGCAGGTCCAGCCACAGCCACAGCGTGCAGCTGCGCAGCGCCTGCTCCATGCGGTCGAGCCGGCTGTGGCCGTCCACTTCTTCCAGGAACCAGGGCTTGCCGGCCGTGCCGCCCACCGCATGGTTGTGCGCCCAATCCAGGTACAGCTGCACCTGCGAAGGCGTGCGGCTGTCCACCGGCGCCTGGGCGTAGATGAAGCGTTCCTTGAGTGTGAGCTGGCGGGCATGCTGGTCGAGCTGCTCGGCCAGCTCCAGCATCTGTTCCAGCTCGGCCACCGCGAAGTGGGCATCGTCCAGCTTCAGCTGCTCCATGAACACGCCCAGCACCTCGCGCAGGCCGGTCTTGTTCAGCCGGCTCGAGATGGTGTCCACGTGCCAGCCGTTGGGCGCCACCGGTGCCTTGAAGTCGCGCGGCGCGGTGGGCGTGCGTGGCAGCAGCTCCTTGAGCGTGCGCGCGGCGCCGGCTTCGGCTTCCTTCAGCACGCCGCAAAAGCCTTCTTCATGGATGCCGTAGCGGCCGGCGCGGCCGGCGATCTGGTGCACTTCCGATTCGGTCAGCGTGCGGTCGCCCTGGCCGTCGAACTTGGTCATGGTGGAAAACAGCACGCGGCGGATCGGCAGGTTCAGGCCCATGCCGATGGCGTCGGTGGCCACCAGGATGTGCGATTCGCCCTGTGCAAAGCGCTCGGCCTCGCGGCGGCGCACCTCGGGCGGCAGCGCACCGTAGATCACGCTCACCGGGTGGCCGTTGGCCGCGATCTGGTCGCGCAGCAGCAGCACCTCGCGGCGGCTGAAGGCCACCACCGCATCGCCCAGCTTCAGCGCCGGCAGCGGCACCGGCTGCGGCAGCAGTTGCACATGCTGCTTGCGCTCGAACTCGCGCACCTCGCAACGCTCGCCGCACAGGCCCAGCAGGTTCTCGATCGCGGGCACGGCATAGGCCGAGCAGATGATGATCACCTCGCTGGCCGGCACCGCGACGATGGCCTGGGTCCAGGCCCAGCCGCGGGCGCTGTCGAAGATCATCTGCGCCTCGTCGATCACCGCCACGTCGATGGGCTGGCGGGTGTTCACCATCTCGATGGTGCTGGAGACGGCGCGGGCGCCGGGCGTGGCCACGTTCTCTTCGCCGGTCAGCAGCGAGCAGGGCACGCCGCGGGCCACCAGGCGGTCGCGGCCTTCCAGCGCCAGCAGCCGCAGCGGCGCCAGGTAGGCGCCGTCGGTGGCCTGGGCCAGGCGCTCGAAGGCGGCGTGCGTCTTGCCGCTGTTGGGCGGGCCCACGTACAGCGTGACCTTGCGCTGCAGCCGGCGCGCGATGTCGAAGGTGTCGGGGTAGCCCTGGAAGGCCAGCTCGGTGTTCAGGCCTTCCAGCGTGTCCAGCTCGGCCGACTGGTGCTCCCAGCGTTCCTGCGCGCGGCTGAAGGCGGTTTTCAGCTCGGCCACCGGCTGCGGCGTGGCGCCTTCGGCCTGCAGCCGCGGCAGCAAGGAATCGAGGTGCCGCGGGCTCAGCTGCCGGCTGCGTTCCACCAAGCCTTGCAGGTGGGCCATCAGCTCGGGCGCCTGCGGGTGCTGCGGGGCCGGGCCCAGCGCAGCCAGCAGCGCATCCTTGTCGCCGCTGCGGTAGAAGGCCCACACCGCCTCGTCGGCCACCGGAATGCGGAACAGCACCGGCACCGCCCAGGGCGTCTGCGGCTCGGGCTGGGGCAGGCGCAGCGTGTGGCGGATCAGGCGGGTCCACTCGCCGGCGCGGCGGGCCACGCCCAGGCTGTCGAGCACGGCGCCGCGTTCCACCATCAGCGGCCGGATGTCGGGCCCGGTGCCCACGGCCTGCAGGTGGGCCAGCGCCGCGTCCATGTGTGCGGGGTGTATCCAGCGGCTGGGCCGGGCGCCGGCAGCGGGCTTGGCCAGCAGCACATAGCCCAGCTTGTCCAGGTGCTGCTCGAAGCCGGGGCTGCGCTCTTCCAGGAAATCGGCCGGCTTGACCACCTGCGGCAGCGCATAGGCGTGGTGGCGGATGGCGGCAAACTCGGCCTTGCCGATGTGGGGTGGCAGCCGGCGCGCGTGCTTCGGGTTCGGCAGGTTGGGCAGCTGCGACTCGGGCGCGGGGCGCTCGGCCACCGGCGCCAGATCAGGCGTGGGAACGGAGGGATTCGACATCAGTGGGCATTCAGACAGGCCCCGAGTGTCTCAGGCGCGGGCCCACCGATAATCGCGCATGAACGCAATACCTTCTCCGGCCACCGATTTCTCCAGCCTGCCGCTGCCGCCGCAGGCGATCGAGAACCTGCAGCGCCTGGGCTACACGGCGATGACGCCGATCCAGGCGGCCACGCTGCCGCTGGCCCTGGCCGGCCATGACCTGATCGCCCAGGCCAAGACCGGCAGCGGCAAGACCGCCGCTTTTGCGCTGGCGCTGCTGGCCAACCTGAACACCCGGCGCTTTGCGGTGCAGGCCCTGGTGTTGTGCCCCACCCGCGAGCTGGCCGAGCAGGTGACGCAGGAAGTGCGCCGCCTGGCGCGCGCCGAAGACCACATCAAGGTGCTGACGCTGTGCGGCGGCAGCACCATGCGGCCGCAGCTGGCCAGCCTGGAGCACGGCGCCCACATCGTGGTGGGCACGCCCGGCCGCATCATGGACCACCTGGAACGCGGCAGCCTGGACCTGGAAGCGCTCAACACCCTGGTGCTGGACGAAGCCGACCGCATGCTGGACATGGGCTTCTTCGACGACATTGCCAAGGTGGCCCAGCACTGCCCGGCCAAGCGGCAGACGCTGCTGTTCTCGGCCACTTACCCCGAAGGCATTGCCAAGCTCAGCGCGCGCTTTCTGCGCGAGCCCAAGGAGGTGAAGCTGGCCGCCGCCCCGGCGCCGACGCAGATCCGCCAGCGCTTCATCGAGGTGACGGACGCGCAGCGGCTGCATGCGGTGGGCCAGGTGCTGCGGCACTACCGGCCGGTGAGCACGCTGGCCTTCTGCAACACCAAGCAGCAGTGCCGCGACCTGGTGCAGGTGCTGCGGGCCGAAGGCTTTTCGGCGCTGGAGCTGCACGGCGACCTGGAGCAGCGCGACCGCGACCAGGTGTTCGTGCGCTTTGCCAACCGCAGCTGCAGCGTGCTGGTGGCCACCGACATCGCCGCCCGCGGGCTGGACGTGCAGCAGCTGGAAGCGGTGATCAACGTCGACGTGTCGCCCGACGTGGACACGCACATCCACCGCATCGGCCGCACCGGCCGCGCCGATGCCGAGGGCTGGGCCTTCAGCCTGGCCAGCCTGGACGAGATGGGCCGCGTGGGCCAGATCGAGGCGGCGATGAAGCTGACCAGCGAATGGCAGAAGCTGGACGCGCTGACCGACAGCCAGCCCGGCCAGCCGCTGCGCCCGCCGATGGCCACGCTGCAGATCATGGGTGGCCGCAAGGAAAAGATCCGCGCCGGCGACGTGCTGGGCGCGCTGACCAAGGACCTGGGCTACGCGGGCAGCCAGGTGGGCAAGATCAGCATCAACGAGTTTTCCACCTACGTGGCGGTGCGGGCCGACATCGCCGCCAAGGCCTGCCAGCGGCTGGCCGCGGGCAAGGTCAAGGGCAAGAGCGTGAAGGTGCGGTTGATGGAGGACTGACGCCGCGCGCGTGGCCGCTCACAGCGCGCTGAGCAGCGCCTCGGGCACCTGGCTGCGCAGCAGCCAGGCTTCCAGCCCCTGCGCCGGCACCGGCCTGGACACCAGGTAGCCCTGCACCACCGGGCAGCCCTGGTCGGCCACGAAGCGGCGCTGGGCTTCGGTTTCCACGCCTTCGGCCACCACGGTCAGGCCCAGCGTGTGGCCGATGCGCAGCACCGAGACGGTGAGCGCCCGCGCCATTTCGTCATGCTCGATGTCCTGCACGAAGCTGCGGTCGAGCTTGAGTTCGCCGATGGGCAGCCGGTGCAGGTGGCTGAGGCTGGAGTAGCCGGTGCCGAAGTCGTCCAGCGAGATCTTCACGCCCAGCGCATGCACCGCCTTGACGGTGGCCAGCACCACCGGGTCGGGGTTGAGCATCACGCTTTCGGTCATTTCCACCGCCAGGTCGCCGCTGTGCAGGCCATGCCGCTGCAGCAGCCCGGCAATGAAGCCGGGCAGCCCCGGATCGAGGAAGTTGCTGGCCGACAGGTTCACCGCCACATGCGGCACCGCCACGCCGCGGGCGCGCCAGTCGGCCATCTGGCGGCAGGCTTCGGCCAGCACCCAGTGCGCCAGCGCGTGGATGAGGCCGCAGTCCTCGGCCAGCGCCACGAAGCGCAGCGGCGGTACCGCGCCCAGCCGCGGGTGCTGCCAGCGCAGCAGCGCTTCCACGCCATGCAGCTGGCCGCCCTGGCTGTTGACCTTGGGCTGGTAGTGCAGCGCCAGGCCGCCGGCTTCGCCCAGGGCTTCGCGCAGGTCGGCTTCCAGCATGGCGCGTTCCTGCGCCTCGCGGTTCATCTCGGCGCTGAAGAAGCGGTAGCTGCCGCGCTCATGCGTCTTGGCCTGGTACATCGCCATGTCGGCATGGCGGATCAGGGTGTCGATGTCGGTGCCGTCCTGCGGATACAGCGCCACGCCGACGCTGGCGCGCGGGTGCAGCGTCACGCCATGGGCCGACAGCGGCTGGGCCACGGCCGCCACCAGCCGCTGCACGGCGGCCAGCGCATGGCTGCCGCCGCAGTCGGGCAGCACCGCCAGGAACTCGTCGCCCGACAGCCGGCCGACGATGTCCTCGGCCCGGGCCACGCTGCGCAGCCGCTGCGCCAGCGCGGTGAGCAGCCGGTCGCCCACCAGGTGGCCGTGGGTGTCGTTCACCTGCTTGAAGCGGTCGAGGTCGACGAACAGCACCGCCACCGGCCGTCCGCTGCGCTGCGCATCGGTCAGCGCGCGCTCGGTGCGGGCGCGCAGCAGGGCGCGGTTGGGCAGACCGGTCAGGGTGTCGTAGAAGGCCAGCTGGTGGATGTGGCTCTTGGACTTCTCGCGCTCCAGGATCAGCATGCACAGGTGCAGGCTCACGTCCACCAGCCGCTGGTGCAGCGCGCTGGGTTCGCGCGGCTCGCGGTAGTAAAAGGCGAAGGTGCCCAGCACCTGGCCGTCGCTGCCGCGGATGGGGCTGGACCAGCAGGCGCGCAGGCCCAGCGGCAGTGCCAGGTCCTTGAAGGGCGCCCACAGCGGGTCGGTGGCGATGTCGCTCACCATCACCGGGGTGTTGCGCCAGGCCGCGGTGCCGCAGGAGCCCACGGCCGGCCCGATGGCCAGGCCGTCGATCTGCTGGCAATAGCCGGGTGGCAGGCTGGGGCCGGCCAGCGTGCGCAGCCGTCCTTCGTCGTCCACCTGCAGGAGGGAGGCGATGACCTCGGGCGCGATGCGCTCGACCTCGCGGCACAGCAGCAGCATCAGCTCGGGCAGGGCGGTTTCGCGCGCCATCGCGTCCAGCACGCGGAACTGCAGCACCTCGTGCAGCTTGGTGTGGGTGATGTCGGTCAGCACGCTGACGTAGTTGCGCACCAGGCCGTGCGCGTCGTGCACCGGGTTCACGGCGGTGGACACCCACAGCGGCCGGCGGTCCTTGGTGTAGGCCAGCAGTTCGGTGGTGATGCCTTGTTCGCCCCGGTCTTCGGTACTGGTCAGGGCCTGCAAGGTGGCCGGGTCGGTGTGGGGGCCGGTGATCAGGTCGCTGGGGTGGTGGCCCACCATCTCGGCCAGGGTGTAGCCGAACATGCGCTGGCAGCCGGCATTGGCGAACACCACGCGCCGGTCGGCGCCGGTGACGATGACGGCAATGTCGCTTTCATCCACCGCGGTGGACAGCAGGCGCTGGCGGGCCAGCAATTCATGCTGCTGCGTGGTGTCGCGCACGAAGGCGCAGTACAGGTCGCGGCCTTCGTGCTGGATGTGCGAGATCGACATCACCGCCTGGCCCAGGCTGCCGTCGGCGCGTTCGATGGGCACTTCCACCTCGCGGCCCACGATGCGGGCCTGGCCGGTGCTGCGGTGCCGCTGCACGCCGGCATCGTGGCTGGCCCGCTGGGCCGCGGGCATCAGCATGCGCACGTTGCTGCCCAGCACCGCTTCACGCGGGTAGCCCCACAGCCGCTCGGCGGCGGCGTTGAACACCAGCACGTCGTTGTGCTCGTCGATCACCACCACGCCGTCGATCGCCTGTTCCAGTGTCTGCGCCAGCAGTGCATGGGCCTGCGCTGGCGGCAAGGCGATGCCTGGGCAGGGATGACGAAGGGGTTGCGACACGGAAGACGACCTCGGGGCAGGCGCACCAGCCGGAACTGGCTGCCGGAATCTGCCTTTCTTTTCGGATGCCGCGCCGGGGTCTTGAGGTCTACTGCGCCGGCCCCAGCAAGTCTTCGCCAGCGTCCACCCTGCCATGCCCCTCCCGACGACCTTCAAGCGCCGCGCCGAGGCCGGCATGCTGGCCGCAGCGCTGGGCCTGTGCCTGGGCGCCCACGCCGCCCCCGTTCAAGTGAGCGTCACCGATGCCGCCGGCAAGCCGCTGGCGGACGCCGCGGTGTACGTGCTGCTCAAGGGCCAGCCGCAGGCGGCCACCGGCGCCACCGCCGAGATCGCCCAGCGCGAGCGCCAGTTCGTGCCCAGCGTCACGGTGGTGCAGACCGGCACCTCGGTGAGCTTTCCCAACTTCGACACGGTGCGCCACCACGTCTATTCGTTCTCGCCGATCCGCAGCTTCGAGCTGAAGCTGTATGCCGGCACGCCCGCCAAGCCGGTGGTGTTCGACAAACCCGGCACCGCCGCGCTGGGCTGCAACGTGCACGACCAGATGAGCGCCTGGGTGCACGTGGTGGACACGCCCCTGTTCGGCAAGACCGATGCGCGCGGCGAAGCCACGCTGGACGTGCCCGCCGGCCAGCATCTGCTGCGCGCCTGGCACTTCAGCCAGGGCGAGACCGGCCTGCCGGCCGAAACCGCCTTGACCGTGGCCACCGGCGCGCAGCGCGCCGTGCTGCGGCTGAAGGCCGGCGGCTGACGGGCCATGCCTTCGCGCCACACGCTGTTGCCGCCGGCCGGATCGCCGGCGCACCGCAGCCAGCGCAAGCGGCTGCTGGCGCGCCTGTGGCGGCCCTTCTCGCGCCGGCTGCAGTGGCGCATCGTGGGCCTTTTCGTCGGGCTGCTGGTGCTGGTGCAGGCGGCCAGCTTCCTGGCCATCCGCCGCGACCTGGAAGCCAATGCCCGCCACACCATCGCCCAGGAGCTGGCCACCGGCGACAAGGTGCTGCGCCGCCTGCTGGCGGCCAATGCGCAGAACCTGGCCGATGCCTCCAAGGTGCTGGCGGCCGACTTCGGCTTTCGGGCGGCGGTGGCCAGCGGCGACCGTGCCACCGTGGCCGATGCGCTGGACAACCACGGCGCGCGCATCGGCGCCGAGCTGGCCTTCTACGCCGACCTGCGCGGCCAGCTGGTGGCCACCAGCACCGGCCAGCCCGATGCGGCGCTGCAGGCGCTGGCCATGCTGCCCCGCCAGGGCGCGGCCACGGCCGAGGCCAGCACCGTCGCGGTGTTCGAGGGCCGGCCCTTCCAGATCGTGACGGTGGCAGTGCGCGCACCGCAGCCCATCGGCCAGGTGTCGATGGGCTTTCCGCTGGGCGCGGCGCTGCTGCGCGACGTGGAGCAGATCGCCGGGCTGCGTGCGGTGCTGGCGGTGCGCTTTGCCGACGGCGCCTGGCAGGTGCAGCCCACCGACGCCAGCCGCGAGGCAGCCGAGCAGGCCGACCGCCTGTCGGCCCAGTTGCGCCAGCTCGCCGCGGGCCCAGCGGCGGCCGACGCCACCGTGAACCTGGACGGCGAGTGGTACGCCACCCGTGTGGTGATGCTGGGCCGCTCGCCAGGCACCGAGGCGGCGGCCCTGCTGCTGCAATCGGTGGACGAGGCGGTGGCGCCGTTCCGGCGGCTGCAGCTCATCCTGCTGGCCATCAGCGCCGCGGGGCTGGGCGTGTTCTTCGTGGGCAGCATCGTCACCGCCCGCAACATCACGCGGCCGATCCAGGCCTTGTCGCGCAGCGCTGAACGGCTGGGGGCCGGCGACTACGCCACGCCGGTGGTGGTGCAGGCGCGCGACGAGGTGCGCGACCTGGCCCGCTCCTTCGAGGCGATGCGCCGGGGCATGCAGCAGCGCGAGGCGCAGGTGCGCCGCCTGGCCTACTGGGACACGTTGACCGGCCTGCCCAACCGCGCGCAGTTCCATGACGTGCTGAGCCACCAGCTGGCGCAGGGGCGGGCGATGTCGGTGCTGATGCTGGACCTGGACCGCTTCAAGCATGTGAACGACGTGCTGGGCCATGCCTTCGGCGACCGGCTGCTGCGCCAGATCGCCGCCCGCCTGGGCGCCAGCGGCCTGCGCGAGCAGGACCTGGTGGCCCGCCTGGGCGGCGACGAATTCGCGGTGATGCTGCCCGGCGCCGATGCCGACGTGGCGGTGGACGTGGCCATGCGCCTGCGCCGCCGGCTGGAAGAGCCGCTGACGCTGGACGACCACACCATCGACGTCAGCGCCGGCATCGGCATCGCCGCGCATCCCGCGCATGGGCAGACCGCCGATGCGTTGCTGGTGCGCGCCGAGATGGCGATGTACGCGGCCAAGTCGCAGCCCTCGCACGAGGTGGGCGTGGTGACCTACAGCCCGCAGATCGATTCGTCGAGCGAAGCTTCGCTGTCGCTGCTGACCGAGCTGCGCGCCGCGGTGGCCCAGGACCAGCTGCGGCTGTACCTGCAGCCCAAGATCGCGATGGCCAGCGGCGAGGTGGTGGGCGCCGAGGCGCTGGTGCGCTGGCAGCATCCGCAGCGCGGCATGATCCCGCCGATGCAGTTCATCCCGTTCGCGGAGCAGACCGGCTTCATCCGCGAGCTGACGGGCTGGATGATCGAGCGCTGCTCGATGCGTTATGCCGAGCTGCAGCGCCAGGGCGTGGCGCTGAAGTTCGCGATCAACCTCAGCACCCGCGACCTGCTGGACCAGCACCTGCCGGCCAAGATGGAGCGCCTGTTCGCGCGTGGTGGCGTGCAGCCTCAGGCGCTGTGCCTGGAGATCACCGAAAGCGCCATCATGGACGATCCCGAGCGCGCGCTGCAGACGCTGCAGCGGCTGCACGCGATGGGGCTGCGGCTGTCGATCGACGACTTCGGCACCGGCTACTCGTCGCTGGCCTACCTCAAGCGGCTGCCGCTGCATGAGCTGAAGATTGACCGCAGCTTCGTGATGGCGATGGAGACCGACCGCGCCGACCTGAAGATCGTGCGCTCGACCATCGACCTGGCCCACAACCTGGGCCTGACGGTGTGCGCCGAGGGCGTGGAAAACGCCCAGACCTGGGCCCTGCTCAAGGCCCTGCACTGCGATGAAGCCCAGGGCTACCTGATGGGCAAGCCCATGCCCGAAGCCGACTTCGCCGACTGGCTGCTGGGCTGGAGCGCGCCGCAGGCGCGGCTGCGCACGGAGTTCACGCCGTTTGTGTGACCGGGCGGATGCCCGCCGCAGCGTCGTTCCCTTCTTGTCTGGCTAGCATGTCAGGCAACAAGGAACCCGCATGACCCCGACCCCTTCCCCCGACGTCATCGTCATCGGCCTCGGCGCGTTTGGCAGCGCCGTGGCCTGCCAGCTGGCGGCGCGTGGCGCCCGTGTCCTCGGCATCGACCGGCATGCCCCGCCGCACGACCGGGGGTCCAGCCATGGCGCCACGCGCATCACGCGGCTGGCGGTGGGGGAGGGCGCGCAGTACGTGCCGCTGGTGCAGCGCTCTCATGCGCTGTGGCGCCTGCTGGAGGCCGAGTGCGGTGAGCCGCTGTACACCGCCACCGGCGAGCTGGTGATGGGGCCGTCGAAGGGGCCGGTGCAGCACCATGGCAAGCCAGACTTCGTGCGCCGGACCATCGCGGTGGCGCAGCAGCACGGCATCGCGCACGAGGTGCTGCACGCGCCCGAGGTGATGGCTCGGTTTCCGCAGTTCATGCTGCGCGGCGACGAGCTGGCCTACTACGAGCCTGCCGCCGGCGTGCTGCGGCCTGAGCGCTGCATCGCTGCGCAACTGGCCGTTGCCCGCCGCCACGGCGCCCGGCTGCAGCTGAACGAAGCGGTGCTGTCCATCGATGGCAAGCCCACCGGCGTCACGGTGCGCACCGACCGCGGCACTTATGCGGCCGCGCGGGCCGTGATCACCGCGGGGCCATGGCTGCCGGGGCTCGTGGGCGGTGCCTACGCACGGCAACTGCGGGTGATGCGCCAGGTGCTGCACTGGTTCCGGCCCACCGAGCCCGCGCTGTATGCGCCTGAGCGCAGCCCCGTCTTCATCTGGATGCACGGCCGCAGCGACGAGGACTACTTCTACGGCTTTCCGATGATCGACGGCCATGGCGGCGTGAAGGTGGCCACCGAGCAGTACGCCGACACCACCACGCCCGGGTCGATGGACCGGCAGGTGTCGGCTGGCGAACAGGCCCGCATGTTCGAGGCGCATGTGGCCGGCCGCCTGCGCTCGGTCACGCCCGAGGCGGTGCATACAGCCGCCTGCCTCTACACCGTCAGCAGCGATTCGGGCTTCATCGTCGATGCGCATCCCACGCAGCCCCACGTCACCGTGGTGTCGGCCTGCTCGGGCCACGGCTTCAAGCATTCGGCCGGGCTGGGCGAAGCGCTGGCCCAGCAGCTGATGGGGCAGGCCGGCGGCGTGGACCTGGGCGCGTTCAGCCTGGCGCGCTTCGGCCGCTGACCGGCACCTCGCCGCGCCGCGGCCACGGGTCCACGTGGGTCATCACCCGCAGCACGCTGTGGCGGGCCAGCACCGCGTCGCGGGCGGCCAGCGCGATGTCGTGGCCTTGCTCCACGGTCAGGCTGCGGTCCACTTCCAGGTGCATGTCCACCACCAGCAGGTCGCCCATCTTGCGGGTGCGCAGGTCGTGCACCGCGTGCACGCCGGGCGTGGCCGCAGCGGTGCGGTGGATGGCTTCGACTTCTTCGGCGCTGGCGCCGCGGTCCATCAGGTCGGACAGCGCATTCCAGCCGAAGGTCCAGCCCATGCGCGCGATGAGAAAGCCCACGATGGCCGCGGCGATCGGGTCCAGCAGCGGAAAACCCAGCAGGTTGCCCCCGATGCCCAGGCCGACCACCAGCGACGAAGCGGCGTCCGACCGCGCATGCCAGGCATTGCTCACCAGCAGGCTGGAGCGCACCCGCTTGGCCACGGCCAGCATGTAGCGGAAGAGGCCCTCCTTGCACACCAGGGTGATGCAGGCCACCCCCAGTGCGGCCGCATGCACCTGGGCAATCTCCGAGGGCGCTTCCAGCTTGCGCAGCGCCGACCACAGCATGCCCACGCCCACCGCCAGCAGCAGCGCCCCCAGCGCCAGCGAGCCGGCGTTCTCGAAGCGGGCATGGCCATAAGGGTGGTCGTCGTCGGCCGCCTTGCGGCTGTGCTTGCCGGCCAGCAGCACCACGAAGTCGCTCACCAGGTCGGACAGCGAATGCATCGCATCGGCCACGAGTGCCTGCGAATGGGCCCACAGGCCCACCGCCAGCTGCACCACGATCAGCACCGCATTGACGACGATGCTGACCCAGGTGCTGCGCACCGCGGCCCGTGTTCGCTCGTCGGCGCTGTGGGCGCTGTCCTCCGGGTCGTCGCCGAACACGGCGGCGGGCAGCTCGGCCTGCGCGGCGGTGTCCAGGCGGGGGTCTTCGGACGGGGAGGTGGTCATGGTGGCAGGGCCGACGGCCATCGCAGCAGGGGCGGCGGCCACATCAAGAAGGCGACAACGGGCCACAGCTTAGTCCGCACGCATGAAGCCAGGCTGAGCACGGCCGGCAGCCCCTGCGCTTTGCCAGAATCCGGGCCGCCCTGGTCTTTCGCGGCGCCCGGTGCGCCGGCCCTTCCATGACCCCACGCTTCCCATCCCCGTCGAACGCCGGCCGTCGTCGGCACCTGCTGCAACTGGGCGCTGCCGGCCTGCTGGGCGCCGCCGGCCTGCCGCTGGCCATCGCCCGCAGCGAAGCCTCTCCCCGCGCCGTGGCCCCCCGCGGCCCGCTGGCCGCCGATGAGCTGAACAACATCGCCGTGTTCAAGGCCGCCTCGCCCTCGGTGGTCAACATCACCGCACTGGGCGTGGAGCGCGATTTCTTCAGCACCCGCGTCACCCAGGTGCCGCGTGGCACCGGCACCGGCTTCGTGTGGGACGAAGCCGGCCACAT
>CAKZXL010000146.1 GCA_937883885.1 uncultured Aquincola sp. | reverse complement strand
CGACTTGCCGGCGCCGTTGCGGCCGATCAGCGCGACCCGCTCACCCGCTTCCAGCGAAAAGCCCGCGCCATCGAGCAGCGGAACGTGGCCGAAGGCCAGATGGGCGTTGGAAAGGGACAGCAGGGCCATGGTGCAGGGCAATCGGGGGCGGGCAACAGGCGAGCATACCTGCCGGGCCGGTCGCGTCAGGCGCCGGGCTCAGGCCGAAATCGCATGCTCCCCGCCCAGGGCCTCCACCAGGTCTGGGATCAGCTGCCGCAGCTCGCCGGTGGCAATCGCCGCATCGGCTTCGAAGGCTTCGTCCTTTTCCACCTTGGGCAGGCCTTCGAACACACCGTCGAGGAAGGCGATCTTGCGCACCTGGCCGGTGTCGCTGAGCACGAAGGACACGCGGCCCTGCCAGGTGAGCGCCAGCCGCGTGGGCAGCTTGCCGCTGCGGATGTGCTCGCGCACCTCCTCGATGTCCAGCGCATGGCGGGCGTAGCGCACCACCGACTTCATCTCGTCCGGCGACTTCAGCTCGCACTCCCGGTCGATGCTGAAGGCGGCCGGCGGCTCGGTGCCGGCCAGCCAGGCCGACATCACCGCCACCGGCGTTTCGGCCGTCTGCAGCAGCGTGAGCGACAGGCCCTCGCCGGCCTTGACCAGCTGCGTCACCACCTCGTCGGCGCGGTTGGCGCTGCCGCTGTCCACCATCAGCAGGCGCTGCACCGGGTCGATCCACACCTGCACCGCGGCGCGCTTGGCAAAGGCCTGCGGCAGCAGCTCGTGCAGCGCGTCTTCCTTCAGCTCCTTCATCTGCTTCTTGCCCGGCTTGCGGCCGGTCTGCTGCTCGATCTGCGCGGCCATTTCTTCGGCGCGGCGGCGCACCACGGCACCGGGCACGGCCTTGTGCTCGACCTGCAGCTTGAGCAGCCAGTGGCCGTCCACCACCTCCAGCAACGGCGCGTGGGCCACGCCGCGCGGCTCCACCCAGCCGGCCGACATGGGCTGCGTGGGCGTGCAGGGCACGAAGCGCATCTGGTCGAGCGCCGCCTCCAGCTGGGCCGGGTCGGCCGCCCATTCGGGCGCGATGCGGTAGACGATCAGGTTCTTGAACACGGGTTCGGGTCGCGGTGGGAAAAACCGACGATTGTCCCCCGACGGCCGGCGTCGGCGCCAGCCGCCCGCGGGTAACGGCAGGTGGCCAATGGCATCAATATTGCTGATTTGCTGGCTGCTTCGCAGACCCACCAAGACCCACGTTCCCGGAGACATCCTCTTGCGCCTGCCCGCCCTGCCCGCCGCCCTGCTCACCGGCCTGGCCCTGCTCGCCAGCACCGCCCATGCCGCGCCCGCGGCCCGTTGCCTGACCGACTGCACGCCGCGCATCGGCATCGTCTCGGCCTTCGGCGCCGAGGCCGACATCCTGGTGGCGCAAACCACCGGCAAGCGCACGCACGTGGTCAACGGCAACCGCTTCACCACCGGCACGCTGCGCGGCAACCGGGTGGTCATCGTGCTCAGCGGCGTCAGCATGATCAACTCGACCATGGTCACGCAGCTGATGCTGGACCACTTCAAGGTGCAGCGGCTGATCATGAGCGGCATCGCCGGTGGCGTGAACCCGGCGCACCACGTGGGCGACGTGACGGTGCCCGAGCGCTGGGTGATGCCGATGGAGGTGTACTGGCAAAGCAACGACCAGGTGCCCGCCGCCTGCGGCACGGCGGGTGATGTGTCGTGCCTGGGCTTGTCGCTGGCCAAGACGCCGGCCGGCCAGCCGCTGCCGCCCTACCAGGGCTGGTTCCTGCGCGAGAACTACGTGATGAACAGCGCCAACGCGCCCAAGGGCGAGTTCCGCTTCGACTACCCGGTGGACACCGACATGCTGGCCGTGGCCCGGAACCTGAAGCCGGCACTGCAGCGCTGCGGCCCCAAGGCCGCCGCCAGCGGCACGGTGGACGAGAAGCAATGCGTCAAGCACCAGCCCAAGCTGGAGGTGGGTGGCACCGGCGTCTCGGGCACCGCCTTTCTGGCCCACGCACCGTACCGCCGCTACCTGTTCGAAACGCTGAACGCGCAGGTGTTCGAGATGGAGACTGCGGCCCTGGCCCATGTGGCCTATGCCAACCGCGTGCCCTACATCGCGATGCGCAGCGTCAGCGACCTGGCGGGCGCCGAAGAATTCAATGCCGACGTGGCCGCGCTGTT
>CAKZXL010000145.1 GCA_937883885.1 uncultured Aquincola sp. | reverse complement strand
GTAGTGCTCCTCGCCCACCGCGTTGGGGTCGACCTGGCGCGAGGTCGAGTCCAGCGGGTCCACGGCGGGGTAGATGCCCAGCGCGGCGATGTCACGCGACAGCACCACGGTGGCGTCCAGGTGGGCGAAGGTGGTGGCAGGCGACGGGTCGGTCAGGTCGTCCGCAGGCACGTAAACGGCCTGGATCGAGGTGATCGAGCCCACCTTGGTCGAGGTGATGCGCTCTTGCAGGCGGCCCATTTCCTCGGCCAGCGTCGGCTGGTAGCCCACGGCGGAAGGCATACGGCCCAGCAGTGCGGACACTTCGGTACCGGCCAGCGTGTAGCGGTAGATGTTGTCCACGAAGAACAGCACGTCACGGCCTTCGTCGCGGAACGACTCGGCGATGGTCAGGCCGGTCAGGGCCACGCGCAGGCGGTTGCCCGGCGGCTCGTTCATCTGGCCGTAGACCATGGCCACCTTGGAGTCCGGCAGGCTCTCCAGGTTGACCACGCCCGAGTCGGCCATCTCGTGATAGAAGTCGTTGCCCTCACGGGTACGCTCGCCCACGCCCGCAAACACCGACAGGCCGCTGTGCGCCTTGGCGATGTTGTTGATGAGCTCCATCATGTTCACAGTCTTGCCGACGCCGGCACCGCCGAACAGACCCACCTTGCCGCCCTTGGCGAACGGGCAGATCAGGTCGATCACCTTGATGCCGGTTTCCAGCAGCTCGGTCGAGGGCGACAGTTCGTCGTACGTGGGGGCCTTGCGGTGGATCGAGGCCGTCAGTTCCTGGCTCACCGGACCGCGCTCGTCGATCGGGTTGCCCAGCACGTCCATGATGCGGCCCAGAGTGGCCTGGCCCACCGGCACCGAGATGGCGGCGCCGGTGTTGTAGACCATGGTGCCGCGGCGCAGGCCGTCGGACGAACCGAGGGCGATGGTACGCACCACGCCGTCGCCCAGCTGCTGCTGCACTTCCAGCGTCAGCGCCGAGCCTTCCATCTTGAGCGCGTCGTACACGCGCGGCATGTTCTGCGGGGGAAATTCAACGTCCACCACCGCGCCGATGCATTGGACGATCTTGCCTTGGGCTTGCGTCATGTCAGTTCCTTTAATCTTTTCCGTCACACTGCAGCGGCGCCGCTGACGATCTCGGAGAGTTCCTTCGTGATCGCCGCCTGGCGGGTCTTGTTGTAGACCAGCTTCAGCTCACCGATCAGGTTGCCGGCGTTGTCGGTGGCGGCCTTCATCGCAACCATGCGGGCCGATTGCTCCGACGCCATGTTCTCGGCCACCGCCTGGTAGACCAGCGCCTCGACGTAGCGGGTCAGCAGCTCGTCGATCACCGTCGCGGCATCGGGCTCGTAGATGTAGTCCCAGCCGTAGGCCTGCTTCTCTTCGGCCGACTGCGCCAGGCGCGAGCCGTCGAGCGGCAGCAGCTGCTCGACCACCGGCTCCTGCCGCATCGTGTTGATGAAGCGGGTGTAGCAGAGGTAGACCTTGTCGACCTTGCCTTCGATGAAGGCGTCCAGCATCACCTTGACCGGGCCGATCAGCTTCTCGAGCACGGGCGCATCGCCCAGCTGCACGGCGTGGCTGACCACGGGCACGCTCATCCGGTTCAGGAAGCCGTAGCCCTTGTTGCCGATCGCCACCGCCTGCACCTTGTTGCCGGCGGCCTGGTCTTCACGCATGCGGGCCGTGACGGCGCGCAGCACGTTGGTGTTCAGGCCACCGCACAGGCCCTTGTCGGTGGTGACGACGATGTAACCCGCCACCTTCGACGTGCCGTCGGTCCGCATGTAGGCCGACTGGTACTCGGGATTCGCGTTCGACAGGTTGGCCGTGATGTTGCGGATCTTGTCGCTGTACGGACGCGCGCCGCGCATCCGGTCCTGCGCCTTGCGCATCTTGGAAGCGGCGACCATTTCCATGGCCTTGGTGATCTTCTTGGTGTTCTCCACCGATTTGATCTTGCCGCGTATTTCCTTGCCGACAGCCATCTCGGGCTCCTGTTAGGCGAACGACTTCTTGAACGAAGCGATCGCGTCGGTCAGCTTGGCTTCGGAGTCCTTGCTCAGCGCCTTCTCGGATTCCAGCGTCTGCAGCAGAGCGGCATGGCTGGTCTTCAGGTGCTGGTGCAGGCCGTGTTCGAACGCCAGGATCTTCTTGACGTCGACGTCGTCCATGTAGCCCTTGTTGACCGCGAACAGCGTCGCGCCCATCAGGCTGATGGGCAGCGGCGAGTACTGCGCCTGCTTCAGCAGTTCGGTCACGCGGGCACCGCGGTCCAGCTGTTTGCGGGTGGCGGCGTCCAGGTCGGAAGCGAACTGCGCGAACGCAGCCAGTTCACGGTACTGCGCCAGGTCGGTACGGATACCGCCGGACAGGCCCTTGATCAGCTTGGTCTGGGCGGCACCACCGACGCGCGACACCGAGATACCGGCGTTGATGGCGGGGCGGATACCGGCGTTGAACAGGCTGGTTTCCAGGAAGATCTGGCCGTCGGTGATCGAGATCACGTTGGTCGGCACGAAGGCGGACACGTCGCCGGCCTGCGTTTCGATGATCGGCAGCGCGGTCAGCGAGCCGGTCTTGCCCTTGACCTCACCCTTGGTGAAGGCTTCGACGTAGTCGGCGTTCACGCGGGCGGCACGCTCCAGCAGGCGGCTGTGGAGATAGAACACGTCGCCAGGGAAAGCTTCGCGGCCCGGCGGGCGGCGCAGCAGCAGCGACACCTGACGGTAGGCCACGGCCTGCTTGGACAGGTCGTCATAGACGATCAGGGCGTCCTGGCCGCGGTCGCGGAAGTACTCGCCCATCGTGCAGCCCGAGTAGGCCGACACGTACTGCATCGCCGCCGATTCGGAGGCCGAGGCCGCCACGACGATGGTGTACTCCATCGCACCGGCCTGCTCCAGCGCGCGCACCACGTTCTTGATCGACGAAGCCTTCTGGCCGATCGCGACGTAGATGCAGGTCATGTTCTGACCCTTCTGGCTGATGATCGCGTCGATGGCGACGGCGGTCTTGCCGGTCTGGCGGTCGCCGATGATCAGCTCGCGCTGGCCACGGCCGACGGGCACCATCGAGTCGATCGACTTCAGGCCGGTCTGCACCGGCTGGTCCACCGACTTACGGGCGATCACGCCCGGGGCGACCTTCTCGATCACGTCGGTCAGCTTGGCGTTGATCGGGCCCTTGCCGTCGATGGGCTGACCCAGCGCGTTGACCACGCGGCCGATCAGCTCGGGGCCGACCGGCACTTCCAGGATGCGGCCCGTGCACTTGACGGT
>CAKZXL010000144.1 GCA_937883885.1 uncultured Aquincola sp. | reverse complement strand
CCTGTACTTGGCCCAGAACACCGGACGGCGATTCGACACGCTGTTCTCCGACGAGGCCGATGGGCCGTTGGACCCAGAACACAAGCGCATGTTCATGGCCATGAAGCGCGAAGTCCTTCGGCTCGGCGGCTACCGGCAGGAGTTCTTCATCACCCAGACCCCGCACCTCGCAACGATGGCCGATGCAGTCATCGACCTTGACGCCATGCAGGCCGAGCCGCGAGCGGGCATCGATGCTTCCGATCGGTGACACGACCTACTCGGGTTCAGGGGTGGAACCTCACTGCCATATGTTCGACTCCACCGGGGACGGTTTCTCCGGAAGGAGACCCTCATGGAAGAGTTGTTTGTGCGCCCGCGCGCACTGATGCGGATGCGCGAGGGCCCGCTGGGCGTGTGCATCGATTCCTTCATCGATTCATTGGCAGCAAAGGGCTATAGCCGCGACTCACGACGCCGCGCCGCATGGTTGGTTGGAGACTTCAGCCGGTGGTTGGACGGACGCGGCGTAGCCGCCGCGGCAGTAGCCGAAGAGTCGGTCGATACCTTCTTGCGAGGCCGCAGGCGCCGTCGCGCCCCAAGGGCCGAAGACCGTTCGACGCTGCTGAGGCTGCTCGCGCATCTGGCGGCACAGGGCATCATCTGCACACCCTCAGCTGAGCGCACTCCAACTGCGGTTGAGCAGATCGAGGCCGAGTATGTCGACTACATGCGCCACGAGCGCAATCTGGCGCCTGCAACCATCCGCTCCAACCGGATCACGGCCAGAAATCTGTTGACCTTCCTCTTCGCCAACGGGCCTTTGACGTTCGACAGCGTGGGGGCGCCGGACGTCATGGCGCACATCAGGCTGGCGACGAAGACCTGCCGTGCGAACTCTGCATGCAGAGTCGTCGGTGGAGTTCGGGCGTTCCTACGGTTCGCGCTTTACCGCGGCTGGCTCGACACCGATATGTCTTCGCACATACCGGCGCCTGCTGTTTGGTCGCAATCATCGATCCCCCGCTCGCTCCAGGACGATCAGGTTCTGCGCACCCTCGCCCAATGTGATCGGGCTAAGCTGAGTGGGTGTCGTGACTACGCGGTCATCGTCCTACTTGCGCGGCTCGGGCTGCGGGCTGGCGAGGTGGTAGCACTACAACTGGAGGACATCGACTGGCACGCCGGCGAGTTGCTGGTTCGCAATGGACAAACCCGAGTCGATCGCCTCCCGCTTCCATACGAGGTGGGCCAAGCGCTGGCGCAATACTTGAGCGAGGCCCGGCCACGCTGTTCCTCCCGGCAGGTCTTCCTTCGAGCACAGGCACCGATCGAGGGCTTCTCCAGTGGTACCGCTGTTGCAGCGATCGTCCGCCGCGCGCTTCAGCGCGCCGGCATCGATGTGCCGAGCAAGGGAGCGCATGTGCTCCGTCACACCTTGGCCACACGACTGCTGCGCGAGGGGTCGTCGCTGCCCGAGATCGGCGAAGTGCTGCGTCACCGCCAGCAGCAGACAACGACGATCTATGCGAAGGTGGATCTTCGCTCCCTGCGGGCCGTCGCTCCTTCTTGGCCGGGAGGTGCGCAATGACGCCGCTGAGACAGGCTGCCTCCGACTACCTTGCACTCCGGCGAGCGCTCGGGTTCAAGCTTCGGGCGAACGAAGATGCGCTGATCGAGTTCACGGACTTTCTCGACCGGCGCGGCGTCACGACCATCACGGCGGCCGCCGCCGTAGAGTGGGCCCTGAGCAAACCATCCACGCGCCCTGGCTTCGCCGCCGATCGGCTGCGTCGGATTCGCGGCTTCACGCTCCACCACCGGTTGCTCGACCCTGCCACGGAGGTCACCCCCGCCAACCTCCTTCCTTCACATCGGCATCGGCGACAACCGTACCTGTACTCGGACGATGAGCTTGCTCGCTTGATGGCTTGCGCGTTGACGCTGCCTCCTACAGATGGCCTGCGAGGGGCGACCTACCACTGCCTCTTGGGGCTGCTCAGCGTCACCGGGATGCGGCTCGGTGAGGCGATCCGTCTCGAGGTCGGCGATGTCGATCTCGACCAAGGCTTGCTGACCATTCGGCAGACGAAGTTCGGCAAGTCTCGGCTGGCTCCGATTGCTGACTCGACCAGGTCAGCACTCGCGGAATACCGCGCGCACCGCGATCGCTTCGCCAAGCGGCTGGCGCCTCCGCAGTTCTTCATCTCGGGTCGGAGGACGGCGCTTGACCCGGGACACATCCATCGGACCTTCTATCAGTTGCTCGACCAAGCGGAGGTGCGCGCCTCCGCGGGTGCTCCACGCCCTCGGTTGCATGACCTGCGCCACCGCTTTGCCATCCAAACGTTGCTGCGCTGGTACAGATCCGGCCAGGATGTAGAGCGCCACCTGCCGACCTTGTCAACCTTTCTGGGTCACGTGCGCATTGAGTACACCTACTGGTACCTCAGCGCGTGTCCCGAGTTGATGGGCCACGCGCTCGCCCGGTTCGAGCGTCACTGGGAGAAGCTGTCATGACGGCCGCGACTGGCAATCTCCCTGTGCTGCTGGAGGGGTTCTTCACCCGAAGACTCATGCAGCAGCGGCAGGCAAGCGCCCATACGATCGCGTCCTATCGTGACACCTTCCGGCTCTTCCTCCGGTTCGCCCAGAAGCGCCTCAAGGTTGCCCCGAGCGCGCTGGTGTTGGAGCAACTCGACGCGCCGCTGATCGCGGCGTTCCTTGCCGACCTTGAGCACGAACGCGGCGTGACTGCCAGAAGCCGGAACCTGCGGCAGAGCGCCATTCGGTCGTTCTTTCAGTACGCCGCCTTTGAATCGCCTGGTCATGCAGGCCTGATCCAGCGGGTCCTGGCGATTCCCAGCAAGCGGTGCACTCGCAAGCAGGTCTGCCATCTGACACGTGAAGAGGTCGAAGCCTTGCTTGCCGCACCCGATCGGACCACATGGGCGGGGCGGCGCGACCATGCCCTGTTGTTGCTTGCGGTTCAGACCGGGCTGCGTCTGTCCGAGATCACCGGTCTACGAGCCGCCGATGTCAGGCTCGGCACGGGCGCCCACGTCCACGTGCTCGGGAAAGGGCGCAAGGAGCGCTGCACGCCGCTGGCCAAACAGACACAGGCAGCGTTGCGGTCATGGATGAGCAGCGACTTGGGACCTGAGCCCGTCATTCTGTTCCCGAGTGCCAGAGGCAACCGCCTCAGTGCCGACGGCGTCCAGTACCTTGTGGCCAAGCACGTTGCCACAGCTGGCCGGACCTGCGCATCCTTGACGTGCAAGCGCGTGACGCCACATGTGTTGCGGCACACCACGGCGATGGAGCTCCTTCAGGCTGGAGTAGATCGGTCGGTGATCGCGATGTGGCTTGGCCACGAATCGCTGGAGACCACTCAGATTTACCTCGATGCCGATCTGACGTTGAAGGAGCGTGTGCTGGACACGGTTGCGCCTCCCAGTGTGCAGGCCAGGCGCTATCGGCCGGAGGACAAGTTGATGGCGTTCCTCAGTGCGCTCTGAACCGGTCGCACTCCGTCATCGGCTTGCCAGTGTTGCATGCCGCCGCCGTGTGCGTACCGGCGGCGGCCATGCGGGCAGGCCTCGGCTAACCGTCCATGAGGGCTCCAGAACAACCATCTGGGACCGCAGGGCCTCGGCATTGGCGATGACCACGAAGGGAGTTGGCGGAACCCGCGCGAAGGACTGCTGTGCTCAGATCGCGCTCGTTCGTGCCGTCGCCCTGACTGTTCCAGATCGACCCAATCCAGTCTGTCGAGGAGTTGAGAAGCAGTCGCTGCCGACGGCGGCGACCGATGAAGATGCCCTGCGTTTCGGTGCCAGTCAGCGTCTTGCGGCCCTCGCGGACGAGCCTTTATCGGTGGGGATGCACCACAGATTCCACCCACCTGAAGTCTCACTTGGCACCCCCGCTGGCCTTCGACACATACAGCGACAGAGCCTCAATCTCTGCATCGGTGAGCTTGTCCTTGTACGAAGGCATCTGGCCCAGCCCGTTGCGCAGCGCCTTCGCCACGCGCGCAGCGTCGGGCTTCAACTCGTCCAGCACCGGGCCGACGGCGCCCTCGGCGCCCGCGGCCTGCAAGGTGTGGCAAACGGCGCACGACGGGACGACGCCTTGCAGGAACAGCTTCTTCCCTAGCGCGAGTTGCGCGCTGTCGTCGGCCGCCAGCGCGGGTAGAACGGGCAGCGCCAGGCCGGCGACGAGCACCGACGCGACCCTCATTGCATGCAACATGAAGCGCTGCTGGATGGTGCTGCGCATGATCAGGCCACCGTCACTTTCACGGCGTGGTCGGCCCAGCTCGTGTTGTTGTAGCCGCCGGCGTTTTCCATGCGCTGCTCGGGTTGCACGTTGCCTGCCGTGTCGGTGGCGCGGCTGGCCAGCGTGTGGCTGCCGGCCGGCAGCCTGGCCGGCAGCACGAACTGGCGCCAGGCATAGCGGCCAAGGTCGGGCCCGGTGAGCCGCGCGTCGCTCCAGGTCTTGCCGCCGTCCAGCGACACCTCGACGCGCTTGATGCCGTTCAGCCCGCCGAAGGCCACGCCCTGCACCTGCACCAGGCCGGCCCTCACGCCAGCTGCGTCGGGTGCGGGCGAGTTGATCCACGACTTGACCGTCATCTCCTGCACCGACGGCTGGCTGGGTTCGCCCTTGCCGCCCGGCGGCGAGATGCGGTAGCCATGCGACATGATCTTCGCGTCCGTCTCCTTGGCCGTGAAGGCCAGGCGCTTGATGTACTTGATGTTGTTCACGCCGGTGTAACCGGGCACGATCAGGCGCAGCGGGCCGCCGTGGGCCAGCGAGATCGGCACGCCGTTCATTTCCCAGGCCAGCAGCGCATCGGCCATGGCCGCGGCCGGCACCGAGCGCTCGACGATGATGCTCAATGGGTCCAGGCCTTCGGGCAGCTTCTCGCCGCCGGTGCCAGTTAGGAAGGCCGCGCCGGGCACCACGCCGCCCAGCGCCTCGGCCACCACCCGCACCGGCACGCCGGTCCACATCACGCAGCCGGCCGCGCCCACCTGCCAGGGCGTGCCGCTGGGCTTGCTGGGAAAGTAGCCGCGGCCATTGCCTGAGCACTGCAGCACCATCGCGGTGGTCTCCACGCCCATCGTCTTCAGCTCGCGCAGCGTCAGCTTGCGGGGTGCTTTCACACCTTCGATGGCCACTTCCCAGGCGTCGCGGTCGGCCACGATGGAGGCGTCGGGCGCCGGCAGGTTGTTGCGGATGTAGAGCTGCTCGGCCGGCGTGATGACGCCACTGCCGAAGGCCGCGCGCTTGGTCTCGATGGTGGTGCTGCTGTGCACGATGACGCTGGCCGGGTCTTTCCAGGCCACGTAGGCGGGCAGCGGCTTCGGCGTGGCGGTGGCCACAGGGGTTTCCCCCGCGGCGGCGGCGCCGCGCGTGAAGGTCGCCAGCCCGGCCGCGGCCAGGGCGCTGGCGCTGCCGGCCAGCATCTGGCGCCGCGGCAGCGAGTTCAAGGTCTTGTTCATCGGGTCTCCTTGGGGGTCGTTGTGGAATTCGGTGGGGACATGTCGGTGGCTGGGCCGAACTGGCTTTGCGCCACGGCCAGGGCCTGCTTCTTCTGCGCCACCAGCACCAGCGGCTTGCCGTCGCGCGAGGTGATGACTTTCCAGTGGACATTGCCCCACCAGCCGCTGCCCTCCGTCAGCGCAACGGCCTTGTCAAAGGCGAACACGGTGACCATGCCGCCCTTCTCGAAAAAGGTGGTGAGGTGGTAGACCAGGTGGCCGTCGATGTCGCAAGGCCGCATCAGCTGCGGAAAGCCCGGCACGACTTGCTTGCCACCTAGCCCCAGGTGCTGAAGCAAGGGCGCGCTGTCCATAAAGGTGCCGCGCAATGTGCGCTCGAAGTATTCGTGCTCGATGGCGCCGCGCACGAGTTCGGGCGGGCGCATGGCCAACACGGCGCCAGTGCCGCTGCCGGCCAGCAGCAGGCCCAGGACAGCGCGCTGGAAGCTGCGCCGCGCCAGAAGTGGCTGCGCCTTGCGGAACAGGTGCGCCGGGGCGGCGTCGGCGGGATAAGCCAGCGCGAGCTCGGCGCGTGCGCGCAGGTCGAAGTCACTGTCGGGGAACTCGGGGGGTCGGAATTCGGGCGTCATGTCTGGATCTTCCTCAACGGCGTGACCTGGCCGCCGCTGGTCGCCCGCACGGGCACGCCCATCACCTGCTTCAGCGCGTCGCGCGCACGGGCCAGGCGCGACAGCACGGTGCCCGGCGCGATCTCCAGCGCCTCGGCCATCTGCGCAGTCGGCATGTCGTCGAAATAGAACAGCACCAGCACTTCGCGGTGAATGGGCGCCAGCCGTGCGAGTGCCTTGACGACATCGAGCTTGTCGTCCAAGCCGGCGTCAGGCGCGGTCTGCTCGGGCTGCTCTTCATCGTCCAGCGACTGCATGCTGGGCACCGCCTGGCGGAAGGCGGCGCGGCGCATGATCTGGAACAGCCAGGCCCGTGCCAACGCCCCATCCCGCAACTGCTCGCGGTGTTTCCATGCGTTGGCAAAACAGTCCTGCACCACGTCTTCGGCGATCGCGCGCGAGCCGGTCAGCGCCCAGGCGCTGCGAAGCAAAAAGCGGTAGTGGTCCCGCACCCAGGCGTTGTAGCGGGACTCGGCAGACTGCAAGAGCATGGTGATCAAGAGCGACCGGCGCTGCTGTTCATTCCACGGCCATCGTAAGTGCTTACCCTGAGCCCAGCAATCAAGGCCCCCGCGTGCCGCCCAGCGAGGGGAATTCGGCCGCCGAACCCGTGCCGGACGGCTTGCGCAAAGCCGCCAGCCGCCGCGTCATGCTTTCGATCTCGATGGTCTGCCCGGCGATGATCTCCTCCGCCAGTTGACGCGTGGCCGGGTCGCGGCCGTGCTGCAGCACCAGCCGCGCCATGTCGACGGCGCCGGCGTGGTGCGGAATCATCATCGCCAGGAAGTCGATGTCGGCCTGGCCCACGTAGCCCGGGCCGTGCATGTCTTGCATCATGCGCGCCATGGATTCGTCCATCTCGCGCTGGAAGGCATTGACTCCAAGCTGTGCGCGGCTGCCCTTCATGCCTTTCATGCGGTCTGGCCCTTCGCACCCACGCGCACGTAGACAAGGTTGATGCTCTTCTTGTTGCGCAATGCGCCCGAAGGCAGGGCCAGGTTACCCAGCGGAATCTGCGCGACGAAGGCCGGCTTGAACGGGTCGCTCACGTCGAAAGCGCTGCACACCGTTTGGCCGGCGTTGGGCGTGCCGGGCAGTTCGTCCTGTTCGTGCGCCACGTAGAGAAGCGTGTTCTCGGGGTTGGTCCACAGCCCGTGCGATTCGCGGCCGTGGCTGAAGAAGGTGCCCACCACCTTGCGCTGGCCGCCCGCGGCGCTGCGGTCGATGATGGCGATGGGGCTGGATGCCACGCCGCCAGGGCCGCCGTCGTCGATGCGCGCCAGGCTGGCGTAGACCACGCTGCCGCGCGCGTTGCTGACGAACTCGACGTGGTTGGGCCGCGCGCCCATGCCCAGTGGCACGCTGTCGACAAGATCGAAGCCGCCCTGCGTCGAGCGGCACGACAGCGCATCGGCCAGCTTGTGCGAGAACCACACCTCGGCGCCATCGGACGTGGTCTTCATGAAGGGTGTGAAGCCGGGCTTGTCCTGGGCGCTGATGTCCAGCGTGGTCACGCGCTGCGGCTGGCTGCGGCCATCGGCGCCCGCGTTGACGCGGAACACGTCGACCTGCGACACCTTCTGGCTGGCCACGAAAGCCAGCGTGCCTTCGCGGTTGAACCACACCTGTGCCGGGCCGTTCAGCGTCGGCAGGAACTGGCGGACGGCCGTCGAGCCCGCGCTGTCGGCGCCCTTCAACTGGCGCACGGCGCGGTCGACGTCGAGGATGGCAATGCGGTCTTCACCGCGCAGCGTGACCCAGAGCTCCTTTCCGTTGCGCGTGAAGGTGGGCTCGTGCGGCTCGCGGCCCAGCAGCAGGCCGCTGCTCAGGCGCTCGGGGTTGGTCGTCGGGCCGGCGGCCGGGTTGGGCATGTTGCCGATCACGCGGCGCTGCTCGGCGTCGATGAGGTAGATGTTGCTGGAGCCGCGCCCGCTGGTGGCCAGCAGCCGGCCGTCGGGCGACGGCACGGCGCCGTGGGCGTCGATGCAGCCGTGGTACAGCGGCTTGTGGATCATCGCCGCGTGCGT
>CAKZXL010000143.1 GCA_937883885.1 uncultured Aquincola sp. | reverse complement strand
GGCATGCAGCCAGGCGGGGTCGAAGCGTCCGTCCTGCAGCGGTATGCGCACCGGCAGCCGGGTGAGGAACTGAGCGGCCACCAGCACCAGCCGCGCTTCGTGGTGCAGGCCCATGGCGTTACGCGCCGCTGTCCGACACGCCGGCCGACTCGAAGCTGGCCATCTCGCGCAGCATGGCCACCGCCGCCTGCACCAGCGGCCAGGCCAGCGCGGCGCCCGAGCCTTCGCCCAGCCGCATGTCCAGCTGCAGCAGCGGCTGCACGCCCAGGGCCTGCAGCAGCGCGGCATGGCCCGCTTCACCACCCAGGTGGGCAAACACGCAGTAGTCGCGCACGGCCGGCTGCAGCCGGCAGGCCACCAGCGCCGCGGCGGCACAGATGAAGCCGTCGACCACGATCAGCCGGCGCTCGTGCGCGGCCTGCAGCATCGCGCCGGCCAGCATCGCGATCTCGAAGCCGCCCAGCGCGGCCAGCGCCTGCAGCGGCGGCTGCGCATCGGCATGCCGCTGCAGCACCTGCGCCAGCAACGCCCGTTTGCGCGCCAGGCCGGCGTCGTCCAGCCCGGTGCCGCGGCCCACCGCGGCCTCGATCGGCACGCCGGCCAGCCGCGCCAGCAACAGGGCCGCGCTGCTGCTGTTGCCAATGCCCATCTCGCCCAGCAGCACTGCGTTGCCGGGCAGGCCGCGCAGCACCTCGGCGCCGGCCGCCAGCGCCTGCGCGCATTGCGCCTCGGTCATCGCCGGCCCTTCGCTGGCATCGACGGTGCCGGGGGCCACCTTGCGCAGCAGCAGGCCAGGCCGGGGCGCGAAGTCGTGGGCCACGCCGGCATCCACCACCGTCACATCCAGCCCCGCCTGGCGCGAGAACACGTTCACCGCCGCGCCGCCGGCCAGCATGTTCTCCACCATCTGCCAGGTCACGTCCTGCGGATAAGCCGAGACGCCGCGGCGCGCCAGGCCATGGTCGCCTGCGAACACCAGCATCTGCGGCTGCAGCAGCACCGGCGCCTCGGTGCGCTGAACCAGGCCCAGCTGCAGCGCCAGCGACTCGATGCGGCCCAGCGCGCCCAGCGGCTTGGTCTTGCGGTCGATGCGCTGCTGCAGCCGGGCGGCCAGCTCGGCATCGGCGGTGGTGGTGATGGCAGGAACTTGAAAAGTGCTCATGCGGTGTCAGGAAGCGGAAGAAGCGATCAGCGGATCGAGCAGGGACCACAACACGCCGGGCTCGAAGGCAGCGTCCACCACGTCGGCCAGGCCGTCGAACACCGCATCGAGCGAACGCGGCGCGCGGCCGAACAAGGCCTGCAGCACGGCCGGCGATTCGAAGAGGCCGTGCAGGTACAGCGCCAGCACGTTGCCTTGCTGCCAGCCGAGCGTGGGCGCCTCCGGCAGCGCCGGTTGTGGCACCACGGCGCCGGCCTCGGCGGGCAGCAGCTGGCTGCGGCCGAGGTGGATCTCATAGGCCTCGATGGCCAGGTGCGACAGCGGCGCCCAGGCGCCCTGCAGCGCGCCGAAGCGGTGGGGCCGCCGCGTCAGTTGCTTGGCCGGCTCGAACTGCGTGGCCATCGGCAGCACCCCCAGGCCCGGCGTGCTGCCGGGCTGGCCGCCTTCCAGGCCCAGCGGGTCGTCGAGCCGCTGCCCCAGCATCTGCAGCCCGCCGCACACCGCCAGCAGCGGCCGGCCGCTGGCCGCATGGGCCTGCACCACCGCGTCCAGGCCCTGGTCGCGCAGCCATTGCGCATCGGCCCGGCTGTGCTTGCTGCCGGGCAGCACCAGCCAGTCGGCGGCGCGCAGCACGGCCGCGTCGCGACTGAAGTGCAAGGCCACGCCGGCCTGGCGCAGCGGCTCGAATTCATCCAGGTTGCTGGCATGCGGCGTGGCCAGCACCACCACCCGCGGGCCGCCGGCAGCCGCGTGGCTGGCGGGCACGGCGTCTTCCTCGGGCAGGCCGTGGTCGCGCTGCATCGGCACCACGGCCACGGTGGGCACGCCGGTCAGCCGGTGCAGCTGCGCCGGGGCCGGCGCCAGCAGGCCGGCATCGCCACGGAAGCGGTTGAGCACGAAGCCCCGCACCTGGCGCGCCACCTGCGCGTCCATCAGCGCGTGGGTGCCGTACAGGTGCGCGAAGGCGCCGCCGCGGTCGATGTCGGCCACCAGCAGGCAGGCGGCCTGCGCGGCCAGCGCGGTGCGGGTGTTGACGTAGTCGCTGCTGGCCAGGTTGATCTCGGCCGGCGAGCCGGCGCCTTCGATCACCAGCACGTCCACCTCGTCGCGCAGCGATTGCAGCGCGGCTTCGGCGGCCGGCCACAGGTGCTGGCTGCGTTCACGCCAGGGCATGGTGGTGAGCTCGGGCCGCACCTGGCCCAGCAGTACCACCTGGCTGCGGGTGTCGGCCTCGGGTTTGAGCAGCACCGGGTTCATGCGCACGTCGGGCTCGGCCCGTGCGGCCAGGGCCTGGAAGTACTGCGCGCTGCCGATCTCGCCCGCCGGGCGGCCCGCGGTGGCCGGCACCACGCGGGCATGGTTGCTCATGTTCTGCGCCTTGAAGGGCGCCACGCGCAGCCCCTGGCGCGCATACCAGCGGCACAGCGCGGTGGCCAGCCAGCTTTTGCCGGCACCACTGGTGCAGCCCAGCACCATCACGGCGGCTTCGGGCCGCTTCATGCGCGGGCCTCCGTGACGGGGCGTGGCGCCGGGCCGGGCGTGGCGCCAGCGGCCGGGGCATGCGTCATCCAGCCCAGGTCGGCCGGGCGCAGCGCCTGGCCGCCGGCGCCGCGCCACGCGCCCACGCCGCCCGCCAGCAGCCCAAGCACCAGGGCCGCTATCCACAAGCTGCGGCCGGCGCGCTGCAGCGCCCGCGTCACATCGGCGGGCGCCGGCTCGGGCGCGTGGCGGTGGAGGGCGTACACGCCGGGCTTGCGCAGGCGCACGCCCAGCGCCAGCGCCATCGCCGCCATCGGCCAGCCGCCGTTGGGCGAAGGCGTGAGCCGCGCTTCGCGCGCCAGCCGGGCCCAGCGGCAGCGCAGCGGCAGCAACAGCCGCGCGGTCAGGCGCGCCGGCAGCCAGGCCAGCACATCGTCGGCATGAGCGGCGAACTTGCCGGCCCATTCCCAGCGGCCCCGGTAGCCCCACATCGCGTCGGCGGTGTTGGCATAGCGGAACAGCACTGCACCGGGCAGGCCGGCGACCGCGAACCAGAACAGCGGCGCGATGACCGAATCGTTGAGGTTCTCGGCCAGGGTTTCGATCGCGGTTTCGCGCACCTCGCCCGCGCTGAGCTGCGTGGTGTCGCGGCTGGCCAGGCGGGCCACCTGCCGGCGGCCGGCGTCCACGCCCTGCCCCAGCGCCGTTTCCACCGCGGCCACTTCGTCACGCAGCATGCGCCAGCTGAGCATGGGCTTGAGCAGCACGCCCAGCACGCCGGCCACGGCCAGCGCGGCCCAGGCGCCATGACCCTGCCACCAGCGGCGCAGCAGCGATTCGGCCAGCGCGGCCAGTGCCACCACCGCAGCGGCGCCCGCGCACCAGGCCAGCAATCCGCCCACGAACGCCCGCCGCGGCGGCAGGTCAGGCAGCCGGCGGCCCGCCCAGCCCAGGTAGTGGCCCATCCACACCACCGGATGCCAGCGCAGCGGCGGCTCGCCGAACAGGCGGTCGATCGCCAGCGCCACCAGCAGCGCCACGGCGGGCACCGCGGCGGCCAGCGTCGGGGTCGTGAGGGCGGGTGCAGCGTGCCAGTGCGTCATGGCCGCGCCCTCATGCATCGCCCAGGGCCGGCACCGCCACCCAGCGGACGGCTTCGGCGGTGCCGATGCGCTCGATGGTGAAGGCATGGTCGAACACCTCGGCCAGCACCTGGCGCACCGCCGGGTCGGCCGCCGGGCCTTCGGCGCGCAGGCGGCCGGCCTGCATCACCAGCAGACGGTCGGCGGCCAGCGCCAGCGTGATCTCATGCAGCACCGCAGCCACCGCCGCGCCGGCACGGGCGCGGGCCACCAGGCTGCGCACCAGCGCACGCTGGTGAGGCGCGTCGAGGTGGCTGGTGGGTTCGTCCAGCAGCATCACCGGCGCCTGCACCGCCAGCGCACGTGCCAGCAGCACCCGCTGCCGCTCGCCGCCCGACAGGTCTTGCAGCCGGCGGTGGGCCAGCGCATCGCATTCGGTCTCGGCCATCGCGGCCTGCACCGCCGCTTCGTCGGCCGCGGTGGCGCCGCCGAACAGGCCCTGGTGCGGCAGCCGGCCCAGGCGCACCACGTCGGCCACGGCAATGTCGCCTTCGGCTTCGCCCTGTTGCGACAGCCAGGCCAGCCGGCGCGCCCGCTCGCGCGCCGGCCAGTCGGCCAGCGGGCGGCCCTGCAGCCGCACCTCGCCGCCGGCCACCGGCAGCAGGCCGGCCAGCGCCGACAAGAGGCTGCTCTTGCCGGCGCCGTTGGGGCCGACGATGGCCACCCATTCGCCCGGGCGCAGCTGCAGCGACAGGTCCTGCACCACGTCGCGGCCGCCGCGCTGCACCCGCAGCTCGCGGGCCTGCAGCGGCGCGGCGACATCGGCGTGCAGGTGGAGCTTCATCGTGCCGCGCGCCGCCGCAGCAGCAGCATCAGGTACACGCCGCCCACCACTGCGGTGAGCACGCCCACCGGCAGTTCTTGCGGCGCCATCAGCGTGCGGGCGGCCACGTCGGCGGCCAGCAGCAACAGGCCGCCGGCCAGTGCCGACAAGGCCAGCAACGCGCCATGGGTGACCACCACCAGCCGGCGCACCAGGTGCGGCGACACCAGCCCGACGAAGGCCACCAGCCCGGCCTGCGCCACCGCGGTGCCGGTGGCCAGCGCCATCAGCACCACCAGCAGCAGGCGCACCCGCGGCAGGTCCAGGCCCAGGCTGCGGGCACTGGCTTCGCCCAGCACCAGTGCATCCAGCGCACGGGCAAAGCGCGTGGCCAGCGGCAGCGCCAGCACCAGCGCCGCCGCCAGCATCGCCACGCTGGGCCAGCCCAGAAAGCTGGTGGTGCCCAGCAGGAACACCTGCTTGCCGCGCAAGGCCTCGGGCGACACCAGCAGCATCAGATCGGCCACCGCGCCCAGCAGCACGCCCACCACCACGCCCGACAGCAGCAACTGCAGCGGCTGGCCGGCGCCCCGCGCCAGCATC
>CAKZXL010000142.1 GCA_937883885.1 uncultured Aquincola sp. | reverse complement strand
GCCGACGGGCTGGACAGCCTGACCCAGGGCGGCCTGCCCTGGTTCCTGGCGCCGCTGCGGGCGCAGGGCTTTCTGGGTCGGGTGCTGGCGCAGCAATGGGCGCAGCGCGGGCTGGACGCCAACCCCGACCGCTGGTCGCTGGAACAGGTGCTGGCCACCGCGCTGCTGCTGCACGATGCGCCGGGCGCGCTGGTGCTGGGCGAGCCGCCGGCCGGCAACCTGGTGCCGCCGACCACGGGCGCAGCGCCCGACCTGGATGCGCTGGCCGATGAAGTGGCGGCCACGCTGCCCGCCGGATCGTCGGCGGGCGGTGAACAGGCCAAGTTCCTGACGCATGACGAGACGGGCCACCCGCTCATCGTCAAGTTCACACCGCCGCTGGGCACGCCTTTTGGCGATCGCTGGCGCGACCTGCTGCAGGCCGAGGCGCTGGCGCTGCAGGTGCTGGCCGAGTGGGGCGTGCCGGTGGCGGCGGCGCAGGTGGTGCAGACGGCGCGCCGGGCTTACCTGGTGTCGCGCCGATTCGACCGCCTACCCGGCGGCGGCCGCTTGCATGCGGTGCCGCTGGACGCGGTGCATGCGGCCTTCGTGCCCGGTGGCCGGCAGCATTGGGGCGCCACCTGCCGCGAGCTGGAACGCCAGCGGCGGCTGCCGCCCGGGGCCGGCGCGCAGGCCGAGGCGCTGCTGCACTTCGGCCGCCTGATCGGCAACACCGACATGCATTTCGGCAACCTCAGCCTGTGGGTACAGCCTGATGACGTGCCGCGTGGCCGCTTCAGCGGCCTGGCGCCTGTGTACGACATGCTGCCGATGCGCTGGCGGCCCGACATGGCGCAAGGCCTGGTGGACATCGAGCCCTTCGAGCCCGATGCGGTGGCGCTGGGTTCGCCGGCGCGCGAGGTGGCGCTGCAGTTCTGGCAGCGGCTCGCGGCCGTGGCCGAGGTCTCACGCCCGCTGCGCCGCACGGCGCAGTCGATGGCGCTGCGGCTTCAGCGCGGCTGAACCACTTCCAGCAGCCGGTCCAGCCCGCCTACGTTAATGGCCACCATGGCCTGGGCGCGCACCTTGGGCTTGGCGTGGTAGGCCACCGACAAGCCGGCCGCGCCCATCATCGGCAGGTCGTTGGCGCCGTCGCCCACGGCAATCGCCTGGCGCGGCTCGAAGCCGTGCTCGGCGCACAGGGCCAGCAGCGTGCGCTTCTTTTCTTCACCGTCGCAGATGTCGCCCCAGGGCTGGTCGACCAGGCGGCCGGTGAGGTGGCCGTCGACCACCTCCAGCACGTTGCTGCGCGCCCTGTCGATCTGCAGCCGCTCACGCACCCGGTCGGCGAAGAAGGTGAAGCCGCCCGACACCAGCAGCGTCTTCAGGCCCGCCTCGCGGCAGGTGCGCAGCAGCGTCTCGGCACCGGGGTTCAGGCGCAGGCGCTGGTCCAGCACGTCCTGCAGCGCGGTGGCCGGCACGCCGGCCAGCAGGGCGACGCGGCGGCGCAGGCTGTCCTTGAAGTCGGTGATCTCGCCGCGCATCGCGGCTTCGGTGATCGCGGCCACCTCGGCCTTGCGGCCGGCGGCATCGGCGATCTCGTCGATGCACTCGATGTTGATCAGCGTCGAGTCCATGTCGAACGCGATCAGCCGGAAGTCGGCCAGGGCCAGCGGGGGTGTGAAACCCTGGATCACCAGGCCGTCAGCGGTGTTCGGTGCAGTCATTCGGGGGGCCGCGCAAAGCCCCGCAGTTTAAGTGCGCAGCCGAGGGTTCACCCGGCCACCCGGAACCCGCTCATCGCACTCTTGAGCTTGTCCGATTCGCCCTTGAGCGATTGCGCCGCGGCCGAGACCTGTTCCACCAGGGCCGAGTTCTGCTGGGTCACGCCGTCGATCTGCGCCAGCGCATCGTGCACCTGGCCGATGCCCAGGCTTTGCTCATGCCCGGCCTGGCTGATCGCGCTCATCAGGGAAGAGGCATGCGTCACCCGCTCCAGCAACTCGCGCATGGTCTTGCCGGCCTGTTCCACCAGCGTGGAGCCAGCGCCGATCTTCTCGGTGCTGTCGCCGATCAGCGACTTGATCTCGCGCGCCGCCGTGGCGCTGCGCTGGGCCAGGCTGCGCACTTCGCCGGCCACCACCGCAAAGCCGCGGCCTTGTTCACCGGCGCGGGCGGCTTCCACCGCCGCATTCAGCGCCAGGATGTTGGTCTGGAAGGCGATGCCGTCGATCACGCCGATGATGTCGGCGATGCGCGCCGCGCTGGCATTGATCTCGGCCATGCGGCTTTCCACGCCGCGCATCAGCTCTTCCCCGCGGGTGGCCACGCTGCTTGAGTCCATCACCACGCGGTTGGCTTCTTCGGCATTGGCGGCGTTGGTGCGCACGGTGGCGGCCAGTTCGTCCATCGAGCTGGCGGTCTGCTGCACAGCGGAGGCCTGGCTTTCGGTGCGGGCCGACAGGTCGGCATTGCCGTTGGCAATCTCGTCCGACGCCGACTTCACCATCTCCACGCTGCCGCGCACGTCCAGCACCATGGTGCGCAGCTTCTTGCGCATGCTGTTGAGCTCATAGCGCAGCCACGAGATCTCGTCCTTGCCCGGCGATTCGACCTTGGTTTCCAGATCGCCGCCGCCCATGCGGATGACCACCTGCACCGTGTCTTCGACCGAGCTCTTGATGCTGCTGCGGATGAGCCAGGCTGCGACGGTGATCAGGCCGACGCCGGTGGCCGTGGCCATGCCCAGGCTCCAGGCCGCGCCGCCGTGGCCCAGCGCATTGAGCTGCCAGGCCGCCGTGGCGCCGATGCCCGTCATCATGGCGCCGGCAAAGCCGAAACCGATCGTTGTCCGCTTGACCAAGCTGACCTTGCGTACCCACTCCATGTCCATCGTCTCCATCTCAGCCGCGGCCCACGCACCTCCACGGTGGCAGCCGGCTTGTGATGTCATATCGGACGCCGCCAAAAATCGCTGAAGGCAGGTCGGTGTGAAATGATGGCCTGCGGTGCGTGATTAGGTGTCACACCTTAGAAACCAAGGCTTCAAGATGAAGAAAGTGATAGATGTGGGCCTGCCGGCCCTGGCGCAGCCGTTTTCCTGGGCCACCCAGGCGCAAGGCCTGCTGTTCACCGCCCACGGCCCGGCGCGGCCCGACGGCAGCATCGACACCGGCCCCATCGAGGACCAGGCGCGCCTGACCTTCAGCAACCTGCGCCAGGCGGTGCAGGCGGCCGGCGGCACGCTGGCCGACGTGACGCAGGTGCTGATCTACATGACCGACGTGCAGGACATGAAGGCCATCGACGCGGTATACCGCGAGTTCTTCGAGGCGCCGTACCCTAACCGTTCCAGCATGGGCGTCAACGGGCTGGTGGTGCCGGGCATGAAGATCGAGATCGTGGCTTACGCCTACCTGGGACCCGCCTGACGTCGACGGTCAGCCTTCCTTCGGCTGCCCCAACGACCGCAGCACGTCGCGGATCAGCTGCACCCGGTCCTTGACCTCGGGCATGTCGCGTTCGATGCGCAGCTTGTCGTTGCCGGCCAGCTTGATGTGGCGGTTCTTCTGCACCAGCTCGATGATCTTCATCGCGTCCACCGGCGGGTTGGGGCGGAAGCTCAGCACCATCAGGCGCGGCGCCGCGTCGATCTTGCTCACGCCATAAGGCTTGGCCAGCACCCGCAGGCGGTGGGTGTCGAACAGCGTCTGACCCTGCGGCGGCAGCTTGCCGAAGCGGTCGGTGATCTCTTCCAGCAGTGTGTCGATCTGCGCCGGCGTGCTGGCGGTGGCCAGGCGCTTGTACAGGTTCAGCCGCGTGTGCACGTCGCCGCAGTAGCTGTCGGGCAGCAGCGCGGGCGCATGCAGGTTGATCTCGGTGGCCGCGCCGAACACGCCGCCCAGCGGGCTCAGCAGGTCGGGCTCCTTGCCGCTCTTGAGCGAGCGCACCGCCTCGCTCAGCATGTCGTTGTAGAGCTGGAAGCCCACCTCCATCATGTTGCCGCTCTGGTTGTCGCCCAGCACCTCGCCGGCGCCGCGGATCTCCAGGTCGTGCATCGCCAGGTAAAAGCCCGAGCCCAGCTCTTCCATCTGCTGGATCGCTTCCAGCCGCTGCGCGGCCTGCTTGGTCAGCGTCTCGATGTCGGGCACCAGCAGGTAGGCATAAGCCTGGTGGTGGCTGCGGCCCACGCGGCCGCGCAGCTGGTGCAGCTGGGCCAGGCCGAACTTGTCGGCCCGACTCATGATGATGGTGTTGGCCGAGGGCACGTCGATGCCGGTCTCGATGATGGTGGAGCACAGCAGCACGTTGAAGCGCTGGGCCACGAAGTCGCGCATCACCCGTTCCAGCTCACGCTCGGGCATCTGGCCGTGGGCGATGCCGATGCGCGCTTCGGGCAGCAGCTCTTCGAGCTTCTGGCGCCGGTTCTCGATGGTGTCCACCTCGTTGTGCAGGAAGTACACCTGGCCGCCACGCTTGAGTTCACGCAGCACCGCTTCGCGGATGACGCCGCTGGTCTCGGACCGCACGAAGGTCTTGATGGCCAGCCGGCGCTGCGGCGCGGTGGCGATGACGCTGAGGTCGCGCAGGCCTTCCAGCGCCATGCCCAGCGTGCGCGGAATGGGCGTGGCGGTGAGGGTGAGCACGTCCACCTCGGCCCGCATGGCCTTGATGGCTTCCTTGTGGCGCACGCCGAAGCGGTGTTCCTCGTCGATGATCAGCAGCCCCAGCCGCTTGAACTTGACGCTCTGGCTCAGCAGCTTGTGGGTGCCCACCACGATGTCGATGGTGCCGGCCTCGATGCCTTCCAGCGCGGCATTGATCTCCTTGGTCGAGCGAAAGCGCGACAACTCGGCCACCTTCACCGGCCACTTGCCGAAGCGGTCGGCGATGTTCTGGAAGTGCTGCTCGGCCAGCAGCGTGGTGGGCGCCAGCAGCGCCACCTGCTTGCCGCCCAGCACCGCCACGAAGGCCGCGCGCAGCGCCACCTCGGTCTTGCCGAAGCCCACGTCGCCGCACACCAGCCGGTCCATCGGCCGCGGGCTCACCATGTCCTGGATCACCGCATGGATGGCGGCGCGCTGGTCGGGCGTTTCCTCGAAGCCGAAGCTGGCCGCAAAGGCCTCGTAGTCGTGCGGCGAGAAGCGGAAGGCATAACCCTCGCGCGCGGCGCGGCGGGCATACAGGTTCAGCAGTTCGGCCGCGGTGTCGCGCACCTGCTCGGCCGCCTTGCGCTTGGCCTTGTCCCATTGCGGCGAGCCCAGCTTGTGCAGCGGCGCTTCATCGGCGCTGACGCCGGTGTAGCGGCTGATCAGGTGCAGCTGCGCCACCGGCACGTACAGCGTGGCCTTGTCGGCGTATTCCAGGTGCAGGAACTCGCTGGCCCCATCGCCCAGGTCGATGTTGAGCAGGCCCACATAGCGGCCGATGCCGTGGTTCACATGCACCACCGGGTCGCCCACCTTCAGCTCCGACAGGTCCTTGATCAGCGCATCGACGTTGCTGACCTGTTCCTGCTTGCGCCGCCGGCGTGAGCTGGGCGCGGTGGAGAAGAGTTCGGTCTCGGTCAGGAACTGGATCGAGGTGTCGGGCGTATGCCAGTGAAAGCCCTGGGCCAGCGGCGCGGCGGCAATGGCCACCTTCTCGTCGCCAGCCTCGAACTCGGCCAGGCTGGCCACGCTGGGCACGTCGATGCGGTGGTCGCGCAGCAGCTCCAGCAGGCTTTCGCGGCGGCCGTCGCTTTCGGCCACCAGCAGCACACGGGCCGGCGTGTTCTTCAGGTGCGCTTCCAGGCCGGCCAGCGGTTCGGTGGCGCCGCGGTCCACGCTCACGTCGGGCAGCGGGCGTGCCCAGTCCGAAGGCTCCACGCCGCGCAGCGACAGCGTGGCATGCGCATGGGTGAGGCCGAAGAAGTCTTCGGGTTTCAGGAACAGCTGCTCGGGCGGCAGGATGGGCCGCTCGGGGTCGTGCTGCAGGAAGCGGTGGCGGTCGCGGGTGTCGGTCCAGAAGCGGGCGATGGATTCGTCCACCGTGCCGTGCAGCACCACCGCCGCCTGCTCGCCGAAGTAGTCGAACATCGTCGCCGTCTCGTCGAAGAACAGCGGCAGGTAGTACTCGATGCCGGCAGTGGCGATGCCGGCCGCGATGTCCTTGTAGATGCGCGACTTGGTGGGGTCGCCGTCCAGCTTCTCGCGCCAGCGGGCGCGGAAGGCGGTGCGGGCGGCCTCGTCCATCGGAAACTCGCGGCCGGGCAGCAGCCGCACCTCGGGCACCGGGTACAGGCTGCGCTGCGAGTCGGGGTCGAAGGTGCGGATCGAGTCCACCTCGTCGTCGAACAGGTCGACGCGGTAAGGCACCGGCGAGCCCATCGGAAACAGGTCGATCAGCCCGCCGCGCACCGCGTATTCACCCGGCGACACCACCTGGCTCACATGCTGGTAGCCGGCCAGCGTCAGCTGCGATTTGAGGCGCGCTTCGTCCAGCCGCGTCTTCTGCTTGAAGTGGAAGGTGGTGCCCGCCAGAAAGCTGGGCGGCGCCAGCCGGGTGAGGGCGGTGGTGGCGGGCAGCAGCACCACGTCCACGTCGCGCTCGGTGGCCTGGTTACCGGTCTGCGTGTGGCTCCACAGCCGCCACAGCGTGGCCAGCCGCTCCGAGATCAGGTCCTGGTGAGGGCTGAAGGTGTCGTAGGGCAGTGTTTCCCAGTCGGGGAACACGGCCACGCGGATGCCGGGCGCAAAGAAGGGCAGCTCATCGGCCAGCCGCTGGGTGTCCGACGGCTCGGCCGTGACGATGGCCAGCAACCGGCCTTCGGCGGCACGGGCCTGGGCCAGGCGTGCCAGCAGCAGCGCATCGGCGGAACCGGGGGGGCGGGGAAGGGTGAAGCGCTTGCCGGGCGCGATGGAAGGCAGGGGAACGGACGGCGAAGCCATTGCGAATTCTAGAATCCGGCCGATGACCCAGCCCGCCGAGCGGATGCCCCGCTGCTACGCCCTTGTTCCTTGCGCCGGCATCGGCGCACGCTCGGGGGCCGACGGGCCCAAGCAGTACGTGCCGTTGGCGGGCCATGCCATGGTGGCCCACACGCTGGCCGCGCTGGCCGCCGTGCCACGGCTGGCGGCCACGCTGGTGGTGCTGTCGACAGACGATGCGGCCTTTGAAGCCGCGGTGCCCGGCTATGGATCGCAGGAGGCCACCCAATGGCTGGCCCGCTGCGGCGGCAGCAGCCGCGCGGCCACCGTGGCCAACGGCCTGCAGGTGCTGGCGGCGCGCGGCGCGCAGCCCGACGACTGGGTGCTGGTGCACGACGCCGCCCGCTGCCTGGTGCATCCGGCCTGGATCGACCGCCTGATCGACGCCTGCCTGCCCGACGAGGTGGGCGGCCTGCTGGCCCTGCCGGTGGCCGACACGCTGAAGCAGGCCGATGCGCAAGGCCGCGTGGCCGCCACCATCGACCGCAGCGCCAAGTGGGCCGCGCAAACGCCGCAGATGTTCCGCCTGGGCCTGTTGCAGCGCGCGCTGGCCGCCATCGGCGACGCACCCACCGACGAAGCCGGCGCCATCGAGGCGCTGGGCCTGCAGCCGCGCCTGGTGGTGGGTGATGCCGCCAACTTCAAGGTCACCTGGCCCGGCGATTTCGCGCTGGCCGAACGCCTGATCACCACTGAACGGAGGAACGCATGACGATTGAAACCGAAGCCGACATCGACGGCCTGCGCCGCGCCGGCACGCTGGTGAGCGACGTGCTGCATGCGATGCTGGACGCGCTGGAGCCCGGCATGCGCACCGACGAGCTGGACGCCATCGGCCAGCGCATGCTGGCGGCCGCGGGCGCGCGGTCGGCCCCGCAGCTCACCTATGGCTTTCCCGGCGCCACCTGCATCAGCATCAACGAAGAGGCCGCCCACGGCGTGCCGGGCGCGCGCCGCATCGGCAAGGGCGACGTGGTCAACATCGACGTGTCGGCCGAGCTGGACGGCTACTTCGCCGACACCGGCGGCACCCGCGTGGTGCCGCCCACCACGCCGGTGAAAACGCGGCTGTGCTGGGCCGCCCGCCATGCGCTCGACGAAGCGCTGGGCCAGGCCCGCGCCGGCCGGCCGGTGGCCGCCATCGGCCGCAGCATCGAGCGCGTGGCGCGGCAGACGGGCTTTCGCATCCTGCGCAACCTGGGCAGCCACGGCGTGGGCCGCGCGCTGCATGAGGCGCCCGAGTTCATCCCCGGCTTTGCCGACCCCAGCGAAAAGCGGGTGCTGCAAGCCGGCATGGTGATCACCATCGAGCCGTTTCTTTCCACCCGCGCCCGCATGGCCGAAGACACCGGCGACGGCTGGACGCTGTCGGGTGGGCCGGGCAACCTCTCGGCCCAGTTCGAGCACACGCTGATCGTCACCCACGGCGCGCCCATCGTGTTGACGAGGCACTGAGCCAGCCGCGTCGCGCCACTTCCCAGGAGACCTCGGCATGACCACCGTCACCCTGCACGACCGTGATGCCGTGCACCTGGCCTGCTTGCGCTACGTCGGGCCCTACGGCCCGGGCGTCGGCCGGTTCTGGCGCGACACCATGGCGCCCTGGCTGGCCCAGCACGGGCTGATGGACGCCCCCTGCTACGGCATCGGCTACGACGACCCCAGCATCACCGACCCGCACGAATGCCGTTACGACGCGGCGGTGCAGGTGCCGGCGGGCTTTGTGCCCACCGGCGGCGCGATGCTGCTGACGCTGCTGGCCGGCCGCTATGCCGAGATGCCGTTCAGCGGCACGCCGATGGGCATCGGCGATGCCTGGACGTGGCTGCTGCGCGACTGGCTGCCGGGCAGCGGCCTGAAGCTGGCGCAGGTGCCGTGCTTCGAGCGTTACCCGCCGATGAACGGCCGGTCGTCCGGCGAAGGCTTCGAGTGCCAGCTGTGCGTGGGTGTGGAGGCGTAGCCACAATGGCGGCCCCGCGTGACCCACAGGACGCTTGAACATGACGACTCCGACGATCCCCGCCTTGCGCATCGGCGAAGGCTGGGACACCCATCAACTGGTCACCGGCCGGCCGCTGATCCTGGGCGGTGTGACCATCCCGCATAGCCATGGGCTGCTGGGTCATTCCGATGCCGATGCGCTGCTGCATGCCATCACCGACGCGCTCTTCGGTGCCGCCGCGCTGGGCGACATCGGTCGCCACTTCCCGGACACCGACCCGGCCTTCAAGGGCGCCGATTCGGTGGCGCTGCTGGTCGAGGCCGTGCGCCGCGTGCGCGCCGCCGGCTGGGAGCCGGTGAACGTGGACACCACCATCGTGGCCCAGGCCCCGAAGATGGCGCCGCACATCCCCGCGATGCGCGAGCGCGTGGCCGCGTCGCTGGGCATCCCGGTCGAGCGGGTCAACGTCAAGGCCAAGACCGCCGAGAAGATGGGCCCGGTGGGCGAGGGCCGCGCGATCGAGGCGCGGGCGGTGGTGCTGCTCGTAGGCCGCTAACCGTGGCCAGCGCCGGGCCGCTCCGAAGGCGGCCGCGGCAACCCGCTCGGTGGGTGGGCCCATGTACCCATGGGACCGGGTGCTCCATCTACGGTGCCCGCTTCAACCGCACATGCGCCACAAAGCCGCCGTCGGCGGCGTTGGCCAGCTCCAGGCTGCCGCCCATGCGCTGGAGCGACTTGTCGACGATGGCCAGGCCCAGGCCGGCGCCGGTGGCGGCGGTGCGGGCGGTGTCGCCGCGGTAGAAGGGCGTGGTCAGTTCGGCCAGCTTCTCGGGTGCCACGCCGCGACCATG
>CAKZXL010000141.1 GCA_937883885.1 uncultured Aquincola sp. | reverse complement strand
GGCGTCGCGCGCGGCGGAGTACGCCTTCCAATGCTTGACGGCCACCGCGTCGATCGGGCTCGACTTCCACTGCTTGAGCGGGTCGCGGCGGCGCTCTTCGAGGCGCTTGACCTGTTCGTCCTTGCTGACGTCGAGGTAGTACTTCAGCAGCTTGATGCCCGATCCGACCAGCATCTCCTCGAACTTCGGCACCGATTGCATGAACTCTGCATGCTGCTCCTTGGTGCAGAAGCCCATGACGTGCTCGACACCGGCGCGGTTGTACCAACTGCGGTTGAACAGCACGAGTTCCTCGGCCACCGGCAGGTGCGGCACGTAGCGCTGGAAGTACCAGCCGCTGCGCTCGCGGTCTGAAGGCTTGGCCAGTGCAACGACGCGGGTCTCGCGCGGGCTGAGGTACTCGACGATGCGCTTGATGCTGCCGTCCTTGCCGGCAGCGTCTCGACCTTCGAGCACGACCAGGATCCGGTCCTGACAGCGGATGAAGTGGCGCTGCAGTTTCACCAGCTCGACCTGCAGCACGTGAAGTTGGGCCTCGTACTCCTCCCTCGACAGGGATCGGTCCGTGAGCGCTGAGGTGTCGGACGTTGGCGCGGTTGCTCTGCTTGCCCCGTCCTCGCTGGTACTGATCTCTTCGCGCTTCTCTTGCTTCTTGTGCTTCTTGGACATGGCGAGCCCCTTAGGCTGTTGGATCCGCGCCGATCAGCAGCACGGTCTCGGAGAGGAAACGGTGCGGCGGCACGGTCAGGTTGGTCGGTGCCGGCACGTTCTTGAACACGCGGCCGGCGAGGTCGAACTTCGACCCGTGGCAGGGGCAGTAGAAGCCGCCGGGCCACTGCGCGCCGATGTCCGGGCTGCCGGGCGTGGGCCGGAAGCCGGGGACGCAGCCCAGGTGGGTGCACACCGCTTCGATCACTGCGAGGTCGGGCCGACTCGAGCGCAACGCGTTGCGAGCAGTTTCTGGCTGCTCCGACCGGCGCGACTGCGGGTCGGCGAGCAGGCTGTCGTGCCGCGCCAGCGCATCGATCATCTCGGGCGTGCGGCGCAGCACGAACACCGGCTTGCCGCGCCACTCCACCGTGCGCAGTTCGCCAGGGCGCAGGCTGGCCAGGTCGACGTCGACCGGTGCGCCCAGTGCGCGCGCCTTCTCGCTGGGCGCGAGCGAGGCCACGAAGGGCACCGCGGTGGCGACCAATCCCGCACCGCCGGCGACCGTTGCCGCGCCGAGCCAGAGCCGACGGTCCGCATCGTCTGGCGAACCGGCAGAGAGGACGGAATTCGTCACGATAGTCTCCCGCAGGGCTGTACTACGTTGTGGACCACGTTCCAGCTCCGGTTGTCTTTTGCATGCGCTCGCCAGCCTCAGGCAGCCGAGGCGCGGTTGCCCAGGGCGGGAACGAAGCGCGGCGTGCGCGCGGCGTAGGAGTCGAACTCGGCGCCGAAGCGCTCGCGCATCTCGCGTTCTTCCGTGACGGCAAGACGCCCGTACATGGCCACCAGGATCGGGAACATCACCAGCGTCAGCAGCGTGGGCCACTGCAGCAGGAAGCCCAGCAGGATCATCACGAAGGCGACGTACTGTGGGTGGCGAATGCGCGCATAGGGCCCGGTCGTCGCCAGCCGATTGGCGCGCTGCGCGTGGTACAGCACGTTCCAGGCCGCGGACAGCAGGTAGAAGCCGAGCCCGAGGAAGACGTAGCTGGCGATGTGCAGCACGCCGAAGTGCGGATCGCCCTTCTCGCCCAGCAGCGTCGACCAGAGGTGCCCGCTGTTGTGCGACATCAGGTCCAGGGAGGGGTACTTCGTCTGCAGCCAGCCCGACATCAAGTAGATCGTCAGGGGGAAGCCGTACATCTCGACGAACAACGCGACCACGAAGGCCGCGAAGGCCCCGAAGGTGCGCCAGTCGCGTCCGGTCTGCGGCTTGAAGAAGCTGAAGGCGAACATCAGGAAGATGGCCGAATTGAGGATGACCAGCATCCACAGTCCGTAGCCAGGTTGGTCGTGACTCATCTGTAGATCCCCTCAGTGGTGGTGGTGCGTCTTCCGGGAACGCCCATCGGACGCTTCCGGACCTGCAGCAGCGCGGTCGTCCGACGGCCCCCTGTCATCGTGCGCATCACCGTGACGGTGGCCGTGGCCGCGGTGCATGAAGATGTGCAGGAACGGGGACGCAGCCAGCAGCAGGTAGGGCAGGGCGCCCAGGGTGTGTGCGCGGTGTTCGGTCAGCAGGAAGAACAAGGCAATCGCGGCGAACACCAGCAGTCCGATGGCATATCGGCTGCGCCAGAAGCCGCGCGCTCGGCGGTTTGGCTCTTCGTGGTCATGATCCATGGGGGGCTCCTGTGCGATTCCGATTCGAAGGGTTCGACCGGCGCTTTCGGGCGAGTACGAGGGTCACTTCCCCGGTGCGGCAGAAGACATGGGCATGCGGTCCATCATCATTTGCATCATCGACTGCATCATGTCCATGCGCTTCTCCATCATCTGCTGGCGCGCGACGGCGTTGGCTGGCGCCTTCCCTGGCGCCATGCCCCCCATCATCGACATGCCTTCCTGCATGAGCTTCATGTGCTCGGCCATCAGGGCCTCGCGCTCGGCCGGAGTCTTCGCGCTGGCCATCTTGTCGTGCATTGCCTGCATGGCCTTCATGTGCTGGTCCATCATGGCCATGTCGGGCATGCCCGCGGGCTTGCCGGTGGCCGGTGCGGGCATCGCCGCGGAAGCCGCCCCGGCAGGGTGATGAGCCTTGTGCTGGTCGTCCTGCGCGAACGAAGCCACGGACACAGCCGTGAGAGCCGCGACAACGGCGAGGGTGCGGAAACGGAACATGGAAGCCTCCTGGAAGCGAAGAACGATCGGTCGACGGGTGGCCGGCTCGGTGGCCGGTTGCGGGAGTGATGCCGCGACTGGCGGTCCGACTGTGCGGTCCGTAGTCGGCTACGGAGTCAACAGGTCGGGGCTGTGCGGCGGGCCGCCAGCAAGGGACGCGCTGGAGCGTCCGTCGCCGCGACCCGCGGGTCGCGCGCTACAGCGCGAGCCGGGAGAACTGTACCCGCGGAGGGGGTGAAGGCGGTGGAACCGCTGCAAGGGCGGCGCGGACCTGTGCGGCCGGCGCCATGTGCAGGTCGTTGACCTGCCTGTGAGTCGCAAGGACCAGGGCCTGAAGATCAGGCGTGTCGACCTTGGGCAATTGCTTCAGCAGCGTCTGCGACGAGGCGTCGCAGGACTTCTGGCACGGTGCCTTGTCGGAGTGCTCGTCGTGCTGCGCTTGATCCGCCGCGTGGGGTAGCACGGTGGCTCGCGCCGGAGGGTCTGCCTGCGAAACCTGCGTGCCGGCATGCGCCAATTCGCTACGCGGTTCCGTCAGACAAGCATTCGCCACGCCCGACAGCAGCGCAAACACCCACACGAGCAACATCGTGAGGGCGATGCTGCGCTTGTGGTGACGGCTGGCGGTCGGGTTCATGTTCAAGTAGGTACGTGCGCAGATTCGCAGAATCCGCGATGGAAGTGTCGCCGGACATTGCATCGGAAAGGTTGATCGTCGTCAAACCAGCTCTGGGGTCAACTACGGAATCCGGACGTACCATGCCGCCATGAAAAGAAGGGCGGTCGCTGGCCCCCGGTCATTGGAGATGCCTTCTCCCTTGACCATCGGGCGCCTTGCCAAGGCAGCCGGGGTGGGCGTGGAGACGGTGCGCTACTACCAGTCGCGCGGACTCCTGCGTGTGCCGGCGGCAAACGGCGGCTTTCGCGTCTATCCCGTTGCAACGATCGACCGCATCGCGTTCATCAAGCGTGCGCAAGCGTTGGGCTTTTCGCTGGACGAGGTGCGCAGCCTGCTGGACTTGGAAGACGGCCGCAACCGCCGGGCCATCCAGTCGGTCACTCAGGCGCGGCTGGGCCAGATCGAGGACAAGCTGGCGGACCTGCATCGAATGCGCGGGGCGCTGTCCGAGTTGCTGCATCGCTGCAGGCAGGCCGGACCCATGCAGGCCTGCCCGATCATCGAGACTCTGGCCGGTGCGAGGTCACCCACCTGACGGAGCGTGACCCGGAAACGCAGCCCATCCGTCAAAGTCGCTTGGCACGCGCCAAAGGCACGCCCGACACATTCACCACCGACACCATGGGCGACAGCGCAGCCAGTCGCTGCGCGCCCAAGCCGACCGTCGCTTGACGCATCGGAACGCCCGACAGCCGCACCTCGGCAGGGGCGGTCGGTGGCGTGTTTAAGCCAGGGCGCTTGGCGACGACCAGCGGGACGCCGGTGCCCGCACCTTCCGTTCCGGCGGTTGCCGCCGACGCCGAACCGACTGCCAGGCCGGCGAGTGCCAGCAAGACTGCGATAGTCCCCATGTCAATGCTTCTTCTTCAAGGTGCGCGCTTCCCGGGATTGGCAGCGACGTGTCCCCTGGCTTGCTGCAGGGAAGGACATCACGGTACGCGGCCTTGGCCGACCGGAACCTGACCGATTGATGACGATGTCGTCAGGATCGGCTGGTAGACGCCGCAGGCAGTGCACATGCCCTGCTCGCGCCGCACGTGGCCGCGGTGGCGCCACGGGCGATGGCGCTAAGCTTGCCGGCCATGGAACAAGCCGCCTTGCCGATGTCCCCCGCTGCGCAGCGGGACGCCCTGATCGACCGTTGGAAGGCCGATCCCCATGCGACGTACCGCACCTGGTTCCTGTGGGAAGAGCGCCTGAAGAACTTCCGCTCGATCCGGCGCGGCATCGGGCAG
>CAKZXL010000140.1 GCA_937883885.1 uncultured Aquincola sp. | reverse complement strand
CGAGCACCTGCGCCGCTTCGACCGCATCACCGCGGTGGAACTGGCGCTGCGCGACCGGCGCCTCGGCTTCCACCGCGGCGAGGCGCCGCCCAAGGTGTCGCGCTACGTGGGGCAGGCGGTGGAGCGCTAGCGGGCAAGACCGGCGGCTGGCGGCTCAGCGCTGTGCGCCGCCGTCGGCGCGGAACCGCGCCCGCTCTTCATCGCTCATCTGCACCCAGGCCGGGCCGAATCGACGAGCCATGCGGCGCTCCCAGCGGTCTGCGCCCGACACGCGCCAGCGGGGCTTGCGCACCAGCAAGGCCACGCCGATGCCGATGAGCAGCAACGGCCACAGCAGCTGCATCATCTCGCGGTCGATGTAGCCGTAGTGCTTGAGCAGCCCGAACCCGCCGATGAGGACGAGGACGATCGGGAAGATGCGCATGGTCGGCTCCTGGCAGGACGGATGGTGACCACCGATGTTGCAGCCAGCCGGCTGCAACACCCATCCCCAGCATGCAATCCGCCTACAGCCGGACGCTGCGTCCCACGAACAGGATGGGCCCGGTGGGCCGGCCGATGGTGGAGCCGCCTTCGGGCTCCAGCGTGATCTCGAACAGCTGCTGGGCGCCCACGCCGGGCAGGCGGGTGGCGGGGATCTCGACCGTCTGGCCGGCGGCCACCAGGCCCAGCGAGGTGGGGCCGGCCGCGCCTTCGGGCTTGGTCCAGAACTGCCACACGCGGCCCGGCGGCACGCTGCCCGCATCGGCGGTGGGCACCAGGCGCAGCAGGCCGCCTTCGCGCACCTCCACCACCCAGCCGGTGGTGCGCTGGTCGGGGCTTTGCAGCACGGCCAGGTAGCGCGGCCCTTCGGGCGCGGCGGGCTGCAGCGGCGCCAGCCGCAGCACCACCGCCATCAGCACGGCCGACAAGGCCAGCGCGCCCACCGACAGCCCCTGCCACAGGCCCAGCCGCTGCCACCAGGGCGCCCGGGCAGTGGGGGCGCGGCGCGCAGCGGCCCGCGACGTCGGCTGGGGCAGACCCGCCTCGATGCGGGGCCACAGCGCGGCCGAGGGCTCGGCCGCGGGGCTGTGGCGCGTCAACGGCAGCAGCCGGTCCTGCCAGGCGTAGACCTCGGCTTGCAGCCCAGCGTCTTGCGCCAACGCCGCGGTCACGGCCGCATGGTCTTCGGGCGACAAGGTGCCCAGCACGTATTCACCCGCCGCGGCAGACCGCTCGGCGGGATCGCGCAGGTCGATCATGCGAGGCACTCCTTCAGGCTGGCCAGGCTGCGGCGGATCCACGACTTGACGGTGCCCAGCGGCGTCTGCAGCCGCTCGGCGATCTGCTCATGGGTGTAGCCCTCGACGAAGGCCTGCACCACGCACGCCCGCCGCTGCGCGTCGAGCCGCTGCAGGCAGCGCTCCAGACTGTCGGCGTCCAGGCCGCGATCGGTTTCGTCGTCCATCGCGCCGGCGGCCTGCTGCGCGTCCGACAGGCTGGCCAGCGCGGGGGCCTCCAGCATCTGCAGGCGCTGCGGCGCACGCAGCTCCGCCAGCGCCCGGTGGCGCACGATGGTGTAGATCCAGCCGCGGGCCGACCCCAGCGCCGGCTGGAAGCTGGCCGCGTGCTGCCACACCTGCAGCATGGCGTCGTGCAGCACGTCTTCGGCCAGCGCACGGTCGCGCACGATGCGCAGCGCCACGCCCAGCAGCCAGCGCCCTTCGTGCTCGTACAAGGCGCGCAGCGCAAAGCGCTCGCCGCGGGCACAGGCCAGCACGGCGGCTTCATGGTCGAACGGGGGCGGTGTGGGGGGCATGCGTCAGGTCAGCGGCGCCGGGCCGGCGCCGCGCACTCTAGCAGCGCCCCGGCCGGGCTCAGGCCGCCTTCCAGTAGATGTAGTCGGCCTGGTACTTGACCACCTGCTTGCGGCCGAGCGCAGCACCGTCGCACACGCTGGCAGGCGCCACACCGCCCTGGGTGGCCACGCGCTGGATGTAGGCGATGCCGTTCATCGCGCCCATGCCGGTGGCCGGGTTGGCCTTGACCAGCTGCAGCGGGATGCTGCCTGCCATGGCCGGCGCCACCGCCACCTGCGTGCCGGTGATCCTGGAACCGTCGTTGGCCGCCCAGGTGGCCGGCGGGCCGTAGTAGCTGCCCACCTTGGCGCCCATGCGGTTGTTGAGGTCGGCCTGCGGGCCGACGAACACCCATTCATGGCCGGCACCAGTGGTCTTGGCGCGGCATTCGTAGGTGATCTCGCCCACGCCCACGGTCTCCATCGCCACACGGTGGCCGGCGGGCACCTTCACCGCGTCGGGCAGTGCGTCCTGGTTGAAGCGGGCCGAGGTCATCGGCATGCCGCCGCAGGCCGACAGCAGTGCCACGGTGGCCAGGGCAACGGAGGTGAAAACGATCGAGCGCATGGTCTTGTCCTTCAAGCGGTAGTGATGGGCGCCACGTCAGGCGACGGGCGGTGGCCGGGGCTCACCTCTGCTCTAGAAGCCAGGCGCGCCTTCAGATGCAGCACGCGCGAAAAAAGATGTAACGGCTGTCTGCGCAGCGGCGTTGCTAGGGGTGGCCCTGCGCGGCGCATTCCGTAGGCTGCGGCCCACTGCGACAGACGCCCTGCGCCACGGGGCCCCTGCGATGACGTTGTACGACCCGCACCTCACCCCCACCCGCCGCTGGCGACTTGTCGGCGCCGCCTGCCTGCTCGGCGCCGCAGCGCTGATGCCGCCGGCCGCTTCGGCCCAATACACCATGGAGTTCGCGCAGACCTATGCGGCGCCGACCTCCAACTTCATCAGCAACACCTTCCTGAACCAGGCAGCGCTGATCAACGCCACCCGCCCCGATGCGCCGCGCGCGGCGGCCCCGGCAGCGCTGCCGATGGCGCCGCCCCGGGTCGAACGCAGCGCCGCCGAGCTGGCGCAGGCCGCGCCCCCGGCGCAACGCGCGAAGCTAGAGAAGGTCTACGCGCAGCTGATGCCCGGCTACCAGCAGCTGGAACGGCAGCTGGGCTGGCCCGCCGAGGACGTGGCCGGCGCGGTGGTGGCCCTGCTGGCCGGCAACTACATGGCCATGACCGGCACCGAGCCCAGCGACCAGGCCGTGAGCGCCGCCGGCCACCAGCTGCGGGCCAGTGCGCAACTGCAGGCCCTGCTCGCCCAGCTCAATGCCACCGACCGCCGGCGCCTCTATGAACAATGCGCGATGCTCGGCACCTTCATGGCGCTGGCCCACCGCAGCAGCCAGCAACAGCCACCCCAGGTGGTGTCCAACCTGCGTCATGCCGCCCGCGAGAACCTGCGGGCGGTGTTGGGCCCTGCGGCTGAGGGTCTGAGCTTCTCTGCGCGGGGGCTGCAATTCCGGTGATTAAAGAATCACAAGTGACCAGCCGATAGCCTGGATTCCTGCGGCAGACCGCCGCGTTTTCCAGCCTGTGAGACAAGCCACATGCAGTACACCTCGCGCATCGCTGCCACCCTGTTGACCGCAGCCTGCTTCGCCCTGCCCGCCGCCGCGCAGGAGCGGGGCACCAAGGAAGAAGCCAAGGCCATGGCCGACGCCGCTTTCGAGCACATCAAGAAGGTGGGCACCCAGAAGGCCTACGCCGACTTCACCACCGACAAGGCCGCCTGGACCAAGAAGGACCTCTACGTGATGGTCTATGACAGCAAGGCCGTGGTGCTGGCGCACGGTGGCAACGACAAGCTGCTGGGCAAGGACATGTCGGCCGTCAAGGACGGCAACGGCAAGCCGGTGGTCACCGGCCTGATCGACATCGCGGCCAAGGGCGGCGGCTGGTACGACTACGACTGGCCGGACCCCATCTCCAAGAAGATGATGGCCAAGTCCACCTATGCCCGCAAGCAGCCCAACGGCGAGGGCTTCATCGGCGTGGGCATCTACCGCTGAGCGGCCTGGCACAGACGACGAACCAGGCAAGTCATGAACCAGTTCTTTCGCAATGCCTCGATCGGTGTGAAGGTGTCGCTGGCGCCGGCCTTCGTGGCGCTGTGCCTGTTGGTGGTGGCGGCGGTGGGCTGGTTCGCCAACCGCTCGCTCACCAACGAGCTGCACGAAATCGGCGATGAAGGCGTGGCCCGCATCGTCAAGGCCGAGACGCTGGCGCAGGAGCTCACGCAACTGCATCAGCTGATCTACCAGAGCCTGACCTGGGAGGCCATCGGCCAGCGGGCGGAAATGATCAAGCAGCTCGACGACCGCATCGGTGCCCAGCTGCAGGCCTTCGAGAAGGCGGTGCACGCCGCCGCCAGCGACGCCGCCCTGTCCGACAAGGACCGCGCCGTGCTGGCGCCCATCGCCCAGGGCTACACGGCCTATGCCAAAAGCGCGCGCGACACCCTGGAGATCAAGACTGCCGGCGTGGCCACGGCCGCCAGCTTCGTGGTGACGCTGGACAACCAGTTCGCCGCCACCCAGCAGCAGCTCAAGGACTACATCGCCCGCGAACAGGCGCAGACGGCGCAAAGCGTGGCCGAAGCTTCGGCCACGGCCCAGCGCCACAGCCACGTCATCCTTGGCGCCACCCTGGCGGCGCTGGTGCTGGCGGGGCTGATGTCGGTGGCCATCGTGCGGGCGATCAGCCAGCCGCTGGGCCATGCGGCGCAGCTGGCCGGGCAGCTGGCGCAGGGCGACCTGACGCGCATCGAGCAGGCCACCTCGGCCGATGCCACCGGCCGCGTGCTGGCGGCGCTGGGCGAGGTGTCGCGCGGCCTCAGCGGCATCGTGGTGGACATCCGCCGCACCGCCGACGAGATCAGCACCGCCTCGGGCGAGATCGCCACCGGCAACAGCGATCTGTCCTCGCGCACCGAGAACACCGCCGCCGCGCTGCAGGAAACGGCCGCTTCCATCGAGCAGCTGGCCGCCACCATCCGCAACAGCGCCGACCATGCGCGTGAGGCCAACACCATGGCGCACGATGCCTCCAACGTGGCCCGCGAAGGCGGCCAGATGGTGGCCGACGTGATCCAGACCATGGAGGCCATCAACGCCCAGGCCAAGAAGATCGGCGAGATCATCGGCACCATCGACGGCATCGCGTTCCAGACCAACATCCTGGCGCTCAATGCCGCGGTGGAGGCGGCACGCGCTGGCGAACAGGGCCGCGGTTTTGCGGTGGTGGCCGGCGAGGTGCGCAGCCTGGCCCAGCGCAGTGCCGATGCGGCGCGCGAGATCCGCACGCTGATCAGCAGCTCGGTCGAGCAGATCGACGCCGGCGCGGTGAAGGTGCAGGCGGCGGGCCAGACCATGGGCCGCATCGTCAGCGCCATCGAACGTGTGGCCGGCAGCGTGGAAGACATCTCGCGGGCCACGGCCGAGCAGGCCAGCGGCATTGCGCAGGTGAACCAGACGGTCTCGGAGATGGACCGCTCGACCCAGCAGAATGCGGCGCTGGTGGAAGAGGCGTCGGCCGCCACCGAATCGCTGCGCAACCAAGCCGGGCGGCTGGTGCAGCTGCTCACGCGCTTCCGCACCGTTTGAGCACGACCTGAGCCTGCCAGCCCCGTTTCGTCGCGCTGTCCTACAGCCGGCGAAGCGGCTGGCCCACAGGCCGTGCGCCTGTGGCGGCATAGCCTCCTGGTTGCATTTGCATGCTGCCAACCAGGAGAGCCCATGCCCAGCCGCAAGACCGCGATGCCCGCACCCGCCCGCCGCCCCGCGGGCGGCGCCGCCCCCCAAGCCCTGCCCCCCGGCACCGGCCCCGGCGGTGAGACCCACCAGACGGCCGGCGTCGGCCAGCCGCTGCTCACCAGCAACCAGGGCCTGGCGGTGGCCGACAACCAGAACTCGCTGCACGGCGGCTACCGCGGCCCCACGCTGCTGGAAGACTTCCTGCTGCGCGAGAAGATCACCCACTTCGACCACGAGCGCATCCCCGAGCGCATCGTGCATGCCCGCGGCTCGGCCGCGCACGGCTACTTCGAATGCCTGCGCGACTGCAGCGAGTGGACCAAGGCCAGCTTTCTGAGCAAGGCCAAGAAGCGCACGCCGGTGTTCACCCGCTTTTCGACGGTGGCCGGCGGCGCCGGCTCGGTGGACACGCCGCGCGACGTGCGCGGCTTCGCGGTCAAGTTCTACACCGACGAAGGCAACTTCGACCTGGTGGGCAACAACATCCCGGTGTTCTTCATCCAGGACGCCATCAAGTTCCCCGACCTGATCCATGCGGTGAAGATGGAGCCCGACCGCGGCTTTCCGCAGGCGGCTTCGGCGCACGACACCTTCTGGGACTTCGTCTCGCTGATGCCCGAAAGCCTGCACATGATCATGTGGGCGATGAGCGACCGCACCATTCCGCGTTCGCTGCGCATGATCGACGGCTTCGGCGTGCACACCTTCCGGCTGGTCAATGCGGCGGGTGACTGGAAGTTCGTCAAGTTCCACTGGCGCGCCGGCCTGGGCGTGGAGTCCACCACCTGGGACGAGGCGGTGAAGATCGCCGGTGCCGACAGCGACTACCACCGCCGCGACCTGTGGGAAGCCATCGAGCGTGGCGACTTCCCGACCTGGGAGCTGGGCCTGCAGGTGTTCGACCAGGCCACCGCCGACAGCCTGCCCTTCGACGTGCTCGACCCCACCAAGGTCATCCCCGAAGAGATCGTGCCGATCGAGGTGGTGGGCCGCATGGTGCTGGACCGCAACCCGTCCAACTTCTTCGCCGAGACCGAGCAGGTGGCCTTCTGCCCCAGCCACATGGTGCCGGGCCTGGACTTCAGCAACGACCCGCTGCTGCAGGGTCGGCTGCACTCGTACCTGGACACGCAGCTGTCGCGCCTGGGCACGCCCAACTTCCACCAGCTGCCCATCAACCAGGCGCGCTGCCCGGTGACCAACTTCCAGCGCGACGGCCAGATGCAGATGCAGGTGCCCACCGGCCGCGTGGCCTACGAGCCCAATTCGCTGGGCAGCCGGCTGCCGCGTGAATCGCCCGAGCGCGGCTTCAACAGCGTGGCGGTGGAAGAGACCGGCCCCAAGCAACGTCTGCGGCCCGAGAGCTTTGCCGACCACTATTCGCAGGCGCGCCTCTTCTTCCGCTCGATGACCGCGCCCGAGCAGGGCCACATGGTCAATGCACTCGCCTTCGAGCTGGGCAAGGTGGAAACCGGCGCTGTGCGCGACCGCGTGCTGTCGCACCTGGTGCTGATCGACGAGACCCTGGCCCAGGGCGTGGCCGACAAGCTGGGCGTGGCGCCGGGCAGCATCTCGCAGGCCACGCCGGCCCGCGAGCCGCAGGATCTGCCGCCCTCGCCGGCGCTGAGCCAGGTGGCCACCCGTGCCGGCGGCCTCAAGGGCCGTCACCTGGCCATGCTGGTGGCCGAAGGCGCCGATGCCGAACTGGTGAACACCACCAAGCAGGCGCTGGAAAAAGCCCGTGCCCGCGTGTCCGTCATCGCCGCCAAGATCGAAGGCGTGCAGCTGTCCGACGGCAGCCTGCTCAAGGCCGACGGCGCGCTGGCCGGCTCACCGTCGTGCCTGTTCGGCGCGGTGATCGTGCTGGGCAGCGAAGCCGGCATCCAGCCGCTGCTGGGCCACCCGGCGGCGCTGGACTTCCTGCGCGACGCCTGGCGCCACCTCAAGGCCATCGGCCTGGACGCAGCCGGCCAGCAACTGGCCCAGGCCGCCGGCATCGGCAACGACGAAGCGGTGCTGATGCTGACCGACCGCAAGACGGTGGCCAAGTACCTGAAGGTGGCCGCCGCGGGCAAGTACTTTGCGCGTGAAGGGCAGCCGGGGACGGACGCCTGACAGGCGGCGCGAGCCGGCACCCGGCTTGCCGTGGCGGTGGCACCCATTCAGCGGAGCCATCGCCATGCATCCAAAACCGAT
>CAKZXL010000139.1 GCA_937883885.1 uncultured Aquincola sp. | reverse complement strand
TCGGCCAGGTGGTCGTTCACGCCCGAGACCAAGGTGTGCATCGCCGCGCCGCCCAGCGTCTCGCCATCGACGGTTTCGTTGATCGCGATCTTCACGATCGAGGGGCCGCCGAGGTGGATGCGCGCGTTGCCGCGCACCATGATCACCTCGTCCGACAGCGCCGGAATGTAGGCGCCGCCGGCCGTGCAGCCGCCGAACACGGCGGAGATCTGCGGCACGCCGTCCTGCGACATGCGGCACTGCTGGAAGAAGTTGTTGCCGAAGTGGTCGCGATCCGGGAACACACGATCCTGCTCGGGCAGGAAGGCGCCGCCGCAGTCCACGAGATAGAGCACCGGCAGCCGCAGCCGCCAGGCGATCTCCTGCGCGCGGCGGTGCTTCTTGACCGTCTCGTGGAAGAAGGAGCCGCCCTTCACCGTGGCGTCGTTGGCGATGAACATGCATGGCTGACCGGCGACGATACCGACGCCGGTGACGATGCCCGCGGCCGGCACCTCGTTGCCGTACTGTCCCCAGGCAGCCAGCGGAGAGAGCTCCAGGAATGCCGTGCCGTCGTCGCACGCGAAGTCGATGCGTTCGCGCGCCAGCAACTTGCCGCGCGCGCGGTGGCGCTCGATGTGCGCATCACGACCGCCGACCGCCACCATCGCGAGGCGCTCGCGCAGCAGCGAAAGCTGCTGCCGCCCGTGGCGCTCCGACGCCTGATCCACGCCAGCGACGAAGCGGCTCTTGATCAACGCCATGTCGACGGCCCGGTGGTACAGCGCGCATTCGGCTTGGTCGCAGCAGACAAGTTCATGACGAGGGCCTTCGCGTCAAGCGGGTGGTTCGGACGGGCATCTTACGTCAGTCAAACAGTCGTTAGGCGCGTGCTTGTGTGGTCAGCGGCCAAAGCGCGACGCTCGTCAGCGCCGCGACCATGACGAACGCGAGCCGGTAGCCACCTCCGACAGCCAGGACGACGCTGAACAGCACGGCGGCCATCACATAGGCGATCAGCAGGAGCAAGGTCGCACCGGCCATGGCTTCGTTGAGCGACTCACGCGGTGCAATGCGGGCCATTTCTGCAAACAGGACGCCGTTCCAGCTCGCCACCGTCAACCCACCGAGCACCGACAGCGTCACCACCGCCCAGGCTGGCCAGGCAGGTGTGCAGAACGCGAACGCGAGCGTGGTCAACGCCGACGCGGCGGCCATCCAGCGCAGTACGCGCAGGCCGTCGCGGAGCCTGTCCGAGGCGAAGCCGGCCAGCGGTCGCCCGAGCACGCTGACCGTCTGCATGAGAGCGAACTGCCCCCCGGCCGCCACCAGCGACCATCCCAATTGCGAAACGAGGTAGGTCACGAGAAACGCGAACCAGGTGCTCTGCCCCGTCGCCAGGCATCCTCCGACGATGCCCATGCGGCGCATGCCCGGCATGGCGACGAGCGTCTGCAGCGGGCGGCGCAGGGCATCCATGGAGCCGAAGTGCCGCCAGCGCAGCCGCAGCGTCCGGTCCCGCTGCGCATCGACTCGCCGCCGCCATGGTTGCACCGCCGACAGCGCGGCTGCACCCAACGCGGCCGCCACCAGGATGGCCCCTTCCAACCCGAGCCATTGCGCCGCACCCGGGAGGAGCAGGCCCGCCGCCACGCCGCCCAGCGGCACGCCGGCCTGCTTGACCGAGAACAGCAGATTACGGTGGCTTGGCGGCGCATAGCGCTGCAACACGTCCATCCCGGCCGTCGACGGCGGGCCGATCGACAGGCCGATGATCAGCGAGCCCACCACCAGTGCCCCGGCCGACGGCAGCGCGCACAGCAGCGCGCCGGCGACGCCAAGCGCCATGCCGATCTGCAAGGTGCGCATCGAGCCGAGGCGACGCTGCAGTGGCGCGGCGAGCAGCAGCACGAAAATGGAGCCGCCCGAGATCAGCGCCGTCAGGTAGCCGACGCTCTCGGCCGGCCAGCCGACGCGGGGCCCCAATGTCGGTGCAAGCGTCGGCGGAATGCGCGACAGGAACGATACGGCCGTCTGCACCACAAGCATGGCCACCAAGGGCCCGACCCAAGCCTCGGCCGACTCGGGCGGGTGAATCGGCGGCGGAGGCGACTCTGCGGAATCCCCGCTCTGTGCCATCGGAGCCGGTGACCGGTTCAGCAGCGCATCGCGGCAAGCGTGCCGCTGCGCATCAGTCGACCGTTGAGCGGCCGACCGATGATGCGTTCGGCCAGACGGGCAGCCTCGACGAGCTGCTCGAGATCGAGCCCGGTGTCGACGCCCATTTCTTCGCACATGAAGGCCATGTCCTCCGTGCAGATGTTGCCTGCTGCGCCGCCGTGCTTGTGGCCGGCGAAAGGGCAACCGCCCAGACCCGCCACCGAGCTGTCGAACAAGTCAACACCCATCTGCATCGCGGCATAGACGTTGGCACCGCCCACGCCGCGCGTGTCGTGCAGGTGCAGACCGATGCGCGCCTGCGGCACCAGCTCGCGCACGGCACCGATGCGGCGCTTGATCTCCTCCGGGTTGGCCCAGCCCATCGTGTCGGCGAGGTAGAACGCCGGGAACCGAATGCGACGATCGGCGCAGGCGTCGACCAGCCAGCGCACGACATCGGTGACGGCCGACACCGGGACCGGCCCGCCGAGGTTGCAGCCAAAGGCGGTGACGACGTAGGCCTGCTCGAACGGAATGCCCAACGCGATGTAGCGGTCGATCCACGCCAGCTGGCGCTCGCGGTTCTCGGCCACGCTGCAGTTGTTGTTGCGCTGCGAGAAGGGCTCGGTGACGTAGAACACCACCTTGCCGTCGATGTCGATGTTGTCGCAGGCGCGCGCACGCTCGAAGCCGCTCTCGTTCAGCCACAGCCCCGTGTAGCGCGTACCGGGCCGCTTGCGCAGCCTGGCGAACAGCTCGGGCGAGTCGGCCATCTGCGGCACGGCGCGCGGGCTGACGAACGAGGCGCACTGAACCTGCCTGAGGCCTGAGGCGGCCAGCGCATCGATCAGGGCCAACCGATCGTCCAGCGGATAGGTTCCCTTCTCCATCTGGAAACCCTCGCGCGGGCCTTCCTCGTGAAACTCGACGCGTCGCGGCAGCATGGACATCTTGCTTCTCCCTCAGGACGTCGCGGCCGGGGTGACCTCGGCCAGTCTTTGGTGGCGCTCCACCATGTCGCCGACCGCGCAGTTCAGCAGCGTCAGCGTTCCATCGATTGGCGCGCTCACATGCAGCTCCATCTTCATAGACTCCAGCACGATCACCGTCTGGCCTGCACCCACCGCATCGCCGGGGGCCGCCTTCAGCGCCACCACCTTGCCCATCATCGGTGCGAGCAGGGCGCCGCCGGCGCCCTCTTCGCCCAGCGCACCGCCGAGGTAGGGCGTGCAGCCAAAGACGCTGCGCCCGAGCGCGCTGACGACCTCGATGCCCGCCGCAACCTCGGCCACGGCCACCTCGATCACCCGTTGCCCGACATGCAGCAGGCGGCGCCCGGATGCCAGCGCCGCCGGCACATGCAAGGCCGCGGCCACGGACTGCTCGGCGAGCAGCAGCTGCACCGTGCCGTCGGTCGCCGGCGCCGAACATCGAACCGGCCACTGCGCCTGGCCGGCGGACAGCACGACGCTCGGCAGCGGGGCGACCGCGACAGTGCTCACGCCCAGCCGCCAGCCGGTGAAACTGCCGGCCTCGCTCCAGCAGCCCAGTTCAGGCGCCAGGGCGCGCTCACGCTGCAACCAGTGAAGGGCCGCGGCAGCAACGTGTTCGATCGGCTCGGCCGCCGTCACCGGCGTGGCCGTGGCCGCGGCAGTGCTTTCGTCGATGAGCCGGGTGTGGAAACTCGCATCGCGCGTCTGCGGCCAGTGCAGCAGCTCGTGCAGGAACTGCAGATTGGTCGTCAGACCGATGACCGTGGTGTCGCGCAGGCCTGCGGCCAGTGCGCGCCGTGCCGAATCGCGGTCGGACCCGCTGGCGATCAGCTTGGCGATCATCGAGTCGTAGTACGGAGTAACCTCGTCGCCGCTGTCGACCCCCGCCTCAACACGTACCGCGGAACGGCCGAAGTCGACACGCTCGAGGCGGCCCGTGGTGGGCAGGAAACCGGCAGCAGGATCTTCTGCACACAGGCGCGCCTCGAAGGCATGGCCATCGCAGCGCACATCGCACTGCGCCAGCGGCAACGCACCGGTGTCTGCGATGCGCAGTTGCAGTTCGACCAGGTCCAGGCCGGTGACCTCCTCCGTCACCGGATGCTCGACCTGCAGCCGCGGGTTGACCTCGAGAAAGAAGTACTCGTCGCCGGCAACCACGAACTCGACCGTGCCCAGCCCTCGGTAGCGCACCGCCTCGGCGAGTTTGACGGCGTCGGCCAGCAGTCGCTCGCGCAAGGCCATCGGCAGCCCTGCGCTCGGCGCCTCTTCGATGACCTTCTGGTGGCGGCGTTGCAGCGTGCACTCGCGCTCGTAGAGGTGGATGGCGCGGCCATGGCCGTCGCCGGCGACCTGCACCTCGATGTGGCGCACACGCGGCAAATATCGTTCGACGATCATCTCACCGTTGCCGAAGGCCTTCCCGGCTTCGCGCATCGCGCTTTCGATGCGGGTCTGCAAGCCGTCGAGCGATTCGATGACCGCCATGCCGCGGCCGCCACCGCCGGCCACCGCCTTGAGCAGCACCGGCAGCGGCATGCCCTGCACCGTCGACGCCACGGCCGCCGCGTCGCTGATGCCTCCCCGGCTGCCGGGCACGACAGGCACCCCCACCGAAGCAGCCTCGAGCTTGGCCTGCGCCTTGCCGCCCAGACGTTCCATCGTCTCCGCGGTCGGACCGATGAAAACGAGGCCGGCAGCGTCGAGCGCGCGCACGAACTCGGGGTTCTCCGAGACAAATCCGAAACCCGGATGCACGGCGTCGGCCCCCACCCGCTTGGCCGCCGCGACGATTGCGTCGATGCGCAGGTAGCTGTCGGCGGGAGCGGCAGCGCCGAGTTCGACGGATTCACCGATCTCGCGCACGTGGCGCGCATGGCGGTCGGCGGCCGAGTGGACCGTGGCGACTTTCAGGCCGAGGCGGCGGCAGGTGCGCGCGATGCGGCAGGCAATCTCGCCGCGATTGGCGATCAGAACCTTGTTGATGCGTTGCATGATGGGGGCCTCAGAAGCGGAACACGCCGAAAGGCGTGGGTTTGGCCGCAGTCCGGGAGGCCAGGTCGAGCATGAGGCCCATCACGTCGCGCGTCTCGGTGGGCGCGATGATGCCGTCGACCCAAAGATTGGACGAGAAGTTGTCCGCCGGCTGGAAGTCCTCGTAGATCTTGCGCACCGGCCGCTTGAAGGCCTCCTCCTCCTCGGGCGTCCACTCACGCCCTTCGGTCTTGTTGATCTGCCGGCGCACCAGCGCCATCACGGTGGCCGCCTGCTCGGGGCCCATGATCGCGGCGCGGGCATTGGGCCAGGCGAACATGGCCGTGGGATTGAACGGACGACCGCACATGGCCAGATAGCCTGCGCCGTAGGACGCGCCGATGAGGATCGTGTACTTCGGAACGTTGGCGGACGCCATCGCGGTGATCATCTTCGCGCCTGCCTTCGCGATGCCGGCCTGCTCGGCGGCGCGGCCGACCATGAAGCCGGTCACGTCGGCCAGGAACAACAGCGGGATGTCGCGCTGGCAGCACAGGTCGATGAAGTGCGCCGCCTTCATCGCGCTTTCCGGGAACAGCACGCCCTGGTTGGCGAGAATCCCGATCTCGTGGCCGTGGATGCGCGCGAAGCCCGTCAGCAGCGTGTCGCCGTACAGCGGCTTGAACTCCTGGAAGCGGCTGTCATCGACCAGCCGGGCCAGGATCTCGCGCGTATCGGTCGGGATCTTCGGGTCGCGGCTGATGAGGCCATGGATCTCCCGCGGGTCGTGCCGCGGCGGTCGGCTGGGCAGCTTGGTCCAGCGCGGCCTGGGCGGCTCGCCCAGTTCACGCAAAACCTCACGCGTCAGTGCCAGTGCATGGCGGTCGTCGCTGGCGATGTGGTCGGTCACGCCGCTGACGCTGCAATGCATCTGTGCGCCACCGAGCGACTCGCCGTCGACCGTCTCGCCGGTGGCGGCAAAGGTCAACTCGGGGCCGCCGAGGTACATGTAGCCCTGTTCCTTGACGATCACGATCTCGTCGCAAAGCGCCGGGATGTACGCACCACCCGCCGTGCAGGGCCCGAGGACCACCGCGATCTGCTGGATGCCCTCGGCGGACATGCGGACCTGGTTGTTGAAGATGCTGCCGAACTGCCCCACGTCGGGGAAGATGTTGGACATGTCAGGCAGGAAGGCGCCACCGCTGTCGACGAGCGTCACGCAAGGCAGCCGGTGCGCCCAGGCGATCTGCTGCGCGCGCACGTGCTTCTTGCATGTCATGCCGTAGTAGGTGCCGCCCTTCACGGTGGCGTCGTTGGCGATCACCATGCACGGCCGGCCATTGATCAGCCCGATGCCGGTGATGATGCTCGCACCCGGCGGCACGCCGTCATAGAGCCCCTCGCCCGCCAGCATCCCGAGCTCGAGAAACGGCGAACCAGGATCCAACAGCACCTCGACGCGGTCGCGCGGCAGGATCTTGTTGCGCGCGAGGTGCTTTTCGCGTGCCTTGTCCGGGCCGCCGGCCAGCGCCTGCCGGCGGCGCTCATGCAGGGTCGAGATCAGCGACTCATAGGCCGAGCGATTGGCCTGGAACTCGGCATCACTGGTTGACGCTCGGGGTACGAGGATGGTCATTGATAGAGTACAAATGGACGGCCGGGCGAGTACAACACCGCCCCGCCTGTCACGACTTGAAGACAGGTGGCCGGCGCGCTTCGAAGGCGGCCAGGCCCTCGGAGACATCGTCGTTGAGCAGTTCGCGCGAGATCCGCACCTGCTCCAGCTCCAGCCCCTCGTTCAGCGGCTGGTCGAGGCCCTGCCGCGCCAGGTGTTTCATGGTTGCCAGACCGATACGGCTGCGCGAAGCGAGTTGGGCGCAGTACGCCATCGAAACCTCCGCCAGCTTGTCGGGTTCGACGACGTAGTTCACCAGGCCCCAGGCGAAGGCTGTCGACGCGTCGATCCAGCGCGCGCTGTAGAACAGGTCCAGCGCGCGCCGCACGCCCACGATGCGCGGCAGGCGTTGCGATCCGCCCCAGCCCGGTACCAGGCCGTACTGCGCGTGCTGATCCCCGAACCTGAAGTCGCTGGACGCGAAGACCACGTCGCAGGCCATCATCAGCTCGCTGCCTCCTGCCAGCGCCAGGCCCTGGCAAGCGGCCACCACCGGCAGCGAACTCGCTTCCAAGCGCTGCAAGACCACGTGGCCGTAGCGAATGAAGTGCTCAATGTCGGCTGGACGGCTGCGCAAGCGCTTGACCTCGTCCAGGTCGGCACCGGTGCAGAAGTGCTTGCCCTGCGCCCGAACGAGCACCGCACGAACTCCCGAGCCCGGCGCCTCGAACTCGTCCAACGCCTCGGCGATCGCTGCGTGAACCGCCAACGACAGGCAATTGAACTTGTCGGGGCGCGCCAGCTCGATCACGCCGACGCCACCCTCGCGGCTGATGCGCACGGGCTTGTCCGTGCTCATCGCTTGTTCTCCGCAGCGTATTGCACCGCCATGCGGCCAGCGCGCTCGCGCGCGACGATGAGCTTCATCACCTGCGCCGTGCCGTCGCCGATCTCCAGGCCCATCACGTCACGCAGGCGCTGCTGGTGCGGCAGGTCCATGCTCCATCCGTAGTGTCCGAAGGTCAGAATGCACTGGTGGATGGCGTCGAACGCCGTCTTCGGCCCCATCCATTTGACCATCGCCGCTTCCGCGGTGTGCGGCTGTCCGGCATCGCGCAGCGCCAGCGCGTGATAGCTCAGCTGGCGACACGCCGCGATCAGGGTCTCGAACTCGACGATGGGGAACGACACGCCCTGGTACTGCACCAGCGGCGCACCCATGGCCTGGCGCTCTTTGACGTACTCCCAGGTCTCGTCGATCGATGCCTGCGCCGCGCCAAGGCACTGCAGCGCGATCAGGATGCGGCTGAAGTCGAAGCCCTGCATCACCTGCGTGAAGCCCTTGCCCTCTGGGCCCATCATGTTCTCGGCCGGCACGCGCACCTCGTCGAAGAACACCGAGCCGCGGCCGATGATCTTGCTGCCCAGATCGTTGAAGCGCGTGCGCTGGATGCCGGGCAGGTCCATCGGCACCAGGAAGGCGCTGATGCCGCGTGCGCCTGCGTCGGCGGCGCCGGTGCGGGCGAACAGGATCATCGCATCGCACTGGTCGGAGAAGGTGATCGATGTCTTTTCGCCGGAGAGCACGAAGTGCTGGCCCTCGCGCCGCGCCTTTAGCTGCAGATTGGCCGCGTCTGAGCCGCCACGCGGCTCGGTCAGGCCGAGGCCGATGATGGCCTCGCCGGCGACGAGCCGGGTGTTCCAGTGGCGCGCCAGCTCGGGATTCGCGTTGCGGTGGACGATGGCACCCATCAGCGACCCAAGCAGCTGCAAATAGCTGATGTTGAAGTCGCCGTAGGCCATCTCCTCGGTGATGATCCCTGAGGTGACGCCGCTCAGCCCGAGACCGCCGTACTCCTCCGGAAGGTCGACACCGATCAGACCGAGTGCGCCGATCTCCTTCATGAGGGCGCGATCGAATCCGGGTTCGGCCTCGCGCGCCTGGTAGCGGGGCTTGAGTTTCTCGCGGGCAAAGCGACGTGCAACGTCGCGCAGCGCGATCTGGTCTTCGTTAAGCAGCATCTGTAGCACTCCTGAAGGCTGGTTCCGGCTGGCCAGTGATGGCCCATCGGATCGCTACGGGCGCTCCACGCTGCGATGACACCGCCACGCCTGGAACCCGTCGATCCCTGTCGGCCTCATTGGCAGACTCGGTTCGATATGATATCATGTCAAACATACGTTAGTTAGCCTTGCCCAGCGCTGACCGATTAACTGGGACTCGGGAAGGTAAAATCCAACGATCGTCTCCAACCCTTCGAGCCCTCGAACATGACCACCAAGACTCGTGAGGCCAGCGTTCGCACCGAGGCGGACATCGCCACGCGCGAGCGGATACTCCTCGAAGCCTCGCGGTTGTTTCGCCATCATGGCTACGTGGCGACCACGCTGCGCGAGGTGGCTGATGCTGCCGGCATCAAAGCCGGCAGCATCTACTACCACTTCGAATCCAAGGAGCAGATCCTCGGCGAGGTGTTGGACAAGGGCATACAAGCCGTCGCCGATGCAGTTCGCCAGCGGGTGGAGTCGCTGCCAAAGGACGCGACGGCGCGCATGAAAGTCGCCGCGGCGATCGAGGGGCATCTCTGGGGTCTGCTGCACCATGGCGACTTCACGTCCGCCAACATCCGCATCTACGGCCAGATTCCGCTGGCGGCGAAGAACCGCCACCGCAAGGTGCGACGCGAGTACGCCGACTACTGGGATGCGCTGCTCGACGAAGCCACTCGGCGCGGCGAGTTGCGGCGCGACATCGGCGCCACCGTCGCGCGCTTGTTCGTAATAGGCGCGCTGAACTGGACTGTCGAGTGGTACAACCCGCAGAAGGGTTCTTTCGACGACTTCGTCAAGCAGATCACCACGATCGTGTTCGACGGCACCTTTGTGAGGGAGTAGGGCCAAGGTGAGCGTGAAGACGGGTTGGGAGGGACGCTTCTTCGAAGACTTCGAGGTCGGCGACGAGTACCGTCATCCCCTGGGTCGTACCGTCACCCAGCACGACAACATCTGGTTCACGCTGCTGACGCAGAACGTCGCGGCGGTGCACTTCGACGGGCACTACGCCGCCAAGACCGAGTTCGGCAAGCCATTGGTGAACTCCTGCTTCACGCTGGCGCTGGTGACGGGACAATCGGTCATCGACGTCTCGTACAACGTCTTCGCCAACCTCGGCTGGGACGAGGTGCGATTGCCGAACCCGGTGTTCGAGGGTGACACGATTTACGCACGCTCGACGGTGCTCGAAACGCGCGAGTCGAAGTCGCGGCCGAGCCTCGGCGTGGTGACCGTCGCCACGGAAGGCTTCAACCAGGACGGAGTGGTTGTGTGCACTTTCAGGCGCACGCTGCTGGTCTACCGGCGCGGCATGGCACCGGACCGCTCGCCGCCGGTCCCCCAATCCCATCACTGAACAACTGACCGAAAGCGCGTACGCGTCGGCGTGCGCGGGCAATACCCGTGAACGACCAGGAACTCATCGACCGCTACGGCCCGCGCGAGGCCATGGAGTACGACGTCGTGATCGTCGGCGCGGGCCCCGCCGGGCTGGCCACGGCAATCCGGCTCAAGCAACTGAATCCGCAGGCGTCGGTCGTGGTCATCGAGAAGGGCTCGGAACCGGGGGCCCACATCCTCTCCGGCGCGGTGATGGACCCGCGCGCCATCACCGAACTGCTGCCCGACTGGAAGGAACGCGGCGCGCCGCTGCTGCAGCCCGTGACGGGTGACGACGTTCTCTTCCTGTCGCCCACGGGCAGCCGGCGCACGCCCGACTGGCTGGTGCCGCGCAATTTCCACAACCATGGCTGCTACGTCGTCTCGCTGGGCAACGTGGTGCGGTGGCTGGCGCAGCAGGCCGAAGGCCTGGGCGTGGAGATCTTTCCCGGGTTCGCCGCCGCCGCGGTGCTGTACGACGAGCAGGGTGCGGTGCGCGGGGTCGCCACCGGCAACATGGGCATGTGCAAGAACGGAGAACCCGGCGATGCGTTCCAACTCGGCATGGAACTGCTCGGCAAGTACACGGTCTTTGCCGAGGGTGCACGTGGCCATCTCGGCAAGCAGCTGATTGCCCGCTATCGCCTCGACGAGGGCCGAGATCCGCAGACCTTCGCGATCGGCATCAAGGAGCTGTGGGAAGTCGATCCGCAGCGCGCCGAGCCCGGCCGGGTGGTGCACACCGCCGGCTGGCCGATGACCGACGACACCTTCGGCGGCGGCTTCCTCTACCACCTGTCAGACCGCAAGGTGACGCTGGGCTTCGTGATCGGGCTCGACTACCGCAACCCGCACATGAGCCCGTTCGAGGAGATGCAGCGCTGGAAGACCCACCCGGCGGTCCGTGCGCACATCGAGGGCGGCAAACGCCTGGGCTACGGCGCGCGGGCCATCAACAACGGCACCCCGCAAGCGCTGCCCAAGACAGTGTTCCCGGGCGGTGCGCTGGTCGGATGCGATGCCGGCTACCTCAATGCGGCGCGCATCAAGGGCAGCCATGCCGCCATCAAGAGCGGCATGCTGTGTGCCGAGGCCCTTGCCCCGGCGCTGGCCGCAGGGCGCCTGCGTGACGAGCTGACGGCCTACCCCGAAGCCTTCACGACCAGCTGGCTGCACGACGAACTGAAGCAGTCGCGCAACTTCAAGCTGTGGTTCAAGAAGGGCAAGCTCATGGGCCAGTTGATGACCGGCGTGGAGCAGTGGCTGCTGCCCAAGATCGGCATCGCGAGTCCGCCTTGGACCCTGCACTCAACCCGGCGCGACCACGAAGCGCTGCTGCCTGCCGATCAGGCCGCTCCGATTGCCTACCCCAAGCCCGACGGCGTGGTCAGCTTCGACCGTCTGGGTTCGGTGTTCCTGAGCAACACCAATCACGAAGAGAACCAGCCCGCACACCTGACGCTGAAGGACGCGTCAGTGCCCGTGGACGTCAACCTGGCGCGTTTCGCAGGACCCGAAGCTCGCTATTGCCCGGCCGGCGTTTACGAGTTCGTCGAGGGCGAAGCCGAACAGCCGCGGCTGCAGATCAATGCGCAGAACTGCGTGCACTGCAAGACCTGCGACATCAAGGACCCGACACAGAACATTGTCTGGGTGACTCCCGAGGGCGGCGGCGGCCCGGTCTACGCCGGCATGTGAGACCGAGACCATGACAGCAGACACGCCTGTTTCGTTCGGGTTCGACGACGCCGCGCTGGCCGCGCTGCCGCTCGTCTACCAGCCCGGTCTGTTCGACGGCCAGGTGGTGATGGTGTCGGGCGCCGGCAGTGGCATCGGCAAGGCAATCGCCTTCCTGTATGCACGGTTAGGCGCGAGACTCGTCATTTGCGGCCGCGACCGCGCCAAGCTCGATGCATGCGAAGCCTGGCTTCGGCGCCTGGGCAGCCCCGACGTGCTGGTGCAGCCCACCGACATCCGCCGCAGCGAGGCCGTCGCGCAGCTTTTCGACGCCGCCTACCAACGCTTCGGCCGCGTGGACGTGCAGGTCAACAACGCCGGTGGCCAGTTTCCGAAGGCCGCGCTCGACATCAGTCCCAAGGGCTGGAAGGCGGTGGTCGACAACAACCTGAACGGCACCTGGTTCATGATGCACGAGGCCGCCAAGCGCTGGCGCGATGCCGGCAAGCCCGGCAGCATCGTCAACATCGTGCTGACTTTCCAGCGCGGCTTTCCCGGCGTGGCGCACAGCTGCGCGGCGCGTGCAGCGGTCACCTACCTGTCCAAGACGGTGGCGGTAGAGTGGGCGCCCTACGGCATTCGCGTCAACTGCGTGGCCCCCGGCGTCATCGAAAGCAGTGGCTTCGCCCACTACGCGCCCGAGGCCCGGGCGAAGTTCTCGCGCGGCAACCCGATGCTGAGACATGGCAACGTGCAGGACATCGCCAACGCGGTGGTCTACCTCACCGGACCGAGCGGCGACTTCGTCAACGGCGAACTGCTCAACGTCGACGGCGGCGGCATCCTCTGGGGCGAGCTGTGGACCATCCCCAAGCCGGCCTATTTCAACGCGGGGCAGACGCCATGAGCACTTCCGAGGATCAGCCGCGCTTCGGGCCGGGAGACCAGGCCCTGGCCGAGCTGCCGACGGTCTACCGCAGCGACCTCTTCGCGGGCAAGGTGGTGCTCGTGTCCGGCGCCGGCAGCGGCATCGGCAAGGCCATCGCCTTCCTGTACGCCCGCCTCGGTGCCACGCTGGCCATCTGCGGCCGCAAGGCCGATGCGCTCGAGCGCTGCGCCGAACAATTGCGCACACTCGGCGGCGGCCGTGAGGTTCTCGCCTTCCCGACGAGCATCCGCGATCCGGATCAGGTCGAAGCACTCTTCGAAGCCGTGTGGCAGCGCTTCGGCGGATTGGACGTGCTGGTCAACAATGCCGGCGGCCAGTTCGCGGCCCACGCGATGGACTTCACCGAGAAGGGCTGGAACGCGGTCATCGACACCAACCTCAACGGCACCTGGTACATGATGCAGGCCGCCGCCAAGCGCTGGGTGCACGACGGCAAGCGCGGCGGCAACGTCGTCACCATCGCGGCAGCGGTGGACCGCGGCCTCCCCGGCATGGCGCACACCGCGGCCTCGCGGGCCGGCGTGATCGCGCTGTCCAAGACGCTGGCGGTCGAGTGGGCCGAGCACGACATCCGCGTCAACTGCATCGGCGCCGGCGCGATCGAGAGCAACGGCTTCAACAACTACAAGGAAGAGCACGTCGGCGGGCTGTTCCGCACCAACCCGATGCTGCGCGCCGGCGACGTGCAAGACGTCGCCGAAGCCGTGGTCTACCTGACCGCGCCGTCGGGCAAGTACATCACCGGCGAGACGATCAAAATCGACGGCGGCATGGTGCTGTGGGGCGACTTCTGGCCCGCCGGCATGCCCGACTACTTCCGGCCGCCAGGCCCGTCCGCTTCATGACGCATCAAGACGCATCCTCGCCACAACCCGTCGGTCCGCTGACCGGCGTGCGCATCGTCGATCTCACCAGCGTCGTGATGGGGCCCTTCGCATCGCAGATTCTGGCTGACTTCGGCGCCGACGTAATCAAGGTCGAGTCGCCCGAGGGCGACACGGTGCGCTACATCGGGCCGAGTCGCAGCAAGGGCATGGGTCCGATGTACTTGGCGCTCAACCGCAATAAGCGCAGCATCGCGCTGGATCTCCGCAAGCCGGAAGCGCTGGCCGCACTGCAGAGGCTGATCGAAGGCGCCGACGTGCTGCTGTTCAACCTGCGGCCCGCCTCGATGGCACGCCTAGGTCTGAGCTACGACGACGTCGCCAAGGTGAACCCGCGCATCGTCTACTGCGGCTGCTATGGCTTCGGCGAGGCTGGCCGCTATGCCGGCAAGCCGGCGCTCGACGACCTGATCCAGGGCTCGGTGGCGCTGCCTGCGCTGGTGGGCCGCATCACCGGCGAACCGCGCTACCTGCCCACCAACCTGTGCGACCGCACGACCGGCCTGACCGCCGTCTACAGCGTGATCGCCGCACTCTACGCGCGCGAGAAGACCGGCCGCGGGCAGGCCATCGAAGTGCCGATGTTCGAGACCATGACGCAGTTCGTGCTCTCCGACCACATGTTCGGCAAGACCTTCGAGCCGCCGCTGGCCGACGCCGGCTATGTTCGGCTGCTGTCCAAGGACCGCCGACCGCTGCGGACCCAGGATGGCTACGTGTGCGTGCTGATCTACATAGACCGTCACTGGAAGAGTTTCTGCGAGATGCTCGGCCGTCGCGACATGCTCGAGGATCCGCGCTTCCTGGCCATGTCCGACCGCACGCGCAACGTCGATGCGCTGTATGCCTTCGTGGCCGAGGTGATCGCGACGCGCACGACCGCCGAGTGGATGGAAGCGCTTGCCCGCGCCGACATCCCGGTGGCGCCGATGCACACGCCCGACAGCCTTATGGATGACCCCCATCTGGCCGACGTGGGGATGTTCGAATGGATCGAGCACCCAACCGAAGGTCGCATACGGCAGATGAACGTGCCGGGGTCGTGGTCCGGTACGCCTCCAGGGGTGCGCCGTCATGCCCCGCTCCTGGGAGAGAACACGCGCGAGGTGCTGGCCGAAACCGGCTGCTCGGCCGAAGAGATCGCGCGGCTGATCGAGGCCGGGGCGGCATGCGAAGCTGCGGCGAACCCCGACCTGAAACCCTGAAGTCGGCTGCCCGTTCGGGGCAGCTGGTGGGGCCGCTCTCGAGGAGCTCGCCCCCATCGCCGCCACGGCGGCTCTGTGTTGGACGTCACCCCCCCTTCGACCGGGGCGGTGCGCCTGCGCGCAGCCGGCCGCTGGCGCACAGCGCGTCGATCTCCTCTTGGTCGATGCCCCAGCGGCGAAGCTGCACGAAGGCGGCGGCATCGTCGCTGTGAGGCGGCCGCGGCAAAGCTGCGGGCGAACCCTGGAAGCGCGGCGCCGGCGCCGGTTGCCGCACGCCGGCGATCTCGACGAAGGTCTCGCGCTCTCGGTTGTGCGGATGCAGATGCGCCTCCCGCGGCGAGAGCACCGGCGCGAAGCAGGCGTCGCTGCCCTCGAGCAGCACGCACCACTGCGCGCGGGTGCGCGTGGCGAAAATGTCGGCCAACCTGGCCTTGTACTCGCGCCAGCCCGAGGGATCGTCGAAGTCGATCGCGTCGGGTGCAAGGCCCAGGCGCTCGAGCAGCAGGACGCGGAACTTGCGCTCGATCGGCGCGATGCTGACGTACTCGCCGTCGGCGCAGCGGTAGACCTCGTAGTGCGGAGCGCCCGAGTCGAGCAGGTTGGTGCCACGCTCGCCAAGGTGCGCGCCGGCGCCGAAAAGTCCGAACATCGAAGTCAGCAGCGCCGCCGCGCCATCGACCATCGCTGCATCGACCACCTGCCCCGGACGGCCGCGCTGCACGCGCCACAGCGCCGCCAGCATGCCGAAGGCCAGCATCAGCCCGCCACCGCCGAAGTCGCCCACCAGGTTCAGCGGCGGCGTCGGTGCCACGCCCTCGCGGCCGATGGCATGCAGCGCGCCGGACAGGGCGATGTAGTTCAGGTCATGCCCGGCCGCCTGGGCAAGCGGCCCCTTCTGGCCGAAGCCGGTGACGCGCCCGTAGACGAGCTTCGGTTGCTCGGCCAGACAAACCTCGGGGCCGAGTCCCAGGCGCTCCATCGTGCCCGGCCGGTAGCCCTCGATCAGCGCGTCGCTGGCGGCCACGACGTGGCGCGCGAAGGCCACGCCCTCGGCGGACTTGAGATCCACCGACACGGTGCGCTTGCCCCGGTTGAGCAGATCTAGATGCGGTGGTCGCTCAACCCCGAGCCCGCTGGCCACCAGCCTATCCAGGCGCAGCACTTCCGCGCCGAGGTCAGCGAGCAACATGCCGCACATGGGCCCGGGGCCGATGCCCGCGAACTCCACCACCTTCATGCCGGCCAGAGGTCCCTTGTCCATCGATGAATGCTCGCTTGCGAGTGAGGAGAGATCAACAGAATGCGCCGGCCAAACCCTTTCGCCCAGGCCGTGGCGAGAAGGCCCGGCCCGTTCCACAGAGCCGGGCGTCCCCTCGCCCGCGTCCCAGGGTCGGCCAACGAGCAGCTGTGCTGCTCGCCGGTGAAGGGATGCCTGACCTTCGGTTAGGATAGCAGCACACGATCAAACGTTCGATAGGTTCGCACCGATGATCTGATCCGGAACCGTCGCCTCAGAGCCCCGAGTCTCGATTGGGCTTTGGCCGCGTAGTCGCCCCGTGGAGCCTGCCTTGGCACAGGAGTTCGGGGCCTGCCGCCGCCGTCGGACCATCCCCTCGGCAAGGGGATCGTCCGACAACCGCCGCACCCGCCCTTCGGCATCCCCGTCGCCTAGCAACTGGAGAGAACGATGGATTTCGAGTTCAGCCCCGAACAGAGCGCGATCGCCGAAACGACGCGCCGATTCGTCGAGAAGGAGATGCCGCGTCGAAAGGTCCTTCAGTGGGTGCGCGACAAGGTCGAACCGCCGCAGGAACTGTTCGAGAAGTTGGGGGCCTTGGGTTACTACGGGTTCCTGCTGCCCGAGGCTTACAGCGGCCTCGAGAGGCCCGATCCGATGGGCATGCTGGCTTTCGTGGAGCAGTTCGCGCGCGCCTCGGCCGCCGTCACGACGGCGTGGGGGCGCGCCGCAGTCATCCTGGCGCCCCTGGTGGCCAAGTTCGGAAGCCCAGAGCAGAAGGACCTCGTGCTGCCTCGCGTCATGCGGGGCGAAGTCTTCATGGCGCTGGGCCTGACGGAGCCCGGCTCTGGCAGCGACGCGGCCTCGCTACGCACCACGGCCGTTCGGCGCCCCGACGGCTGCTGGGTCATCAATGGCGAGAAGCTGTACTGTTCGCAGGCGAAGTCGGCGGGATTTCTGATCCTGGCTGCGCGCACCAACCCAAAGGTGGCCAAACAGGAAGGCATCTCCACCTTCCTGGTTCAGGATCCGGGACGCAACCCCTCGATTGAGCTCACCCGCATCGAGACGATGGGCCTCGGTCCTGTGCCCACATTTTCCATGCATCTGCGCAATCTTGTCCTGCCGCCGGACGCGCTGATCGGGGAGGAACACAAGGGTTGGCAATGCGTGCTGGGTGGTCTGGACAACGAACGCCTCTACCACGGCGCAATCGGCGTCGGCGCCTCACAGGCGATCATCGACGAGGTGGTCGCCTACGTGAAACAGCGCGAGCAGTTCGGCAAGCCGCTATCCAAGCTGCAGTCGGTGCGCCACAAGATCGTCGACATGCAGCTGCGCGTGGAGGCAGCACGGCTGCTCGTCTATCGTGGTGCCAGCGTGCTCGATCGAACGGGGAGCTGCCACAACGAGGCCTCCTTCGCCAAGGTGGCAGGCGCCGAGTGCTACATGCATTGTGCGTACACAGGGCTGCAACTGCTGGGCGGCTACGGCTACACGGTGGACTCCGGGTTGCCGATGCACTTCCAGGACGCCAAGTTGTTCGAGATCGGCGGTGGCGCAATGGAGGTGCAGCGCGACATCATCGCCCGCGGGCTCGGGCTCTGACGCCTGCGGTGCCGCAGCGGGGAGTGATGAGGCAGCACACCCTTGCGCTCTACCCGGGGAAGTGCTGATGCGATTTGGGCTAACGTTTGTTAGATTGCGCTCGTACAACTCAGCCTCGCCAAGGTAGGGCCGGGTTTGTGGCGCCCGGAATTCATCGTTTCCCGCTGTCCGTATCGTCATAGTAGAAAGTTGAAGCCTCGATGGCCCTTACGTTAGGTAGTTTCTCGAACCTCGGAGTGCCCGCATGAGCGCCTCGTTTGCATCGGCCACTGCGCTGCTCGAGTGCCACGGACTGGAACGGCGGTTCGGCGGTTTGGTGGCCGTGACTGGCGTGGACCTGCGCATCGACCGCGGCGAGATCTTCGGACTCGTTGGCCCCAACGGCAGTGGCAAGACCACGCTGGTCAACGCCATCACCGGCTTCTACCCGCCGCAGAAGGGACGCATTCTGCTCGACGGTGCCGACATCACCGGCATGAAGCCCTACCTCGTGGCCAAGCGGCGTCTCGCACGAACATTCCAGAACCTGGCGCTGTTCAACGGCATGTCCGTGCTGGACAACATCATGCTCGGGCGCCACGTGCACCTCAGGCCCAGCGTGGCCAAGACCGCCTTGTACTGGTGGCTGGGCCAGCCCGAGGAGATTGCCCACCGCCGCGTCTGTGAGGAGATCATCGAGTTCCTTCAGTTGCAGGGCGTGCGCGACGAGCCGGTCGAGTCGCTGCCCATCGGCTTGAAGAAGCGCGTCGAGCTGGCGCGCGCGCTGGTCGCCGAACCCAGCTTCCTCATCCTCGACGAGCCGATGGCCGGAATGAACCAGGAGGAGAAGGAGTACATGGCGCGCTTCGTGCTCGACGCGCGCGACGAGCGCGGCATTACCGTATTGCTGATCGAGCACCACATGGACATCGTGACCGGCATCTGCGACCGCATCATGGCGCTCAACTACGGCGAGGTCATCGGAACGGGATTGCCCCGCGAAGTGGTGGCCAACCCGCGCGTGGTCGAGGCCTACCTCGGAAAGGGCCAGCAGCATGCAGCGTGAAGACCACGCGCTGACGGCGTCCCCGGTCTCTTCCGGTGGCGGCTGGGATCTGAACCCCGAAACGACGCTGACTCGGCTGCTGGCGCTCAACGCCCGCACTCAAGGGGCCCGCGTAGCGATGCGCGAGAAGGCGCTGGGCATCTGGCAGGAGTTCACCTGGGCCGAGGTGCTTGACGAGGTGCTCGCCGTGGCCGCGGGCCTGGAGCAGATGGGTTTCGCCCCCGGCGATTCGCTGCTGGTCCTGGGCGACAACCGGGCTCGGCTGTACATGGGCATGCTGGCTGTAGGTGCACTCGGCGGCTATGCGATGCCGGTGTACCCCGACGCCACGCCCGCCGAGGTACTGCACTTTGCCAGCGAGGCAAGGGCACGGTTTGCACTCGCCGAGGACCAGGAACAGGTCGACAAGGTGCTCGAGTTGCGCGAGACGGCACCGGGCCTGGCACACGTCGTGTACGACGACCCGCGTGGCTTGAACAACTACCGGGTCGCGGGCCTGGTTGGCTGGGAAAGCCTGCGCGACGCAGGCGCCGCACGGCTGCGAGATCAGCCCGCCCTGCGCGACGACATCATCCAGCGCTCGCGGCCCGACGGGCCGGCGGTGTTGGTGCACTCGTCCGGCACCACCGGCAAGCCAAAGGGCGTGGTGCTGCAGCAGCGCAACGTCCTCGCAGGTGTCAGCAACGCGGCCAAGGGCCAAGTTTTCGGCTTCGACGAAAAGATCCTCGCCTACCTGCCGATGGCCTGGATCGGCGACTTTGCCGTATCCATGGCGGCCGGCGTGGCGCTGCGCTTCACCATCAACATCCCCGAGCGCTCGGAAACGGTACTCCGCAACCTGCGCGAGATCGCCCCCACGCTATACCTCGCTGCGCCGCGCAGCTGGGACAACATGCTCACGACAATTCGCGTGCGCATGGAGGATTCGACGCCGCTGAAGAAGCGGATCTTCGATCATTTCATCAACCGCGGCGTCGCCGCCGAACGCCTGAAGCTTGAGGGCAAAGCGCCGTCGGCGGCACAGCGGGTCATGCTGCGGCTGGGCGAATGGATGGTGTTCGGCCCTGTGAAGGACCAGCTTGGCCTGAGCCGCATGCGGGTGGCTCTAACCGGCGGCGAGGCGATGGGCGAGGACACTTTCCTCTTCTACCGCGCGCTGGGCATCAACCTGCGTCAACTCTACGGCCAGACCGAAAGCAGCGCCTTCAATTCAGTGCAGGCTGCCGACGAGGTGCGGCTGCACACGGTGGGCCGGCCGCTGCCGGGTGTCGACTGCCGCATCGCCGACGATGGAGAAATTCTGCTGCGCTCCGGTAGCATCTTCAACGGCTACTTCCAGAACGAGGAGGCGACACGCAAGACGCTGGTCGACGGCTGGCTCCACACGGGTGACGCCGGCTACGTCGAACCGGACGGGCATCTGGTGGTGCTGGGCCGTGTGTCAGAGGTCGTCCACACGGCCCGGGGCGAGCGATACATCCCGGGCTACATCGAGAACCGCATCAAGTTCAGCCCCTACGTTCGCGACGTGGCCGTGCTCGGCGCCGGGCGGGACCACCTGTGCGCGATGGTCTGCATCGACAGCGAGGCCGTCGGGCATTGGGCCGAGGTCCGAGGCATCCCCTACATCTCCTATGCCGACCTGTCGCAAAAGCGAGAGGTCTACGACCTGGTGGCCGGCGTGATCCGGCACGTCAACGGAGCCCTCCCCGAAGCACTGCGCATTAGGCGCTTCGTCAACCTGCACAAGGAGTTCGACGCCGACGACGGTGAGATCACGCGCACCCGCAAGCTGCGACGCAACGTGATCGATGAGCACTACGCCGCCGTCATCCAGGCCCTGTACTCGGATACGCGCTCGGTGCGGATGAAGGCGCAGATCACCTACGACACCGGGGAGACCGGTGTCATCGAGCGTGAACTCGCGCTGGAGGATCTCTGATCATGGATTGGCCGTTCTTCTTCGAGCTGGCAATCAACGGCGCCCTGTCCGGGCTGATGTACTCGCTGGTAGCGCTGGGGATCGTACTGATCTACAAGTCCTCGTCGGTGCCCAACCTGGCGCAGGGCGCGCTGGCGATGTTGGGCGCTTACGTGGTGCTGGCGTTGTTCGAGACGATGAAGCTGCCCATCTGGGCGGCGCTTGCCGCGGGCATGGTGGTGATGTTCGGCATCGGCATGGGCATCGAGCGCGTGGCGCTGCGCCGTCTCGCAGGCCGCCCGCTGATCATGATCCTGATGATGACGCTGGCGCTGGACATTTTCGTGCGCGCCAGCGCGCTGGTGGCCTGGGGCGGCACCAACCGTGTGTTGCCGCTGCCGATCTCGGCCGACCCCCTGTTCATCGGGCCGGTACTCGTCAACCGCAGCTACGTCGCAGGCGGTGTGATTGCGCTGTCGCTGTTCGGGTTCTTCGTTCTCTTCTTCCGCACACGCGTGGGCATCGTGCTGCGCGCCATCTCCGACGACTACACCGCCTCGTGGTCGGTGGGCATCTCGGTGGAGCGCGGAGTGGCACTGTCTTGGGCGATGTCCGCGGTGGTGGCCACCCTGGCCGGCGCTCTTTGGGGTTCGATCCAGGGGGTTGATCAGTCGCTCTCGCTGCTGCTGCTGATGGGCATCACGGTGGCCGTGCTGGGGGGACTGGACAGCATCGGCGGCGCCATCCTCGCGGGGCTGCTTCTGGGCATGTTCCAGAGCGTTGCATCGGGCTATCTCGATCCGATCGTCGGCGGTGGCAGCCGAGAACTCGTCGTGGCCGGTACCTTGGTGTTCACCATTCTGGTCCGCCCGCACGGCCTGTTTGGTCGCGAAGACATTCAAAGGATCTGATCACCATGTTCTTTCGACAGGCTGGAATTCACCACAGCACCTACCGCGGGGACAGGCAGCTGTTCCCCATTCCATTCGATCGTTGGCAGATTGGCGTACTGGTCGCGCTGGCGCTGGCGGCGCCGGCGCTGCTGAGCCCGTTGTACATGAAGAGCTACATGCTGCCGTGGCTCATCTGGACAGCCGCCGCGCTGGGGCTGAACCTGATCCTCGGCTGGGCCGGACAGTTTCACTTCGGGTACGCCGCGATCATGGGCATCGGCGCCTACACGGCGGTGCACGCGACGCTGCACCGCGTGCCGTTCGAGATCGCGCTGCTCCTCGCCGGCGCGATGTCCACGCTCATCGGCAGTGCGTTCGCGATCACGGCGCTGCGCGTGCGCGGCCTTTATCTAGCGCTCAGCACACTGGCATTGCAGTTCGTGATGGACTGGGTGATCAACAAGGTGCCCGCAGTCAGCGGTGGCACCCAGGCCACGATCCAGGCGCCACCGATGCGCTTGCTGGGCGTCGAGATCACCTCGGATGCCGGACTCTATTACGTGGCGCTGGTTTGGTGCATCCTGGTCACGGTGTTCATGCTCAACCTGCGCCGGTCGGGCCTGGGCCGCGCCCTGGTGGCCGTACGCGAGAAAGACTTCGCCGCTGCCGTGATCGGCGTCAACAGCTTCTACTACAAGCTGGTCGCCTTCGCGATGTCTTCGTTCATCGGCGGCGTCACCGGGGCCATCCTCATTTTCACCTTCTACCGCGCGGTCACGCCCGAGCAGTTCGCCGTGAACGTATCGATCCAGGTGCTGGCGATGGTGATCGTGGGCGGGCTCGGCAGCGTGATCGGCTGCTACTTCGGCGTGGCGTTCATCCTTCTGCTGCCGGGCGTCGTGGCCAACCTGATCTTCGCCGCTGCCCAGGCCGCCGACCTGAAGATTGGTATCGAATTGCTGGCACACATTCCGGCTTTCTTGTACGGCGTGTTGATCATCGGGTTTCTCCTCTTCGAACCGCTTGGCTTGGCCAAGATCTACAGCAACCTGCGCAACTACTTCATCTTCTGGCCCTTTGGCTACGCCAGAAGGTGAATCTAGCCTCCTTCCGTTTCCAGCCAACCTACCCGACGAGGAGTGTCACCGTGATCCAAAGATTCAGACGGTTGCTCGGCGCCACCGCGCTCGCCCTTGGGGCGCAGGCATCCTTCGCGGCCGAGCCGATCCGCTTCGCGCTCTGCTACGACCTCACCAAGGCGTACACCTTCGTCACACCCCAGTTTGCCCAGGCTGCTAAGGACTACGCGGCACTGACCAATCTGCGAGGCGGCATCGAAGGCAACCCGGTCGAGATCATCGTGCAGGACCACGGCAACGAGCCTCAACGCGGCATCGAGTGCTACGAGCGCGTGAAAGGCCAGGCGCTGACGGTCGACCTGCTGTCCACACCCGTTTCCCGCGCCGTTCTGCCGCGGGCCATGAAGGATGGTGAGGTCATGATCCAGGCCATGGTTGGGCGGGGCGATGCTGTCGACGGCGAGGTATTCAACTGGGTGTTCCCGCTGGGCCCGACCTATTGGGGCCAGGCAGCAAACATCGTCGGTCACTACAAGAAGCAATCGGGTGGCTCGCTCAAAGGCAAGAAGATCGCGTTCCTGTACATCGACTACCCGTTCGGCCAAGAGCCGATCCCGGTGATGCAGGAGTTGCAGAAGCGGGAGGGCTTCGAGCTTCAGTTGTTCCCCTACCCGCTTCCTGGCAACGACCAGTCTTCGGCGTGGTCACAGCTCCGACGCTTCCAACCCGACCTTATCGTGCACTGGGCCTTTTCGGCCATGCATGTCGTGGCTGCCAAAGAGGCAAAACGAAACGGCATTCCGTTGGAACGGATCGTCAGCGTCAACTGGCTGAACGACGTGGACATTGCCAGTATCGGCGCGGAGGCAGCCAAGGGCATTCGGCGGGCAACGCCTGTGGTCAGCGGCACCGATCACCCGACCATCAAGACAATCCTTCAAGAACTCTACGACAAGGGAAAGGGGAATGGCGACCGCAAGCTTGTGTCGGACATCTACTATGCGCTGGGTCTGGCCACGTACTCGACCATCTTCGAAGGCGCTCGACTCGCGCTGAAGAACGAGAAGGCGCCACTCACCGCTGCGAAGATGCGCAAGGGGCTCGAGAGCATTCGCGATTTCGATGCCGCTGGACTGCAGCCCGCCTTGAACGTCACAGGCAAAGACCATGGCGGTGGCGGCAAGACGCGAATCGAAATGTGGGACGGCAGCAAGTGGGTCCCGCAGAGCGACTGGTCCGCCGAATACGCCGACCTTGTCTGGAGCACCGTCAAGCAGCACTCTGGCGAGTTTGCCAAGTCCGCAGGCAAGTAACGACAAACAGCGGCGCCGCGACCGGGATGACCTCGGATGCGGCGCCCTCAACCGGAGCACGCGCCATGCGATCCAGCCTGATTCGAGCCATTGCCGCCGTAGCACTCGTTACCGCCACGGCAACCGCACAGGCCCAAGCCGCCGATCCCGTCCGCTTCGGCCTGTGCTACGACCTCACCAAGATCTACGTCGCAGCCGTGCCGCAGGTGGCTCAAGCCGCCAAGGACTTTGCCGACCTGATGAACCTCCGAGGGGGGCTTGAAGGGCATCCGATCCAGGTGACGGTTCAGGATCACGGCAACGAGCCCCAGCGCGGCATCGATTGCTACGAACGACTCAAGCGCGAAGGCGTGATGGTCTTCGACTTCTTCTCAACGCCGGTGTCACGCGCGGTGCTGCCGCGCATCATGCAGGACGGCAACATCCTGCTGCAGCCTCTAGTGGGCCGGGGCGATGCGGTGGATGGCGAGGTGTTCAAGAATGTGTTCGTGCTGGCGCCCACATACTGGGGCCAAGCCGCGAACATCGTCAGCTACTTCAAGAAGCAGGCCGGCGGCAACCTGGACGGCAAGAAGATTGCGTTCCTTTACCTGGATACCCCGTTCGGTCGCGAGCCGATCCCGGTGTTCGAGGCTCTCAAACGCCTCGAACGATTTGACTTCCAGACCGTCCCGTTTCCTGTCCCGGGCAATGACCAGAGCGCGGCATTCGCGCAGATCCGCCGATATCAACCCGACTGGGTGGTGCTGTGGTCCTTCTCGCCGCTGAATCCGATCTCCTTCCGCGAGATGCAGCGCAACGGGATCCCCATCGAGCGCATGGTGACGGGCAACTGGATCAACGAAGTCGACATCAACAACTTTGGCGCCGCCGCCGCCAAGGGACTGAAGCGGTCTGCCGTGGTGAGCGGCGGCGCCGAACATCCGCTGGTGCAGGACATCCTGCGCGAGTTGTACGACAAGGGCAAGGGCAACGGCGACAGAAAACTCGTCGCTGACTCCTACTACAACACCGGCCTCGCAGTCTACTCGTCGGCATTCGAGGGCGTGCGCCTTGCGATCAAGACTCAAGGATGGCCACTCACTCCGGAGAAGATTCGCCAGGGCATGTACCGCCTGAAGAACCACGACGCCAAGGGCTTCATGGCGCCGATCACCGTGACGCCGCAGGACCACGGCGGTGGAGGCAAGACGCGCATCGACATGTGGGACGGCACCAAGTGGGTGCCGCAGACGCCATGGTTCGCCGACTACACCGGCCTGGTGAGCACGCTCATCAAGGCCAACTCGGCGGACTTTGCCAAGGCGAACAAGTGACCGCAAATTCCACGCTGGAACCGAGCCTCCCATGACGACCGCCCTGACGCTCAACAACATCGAGGTCATCTACGACCACGTCTTCCTGGCCATCAAGGGTGTCTCCATCGAGGTGCCCCAGAGCGGCATGGTGGCACTGCTGGGTGCCAATGGCGCCGGCAAGAGCACCACGCTCAAGTCGATCAGCGGGCTACTGAAGTCCGAGCGTGGCGAAGTCACGCGCGGCAACGTGCAGTTCATGGGTCAGGACATCGGCCGACTCGCGCCCCAAGACCGTGTCAAGTTGGGCATTGCGCAGGTTCTCGAAGGCCGTCGGGTCTTCGAACATCTGACGCCAGAGGAAAACCTGATCGCAGCTTCCGCCGTGCATGGAGGCCGAGCCGACATGCTGCGTAACCGCGACCGGGTCTATGCCTACTTTCCACGCCTGTATGAGCGCCGCACCGCAAAATCGGGCTACCTGTCGGGCGGTGAACAGCAGATGCTGGCCATCGGACGAGCGCTGATGACGCAGCCCAAACTGCTGATGCTCGACGAGCCCAGCCTAGGCCTCGCCCCTGTGATCGTCGCCGAAATCTTCGACATCCTGCGCCGCATCAACCGCGAGGAGGGCATGTCGATCCTGCTCGTCGAGCAGAATGCCATCGCGGCGCTCGATGTGGTCTCTCACGGCTACCTGATCGAGAACGGGCGCGTTGTGATGCACGACGAGGCCGAGGTGCTACGCAACAACCCCGACATCCGCGAGGCCTACCTCGGCGGCGCCGAGGGCCGCGACTTCAAGGACATCAAGCACTACCGGCGGCGCAAACGCTGGCTGGCTTGAATCCTCCGGAGCCGGCGTTCGTCGGCCCTTGGGTCAAAGTGGTACGAACACCGGCAGCGGCGGCCCGCCTTCACTGGGATGAAAGCGCACCGCCACGCGCTGGCCGATGCGTAGTGCATCGGCATCGGCATCGACGATGTTGGTCATGACCGTCGGCCCTTCATCGAGCGTCACATAGGCGACGATATAAGGCACCTCGGCACGTCGCATGATGCTGAAGCTGTAGATCGTGCCCTGCCCGCCCGCCTGCCGCCACTCGGTGTTCACGCTGCCGCAGAACGGGCAGCCGTCGCGCGGGTAGTGATGGTGCTCGCCGCACTCGCTGCAGCGCTTGACGAGCAATCTGCCCTCGGCCGCGGCATCCCAGAACGGCTTGGCCTCGGGGTAGACGGTGGGTGCGGGCATGCTCCGCCGCGAGATCGTCAGACTCATTGCCGCTCCAGGATGAGGGTGGCACTGCCGTGCCGGGTACCGAGCGAACCACCGGTGCCATGCGCCAGCGCAAGCCGGCAGTTCGGCACCTGCACCGTCGGATGCGCCTCGCCGCGCAACTGGCGTACAGCCTCGATCACCTTGGTCATGCCGCCGCGGTTGCCGGGGTGGTTGTTGCACAGCCCGCCGCCGTCGGTGTTGACCGGCAGGCTGCCGCTGCCGGCGATCAGGTTGCCGTCGCTCACGAATCGCCCGCCTTGACCCTTGGCACAGAAGCCCAGATCCTCGAGTGTCAGCAGCACGGTGATCGTGAAGCTGTCGTAGATCGATGCGTACTGGATGTCCGACGGCTTGACGCCAGCCTCGGCGAAGGCAGCCCTTCCCGTCCAGGCCGCGCCGGTGGTGAGCAGGTCGACCTTGCCGCCGCTCTGAGCGCGCTGGTATTCGCCGGTGCCGATGATGTTCACCACAGGGCGCTTCAGGCTGCGCGCGATCTCGGGCCGTACCACGACCAGTGCGCCGCCGCCGTCGCTGATCACGCAGCAGTCGAGGCGGTGCAGCGGATCGGCGATCATCGGCGAGCCGACCACGTCCTTCACGGTGACCACATCGCGCACCACCGCGTGCGGGTTGTGGTGGGCGTGGCGACGCGGATCCACGCCAGCTGCTCGCTCGTCGTGCCATGCTCGTGCATGTGGCGCATCGCCGCCATCGCGTACATGTTCACGGTCGTCGGCGCGTAGGGCAGCTCGAACGGAACATCGGGCGCGGGCCCATAGTTACGCGGCGCGGTCCCCGTGGCCATGCCCTCGGCCTTGGGCCGCCCGGCGAGCGTGATCAGCGCGACATTGCAGCGCCCGGCGGCAATGGCCGCCGCGGCGTGCGCGACATGCACCACGTAGGACGAGCCACCGGTCTCGGTGGTGTCGACATGGCGAAGCTTCAGGCCCAGGTACTCGACCATCGAATGTGCACCCAGCCCGGGTGCATCGCCGGCGCAGAAGTAGCCGTCGACATCCTGCATCGCCAACCCGGCGTCGGCCAGCGCACCGCGCGCGACCTCCGCGTGCAACTGTGCCACCGACTTGTCGTCGGCGCGACGCATCGGGTGCTCGTACGCGCCCGCGATGCAGGCGGTGTTCTTCAGGCTCATGCGCCCGCTCCTGCCGGCTTGACCGTCGCGGTGCCCTTGATGACATCCTGCCCCTTGCCGTTGCGCACCCACACGTCGTAGACCGGCGGCTCGCTGCCGATGCGCAGCTCGCCGCCGCCCGTCACGTCGTCGTCGATGCGCACCGGCTGCACGAAGCGGATCTCGAGGTGGATGCGGTTCAGCGCATCGAGCCCCAGGGTGTTCTTCAGCGCCTGCCAGATCAGAGCCACCGACATGGTGCCGTGGGCGATGATGCCGCCCATCGGGCTCTCCGCCGCGAAGTCCTTGTCGACGTGGATGGGGTTGTAGTCGTTCGTGACCGCGGCGTACTTCAGGATGGTGTCGAAGTCCACATGCTTGGTCGACGGTGTCAGCTGCGCCTGCATGCGGCCCTCCTCTACTGCGCCAACAGCGTCGTCATGATGCCGGTGAACAGCAGCTCGGTCGATTCGACGGCACGCGTCTCGCTGCGCACCCGCACCCACTTGCGCTCCTTCTTGATCTCCTTGTCGAGGCACCACACGTCGGTGCGGATGGACTCACCGATGCGCGGCATGCGCCGGATGTCGAAGGTCTGCCCGCCGTGCACGCCGCCCGGCGGGCGCGGCGAGTTCAGGGTGAGCACGGCGTCGATGACGATCATCGCCAGCATGCCGGCGGGCATGACGCCGGAGTCGTCGTCGGGGTAGACGCTGCGCCACTTCGCGACGGTGGCGTCGTCCACCGCGAACTCGCGCGCGCCGTAGTGCTTGCCCGGCTCGTAGTGGGCAAAGTTGAAGACCGGTCCGTCGCTCATGCGGGCTCTACTTGAGGAATCTGCTGTTCGCGGCCGGAACGCGACTCGAAGCACACGCGCACCGCCATGCCGATGCGCACCTGCGCGGGGTCGCAGCGCAGCACGTTGCACATGAAGCGGAAGCCCTCGTCGAGGTCGACCAACGCCAGTACGTACGGGACGTCGCCTGCGAACGACGCTATCGGCGCGCGGTGGATCACCGAGAAGCTTGCGATGCGCCCGCTGCCCAGGGCCTTCTCCCAGTGCAGTTCTGTCGCATGGCAATGCCGGCAGGCGTTGCGCGCATAGAACTGCGCCTTGCCCAGGCGCTGCAGCGCTAGAAGCGGAACTCACCCAGGTTGGCGCCTTCCCAGTACGGGCGGCTAATGCTGTCGGGCACCGGCACCGGCTTGGCTGGCACGTCGGACATGGTCAGGCCCTCCCCATCAGGATCGAGCAATGGCCCGAGAAGATGCCGCCGAGCGTGTGCGCGAGCGCGACCTCTGCGTCCTTGACCTGGCGTGCCCCGCATTCTCCGCGCAGTTGGCGCACCGCCTCGACGACGTGAAACATGCCGCCGGCCGCACCCGATGATCCGTACGACAGCAGCCCACCGTTGGTGTTGAGCGGGAACCTGCCGCCGATGGCGAACTCGCCGGCGAGCGCCGCCGGGCCAGCCGCGCCGCGCTGGTAGAAGCCCATCGACTCGAGCTGGATCAGCAGCGTGCTCGTGAAGCAGTCGTAGATATGCGCGCAGTCGACGTCGGAATGCTTCAGCCCGGCGCGGCCCAGCGCGTCGGCCACCGACTCGCGGCAGCCGAAGTCCACCAGCGAGGGCGCGGCAAAGATGTGCTCGTGGGTGTGGCCCTCCCCGGTGGCGAGCAGTTCGACGGCGCGCTTGGGCAGGTCGCGCCCCGTCTCGGAGGCGCTGACGAGCACCGCCGCGCCGCCGTCGGAGACCAGGCAGCAGTCCAGCATGCGCAGCGGCGAGGCGATCAACTTGGACCTGCGCACATCGTCCATCGTGATCGGCTTCTTCATGTGCGACTGCGGATGGAGCGCCGCGTTGGCGCGCTGGTTCACTGCCACCGCGGCGAGGTGGTCGCCGTTGAGCCAGGCTTCGTGGAAGTAGACCTGCGCGGCCATCGCGAAGGCGGCCAGCACACTCATGCCGTAAGGTTGCTCGTACTGCTCGTGGCCCACGTCGGCCAGCGCGGCCTGCACCCTCTCGCCCATGCCGGTGAGGCGGTTGTCGCCGGTCACGCACAGCACGTGGCGGCACATGCCCGAGCTCACCAGCGACTCGGCATGCCGCACGAGCAGTCCGCCGGTCATGCCGCCCATGCAGATCGAGGCGTTGACCTTCGGCCGGATGCCGAGGTACTCGGCGAGCACGCCACCGAGCATCAGCTGCGGCGAGGCGAACGAATAGGCGGTGAGCAGGCCGTCGATGTCCGACGGCTTCAGTCCCGCGTCGGCCAGCACGCCGAGACTGGCCTCGGTGTGCAGCGACATGCACGTGCTCTCCGGCAGCGCACCTACCTGCGTGTCGTGCACGCCACTGACGATGGCTTTGGTGGCCATGGTTCTCCCCGGTGGAGCGGAATCAGGGCAGGCTGACGACGAGGTCGCGCTGCAGCCGGCGCAACTGCTCGACGTCGCCGTCGACGAGATCGGCCATGATGTCCTTCCCCGGCCGGCGCGCCCTGACCAGGCCGCCCGCCTGGCCGGCGATGTTGTAGAAGAGGTCGTGCCGCCCGGCCTCGAGCGCAGCGGCCAGGAAACCTCCATCAGGATGCGCTGGTGCGGCGTCTCCAGTGTCGGCAGTCCCGACTCCGCCCAGGCCTGCGCGATCTCGCCGTGGTAGGCACGCACGGTCTTTCCCGTGCAGATCTTGCTGATGCGGAAGGCTTCGGAGTCCGACGCGACGATCTGGTTGTTGCACGCATCGAACAACTTACCCTCGTCGGCAACGAGGAAGGCGGTCCCGATCCACACCGCCTGCGCGCCCAGCGCGACGCGGCGACGATGCGGCGCCCGTCGGCGATGCCGCCGGCGCCAAGCACCGGTGTCGGGCTCACCGCGTCCACCACCTGCGGAATCAGCGGCAGCGATGCCACCGTGCCGGTATGGCCGCCGGCCTCGGTGCCCTGCGCGACGATCGCGTCGACACCGGACGTCCTCTGCCGTACCGCATTGCGCACCGAACCCGACAGGCCGATCAACTTCATGCCCTGCGCACGCGCGCGCTCGAGCAGGAAGTCCGGGTCGCCGAGCCCAGCGGCGAAGATCGGCACGCGCTCGTCCAATATCACCTCGAGCACCGCCTTCGCGTAGTCGATGTTGACTACCGTCTCGTCGGCCGGCTTCATGTCGGGCAGGCCGTGACGGCGTATCAGCTCCTGCACGAAGTCGGCGTGCTTCGGAAAGCGCGCGCGGATCTCGTCGCGCACGGCCGTGCGCGTGGGCGGCGCATCGGCGATGCGCGCCGGCAGCAGCAGATCCACGCCAAAGGGCTTGTCGGTCAGTGTCCTCACGGCGCGGATGCGGCGGCGCGTCTTTTCCGGCGAGAGCCCAGAGCAGCCGAGCACGCCCAGGCCGCCCGCCTGCGACACCGCCGCCACCAGTGCCGGCGGGGTGGCGCGACCGCCCACGCCCATGCCGGCCAGGAAGATCGGCACCTCGATGCCCCAGGCATCGCAGAGAGAGTTGTGCAGCATGGCCCGGCTCATCGTGCACCCCGGCCCGTCACTTGAAGACCGGCTTGCGCTTGGCGCGGAAGGCGGCGACGCCATCCTTCACGTCGTCGGTCTGGAACAGGAACGGGAAGGCGTCGATCGCATAGCGCATGTCGTCGCCGCCGATGCCCTTGTTGTAGAAAGACTTGGCCATCTGCAGCGCCATCTGCGGCTTGGCCGCTAGCTTCTCGGCGAAGGCCATCGCCTCGTCCATCAGCTGCTCGGGCGCCACGGCGCGCAGCGCAATGCCCAGACTCACCGCCTCAGCGGCAGAGATGGGCTCGCCCAGCATGCTCATCTCCTTGGCCTTGGGCCTGCCAACGATCTGGTGCAGCCGCAGCAGCGCAAAGCCAGGCAGCAGGCCGAGCTGGATCTCGGGCACGCCGAACTTCGCGCGTTCCGAGGCGAGGATGAAGTCGCAGGCGATCGCCAGCTCGAAGCCACCGCCGAAGGCTATGCCGTTCACCGCGGCGATCAGCGGCTTGCGACAGCGCTCCGGCGCCTCGAGCACCGGCAGCAAGCCGGCGATGAAGTCGCGCGCCTGTTCGGGCGACTCGGGGAAGGTACTGATGTCGGCCCCGGCGCAGAAGGCCTTGTCGCCGCGGCCGGTGAGGATGCCCACGCGGATCTCGGGGTCGGACTCGATCTTCGCCAGGCCCTCGGTCACGCCCTGCCGGATCCCAAGCGAGATGGCGTTCAGCTTGGTAGGCTCGTCCAAGGTGAGGACCGCGACACGGCCCTTCGTTTCGAATTCGACGCTGCCGATGCGCATGCGGTGCTCCGTCGGGTAACTTTCAGAGTCATGGCAGGCTAACAAACGTTCGACAGTGTCGTCAACCGGGGCTTTCCACCGGCAGCGCGCTCCGCAGTCCGCCCTAACTTGCCCACGGGATCGCAACGAGATAGCCGGCGTCCACCGGCAGGTTGATGCCTGCGACGGCGGAGGCCTGGGCAGACGCGAGGAAAGCCACCTCCTGCGCAATCTCCCGGACCTGCACCAGCCACCCGGGAGCACGCCCTTCTCGAGCGCGAGCGTCTGCGTGGAGCCAGGCGAGAACGCGTTCACGCGCACCTTCCTCGGCACCATTCCGCCCTCAGGCACTCACTCGGTCAGGTTGATCAGGCCCGCCTTGGCAGACCCGTACGAAACAGCGGGCAGGAGCCCATGCCGGCCAGCGACGCGATGTTGACTATCGCCCCGCCGCTCGCACGCGGCACGGGTAGGCGCCGCGCAGGTCGACCCGGGCGACGAAGCTCCACTGGCCCATCGTCAGTTCCTCGGGCGGCATCGTGCGCTGCGGCACACCGCACTGCGCATCCACTGCAGCCACGGCCGCATCGACGGACGCGTCGCCCACATCGAGCGAACCCACAAAGCTCCCGGCGGCCACGGCAAGCACCTGTACGCGGGCCTCGCCGATGCCGCTGGCGCGACAGGTCACCACGACCACCCCTCCAGATAAGTCGATCCGAAAGTCAGCCCCCATTCGCCGGGCTGCCCTGTTCGGCGCGCAGAACCCGCTGGAGCGGCAACTGGAAGCCGCCCAGCTTGCCGCGGCAAAGCGCCTGCAGTTCCTCCAGCATGAGCGTTGCGCCGGTTCGTAGCACGACCAACGTCGCCACCCGTTCGCCCCAGCGCGCGAGGCCGGCCGATGGCCGCCGCCTCAAGCGCCTGTGGGAGTTGGAATGGCACACGCTCCACTTCGCTGGAGGCGATGTTCTCGCCGCCGCTGGCAATCATTACCTGCTTGCGGTCGGTGAGAGACACGAATCCCTCGGCATCGACATGGCCGGCGTCGCCGATGCGGAACCAGCCGCCGGCGTGAGAGCTCGCTGCGGTCTTGTCCGCATCGCGCCAGCAGCCCCCGCAGTGAACTTGAGACCGCGCAGGCAAGTCTCGCCGGCCCCAGCAGCCGGCGAGGCCCTACCGCAGTCGTCGCAGACGCGCAGTTCCACGTGCGGTAGCACGCGGTCGGTCGAGCGGACCTTCTCGATCTCGCGGTCGGCTTCTATCAGCGTGTCGCCCTGGCAGCTGTCGGTGAGGCCGTAGCCGTCGTCGCAGTGTCCGTTGGGGAACGGAGAGCGGAACTCCCGGACTCGCTCTTCGGGCGTCCGCTCTTTGCCGCCGATTTGCCAGCGCAGGCTGGACAGATCGAGGCGGTCGCGCTCGGGCAGCGCGAGCGGACGGTTCAGCATCACCGGCGCAATCCAGTCGGTGGCCTGCTTCTCGCGTTCAATCGGCGCCAGCGTCGGCTCGAGGCGGAACTCGCGCAGTACCTCGCAAGCAGGCTGCCCATTTCCAGCACCTCGGGGCCGGACAGGCAGAACGCGCCGATGTGGTACAGCGGCCGACGACGAGCAGTTGCTGGGCACCGTGCAGGCCGAGCACCGCGATGTGGTCGAGGCACCTCCAGCGGTGGTTGGTACGGCTGTGGATCACGCTCCTGGGCAGGTCGGTAGCGCCGGACGGGTACATCAACCGGCGCGGATCCGCGGGAAAGCCCCCGGTTCGGCATGAGCAAAGTGGCCCAACATACGTTTGGTAGTTGACTTGTGGCGTTAGCTACGCCGCAAGGCCTTCCACCGTACTTCGACTACTCATGGAGACAACCGGTGATCCCTCGCAACATTCTTCTCGGCGGTCTAGCCGCGACAGCCTCCCTGGCGGCGCAGGCCCAATCGAGCGTGACCCTCTATGGTCTGATCGACATCGCGCCAGCGATGGTCAGTCGCACTAACACAGCCGACGACCGCCTGTTCCGGCTGAACTCGGACACGGGTAGTTCGTCGCGCTTCGGCGTCAGAGGCACGGAAGACCTCGGCGGCGGCCTGGCGGCATTCTTCAATTTGGAAGCGCCTCTCGACGCGAAGAACGGTTCGGTGCCTGGCGGCGCAGCTTCAGGGGCGTGTAACGCGGCTGCAGGCTGCGCTTCCGCCACCACGCCCGCATTCTGGCGGCGCAACGCGTATGTCGGTCTCCGCGGAGGCTTCGGTGAAGTCACCTTCGGGCGCAACTACACCGCCGCGATCATCAAGCAGGCCGCGACGTTGAGCGCGACGCCTTCCGGCATCAACACCGGCATGGCAACGAACCTGGCGGCGCAGGGCCTCAGCAACGACTTCTGGAACAGCAACCAGATCCGCTACGACAGCCCGAAGTTCGGCCCGATCGACTTCTCCGCACACGTCGCGCTCGGGGAAGGCGTGACGGGGCGCAACGTCGGCGGCAATGTCGGCTACAACGACGGACCGCTGGCCATCTCGCTGAGCTACCAGCGCGACGAGAACCTCGCCGGCAACGCGGTGAAATGGATGATCCTGTCGGGCTCCTACAACTTCGGCTCATTCAAGGTCCACGTCGCGTTCGACGATGTCAACAACGACGAAGGCGTCACAGGCTTCCGAGACTCGAAGTTCTGGACTGTCGGCGCGAGCTTCAAGGCAACACCGATGCTGACGTTGGCGGCGCAATATTGGAACCTCAAGGACTCGGCCTCTTCCAATTCGTCCAAGCAGGTGGTGCTGAACGCAGACTATGCCTTGTCGCGGCGAACGGCACTGTTCGCGATGCTCGGACACGTAAACAACAAGGACATCGCGGTACTACCGCTGTGGAGCTCCGGCGTGACTGTCGCGAATGATAAGGTGTACGGCCTGGCGGCAGGGGTGCGCCACTCGTTCTAGACCATGCTGCTTGAAAGCAGGCACCGCCACCCTAGTTTCGCGAACGATCTCCTAGGTTGATGGTTACTTGACCGACAACCCCTTTCGACGGCGGGACTCGCTCCCGCCGTCCTTCTTTTCATCGCTCGGAGCGTGCGGTCCGAGTCAAGACAGCGAAGGCATCGACGTGTCGCCCACGATCCGGCTATGAGCGCGCCCCAGCCTCTCGAGGGTGCGCGCGAACAGATAGTCCTGCCGACACATATCGTCGAGCTCGACTCGTCCGTCGGAGCCACGCGCAACTTGCAGCGCCCGACCCGGAAATGGCACGTCGATACGAAAGCGAATTTCCAGCAACTGCCGCGTGGGCCCGACAACTTCGGACCTGAATTCCGGAGCATCGCCGCACATGTCGAGTGCACCAAGAGTCATCGGTTCGCCCGCCGGAAGCGCGGTAGTACGGCGCCCGAGCCGGCTGGCTCGCAGACCAGTTCGACCGATGTATCGAAGTCGATCGACATCGGGTCCGCATCGACCAGCGAACTGATCATGCGCGGCCCTTCTTCGAGCTCGACCAGCAGCACCGCATAGGGCGTGTCCTGCTTGAACGCCGGGCCCGGGGCGCGGTGCACCACGCTGAACGAGTGGACTGTTCCGCGACCGCTCGCGGGCCGGTGAACCAGCTGCGAGCTAAGGCACCGCCGGCAGACCGCCTGCTGGTACAACTGCACATGCCCGCAGCTCCTGCAGTGCTGCAGCAGCAACTGGCCTTCCTTCAAGGCGTCCCAGTAGGCTTGCGAGTCGGCGTCCGGCGTGGGCAGCGGCTTGATGTGGGCCTCGCTGGGGTCAATGCGTCTCACAGCGTGGCCTCCGTGCCGAGGATGGTGGTGGCCTGCGTGGCGAAGCCGGCGCCCAGGCTGTGCACGAGGCCGAGTTCAGCACCCGCCACCTGTCGCTCCCCGCAACGCCCGCGCAATTGCTCGACCACTTCCAGGAAATGCAACAGGGAACCCGGCATGCCCGGATGTGCGAACGACAGTAGACCGCCGTGCGTATTGATCGGGATGCTCCCGCCGTAGGTAATCTGGCGGTCGTCGACGAAGCGCCCGCCCTCACCCTTAGGGCAGAACCCCAGGTCCTCGAGCATCATCACCACCGTCCCGGTGAAGCAGTCGTACACACCGGCCACGTCGATGTCGCGCGGGGCCACGCCGGCCATCGCGTAGGCCCGCGCGCTAGACTGAACGGCACCGGTCGTCGTCAGCGACGGCATAAGGAAGATGTGCTCGTGGGTGTAGCACTCGCCGCCGCCAAGAATATAGACCGGCTCGCTTCGGCCCGCGGCGGCGCGGTCAGCGGCACTTACGACGAACGCCGCGGCGCCGTCGGAGATCAGCGAGCAATCGAGCTTGTGGTACGGCGTGGTCACCCAACCAGAGTTCAGCACGTCCTCGACCGTGATCGGCGTGGTCATCTGCGCGCCGGGTGTGCGCATCGCATGCTCGCGGTGAATGACGGCAACCTTGGCGAACTGCTCGGGCGTGGTGCCGAACTCCTTCATGTGACGGTGCGCCGTCATCGCGAAGGTATTCGCGACCGGGATCCCGAACGGCATCTCGTACTGCTGGTCGCGGCTCTCGGTCATCGAGCGCAGCGCCAAGTCGGGCGATAGCCCCGTCAGCAGGCTGTCGGCGCCGAGTACGAGTACGTTGTCCGCCAGGCCCGCCGCGATCGCCGCCGCGGCCATGTTGAACATCGTCGCAGCCGTCGCACCGGACACCTGCAGCGTGTTCGAGAACGTCGGTGCGATGCCGAAGTACTCGCTGAAAGCGACGCTAAAGCGGTGGAATGGAGCCGCGAAGGCGACGCTCGTCAGCACGCCGTTGATGGCGCCACGATCGAGGCCGGCATCGGCCAGTGCCGCCTGCGCGGCGTCGGTCGCCAGGGCCATGACGCTGCGGCCCTCCACCCGACCCACCGCCGATCGCCCTGCCCCGGTGATCGCGGCTCGACCGCGCAAACTTCGCGTTGCTGACGTTGACCCGCTCGAAGCCATGTCCGTCGATCCCCTGCTCTTTGCACTGCCCAATCGACGAAATTCTACCCCTAACAATCGTTCGTTTGTGCGGCTTTTGTGCGATGCACGACCCGGCAACACGCCCCAGCGCGTCGACGTCCCGTTGGGCCCTCTCGAACGCCGGTCCCGGTCCGCGGCGAACTCCGCGAAAATACGGGCCGGCCGCCGTACTGAGCGCAGCTGCCACTTTCGCGCCAATCAACGATGGCGCCAATGTGCGCGCCGTGGCCGAGCACGTCGGCCGTTGCTAAGGCGCGCTTGCCCACGCAGCCGAAATCCATCCTTCGCCGATCTCAGTACCGCCACACGTATCGAACCTGCCCAAAGTCTTCACCGGGATTGGGCTTTCGCAGCCCAGCATTCGAGAAGTGTTCGACGCGCAGTTGCAATTCGTGCTGCCGCCGTTCGCCGAACCGGAGCCCCAACGCGATGTGGTCGCCGAAGTTCAATCGGGTGCTGAACCGCCGATGGCCAGCTCGATAGCGGGGCGCAACAAAGTTCCGCCCCACCCCTGCCTCGACGAACCACCCGTGCCCGAATCCCCAGCGAGCGGCCGGCTTCAGCGCCAGTTGCAGGCTGAGCTGCGGCTCTCCCGCATCACCGACGACGACCGAGTGCCACACGCCGACGGTCGCCTCGATCTGCCATGTCAGCCGGCCAGGCCACACTCGTGGCGCTCCACTCCACGGCCACAGTGCGCCAACCGCAAAGGCGGTCGAGCGGTTGGATCGCGACCATTGGACGCAGCCATACTCAGGACGACCCTTTGACGTGCGCGGTGCCCGTTCTTCAGCGTCAGTCCACAGGCACAGGGCGTGCGCACCCGGGGCACAGATCGCGGCCGCCGCAAGCAGCGCAGTCGGACTAATTCGCGACTTCGGCACCGGATCGAGCCGACGGCCGTCACATCGCCGTCGCAGGGCAAGGAACGGGCAGTTTTCTGCGACGCTGCCGGCGGCCTGGCGCCGGAAGCGTCGCAGCGCGCTCTTCTATCGCACTCCGCCACCCAACGCACGGTACATCGCGATGCGGCTTTGTTGTTCGGCCAGCCGGGTCTGCACATCGGCCTGCGCGGCGGCGAACAGGGATCGCTCGGCGTCCAGCAGTTCCAGTGTCGTGCCCACACCGTTGTCCACGCGCACCTGCACGAGTTGCAGGCGTGCCACCTCGGCCTGCCCTTGCACCTCGAGCGCACGCAGCTGATCCACCAGCGCCGCGCGGCCCGCCAGGGCGTCCGCCACGTCGCGGAATGCAGCCTGGATGGCACGCTCATGCTGAGCCAGCGCGATGTCGCGTTGCGCTGTTGCACCCCGGACGAGGGACTCCGTCCGGCCGGCATCGAAGATGGGCATCAGCAGTTAGAGAAGCCGAACAGGAGCACGGCGGTCGCGCCGGCCAGCCGCTCCTTGCGCGACTGACCCGTCCACTCGAAGCCGACGCCCGGCGGCAACTGCCCGGCCAGTCGCTCCATCTCGGCCATCGCCTCGCCGGTGCTGACACCCGGCGCCGCGTCGCCTGCAATGCGCGTTGTCGGGTAGCCGTTGTAGCGGATGGACTGCATGGCGCCGGTCACCCAGCGCGTGGTCGCGAAGGTGGCCAGCGGAACGGGCTGTCCCTTCGAGTTGGGCGCCGTGAGCCGCAGCAGATCCTCCGGCTGAATGCCCGCTGGGTGCGCGCCAGTGCCCGCGCGGCGGCATGGCGTACGTCGTCGCCGTCGAGCGTCGGTGCGCGGCCTTCGTCGGGTTGCGGCCGCCGAGGACGGCCCGATTCTCCGGCCGACGCCTCCGTCCGGGCGCGGCCCTCCAAGCCCTGCTGCTGCGCCTGCAGTCGGCGCACGAAGCTGTCCTCCAGCGTCCCAGCTGCGCTGCCGCTCGCCAGCTCCGCAGGGCTGGCACAGGCCAGCACCCTGCCGGCGTGCATGAGCAAGACGCGGTCGCAGCGCTCTGCCTCGTTCATGAAGTGCGTGGACAGGAAGATCGTCACCCCGTCGCGGCGCGACAGCTCGATGAGCAGAGACCAGAATTCATCCCGCGCGATCGGATCAACCCCGAGGTCGGCTCGTCCAGGATCAGCAACTCCGGCGCATGCACCAGAGCCGCGGCCAGTTGCAGGCGCTGCCGAAGCCCGAGCGGCAGCGTCATCGGCAGCGCCTTCGCCGCGGCGGCCAGCCCGAAGCGGTGCAACAACTCGTCGGCCCTCGGCGCGAGCGAGGCGGTGTCCATGCCGAACAGCCGGGCCTGCAGCTCGAGGTTCTGCCGCACCGTCAGGTCGCGGTACAACGAAAATCCCTGCGACTTGTAGCCCACCCGCTGGCGCACGGTAAGGTCGGTGGCGTCCAGCGGCTGGCCGAACAGACGCACGTTGCCGCTGCTAGCGGGCAGCAGGCCCGTCAGCATCTTCGTCGTGGTTGTCTTGCCGCAGCCGTTGGAGCCCAGGAAGCCGAAGATCTCGCCGCGCCCGATGCGGAAATTCACGCGATCGACGGCCGTGAAGTCGCCGAAGCGGCAGGTCAGCTCGATCGCCTCGATCGCGATGTCGCCGTCGCTCGAACTCCGGGGAGGTACCACGGGCGAACGATGCCGGGCACGCCGCTCGGGCGGCAGCAGTTCGATGAACGCCGCCTCGAGCGATGCACAGCCGATGCGGGCGAGCAGCTGGGCAGGCGTGCCGGTGGCCAGCACACGCCCTGCGTCCATGGCCACCAGCTGGTCGAAGCGACCGGCCTCCTCCATGTAGGCCGTGGCCACCAGCACGGTCATGCCGGGCCGGCGGGCACGGATGTCCTCGACCAGTTCCCAGAACTGGCGGCGCGAGAGCGGGTCCACGCCGGTCGTCGGCTCGTCCAGGATGAGCAGGTCTGGATCGTGGATGAGCGCGCAGCACAGACCCAGCTTCTGCATCATGCCGCCGGACAGCTTGCCCGCCGGCCGCCCCGCGAACGGCAGCAGCCCGGTGCTGTCGAGCAGGGATTCGATGCGTTCGGCGCGTGCCCGGCTGCCATGGCCGAAGAGCCGCCCGAAGTAGTCGACGTTCTCCGGGACCGACAGCGTCGGATAGAGGTTGCGGCCCAGTCCCTGGGGGTTGTAGGCGATGCGCGGCCCCACACGGCGGCGATGCGACGCGTGGCGCATGTCGCCGCGCAGCACGGCCAATTCACCGTGCTGAAGCCGTCGCGCCCCCGCGACCAGCGACCAGCGACCAGCGACCAGCGACCAGCGACCAGCGACCACAGCGTCGACTTGCCGACCCCGTCGGGGCCGATGAAGCCCGTCACGCTGCCGGCGGCGACGCGCAGGTTGATGTCCTGCAATGCCTGCAAGGAACCGTACCGGTGCCCGACCCCGGCCAACCGGACAGCGGCGGCATCGTCCTGGGTCATGGCCCCGCTGCAGACGCCGAAGATGCTGCCGGCGAGGGCACGCGCACGGCCAACCGGGCGGGCCAGGGTTGCTCGCCCAGGCGCACGTAGGCGACCCCCGGAAGCCCTGTCTTGACCTGCTCGCGGTAGCGCTCCAGCAGTTCGGGCGACACCCGGGCCCGCACCTTGAAGACCATCTTCTGGCGCTCCGACTCGGTCTCCACCGTCTTCGGGGTGAACTGCGCCACGCTCGCCACGAAGTCCGCCGTGGCCGAATCCCCACGTCCGGTGCTGCGTCGAGCACCAGCCGGGCTTCGCCCCCGATGGCCACCCGACCTGCGGCCCGCTCGGGCAAGAAGAAGCTCATCGTGACATCGCCCAGATCCACGAGAGTGACGACTCGCCCCCCCGGCGCAAGCACCTCCCCGGCATGGGCCAGAACGGTCTGCACCCGCCCGTTGCGGGGCGCGCGCAGCAGTGCATCGGCAATCTCCACCTGCACCCGCTCGACCGCCGCCCGGGCCGACTCGATGCCGGCCCATGCCTCGCCGAGTTGCGAGCGCGTGGCCACCACGGCTGCCTCCGCCTCCAGCCGTTGCGAACGAGCGGCCTCCAGCGCCGCTCGGCCGACACGTACGCGAGACTCGGCGGCATCGAGTTGCTGCGGCGAGATGAAGTTCTGGGCCACCAGTTCGGACGTGCGTTTCAACTCGCGTTCCGCAAGCGCGGTTTCGGCCGTTCGTTGTGCGACCAAGGCCTCGACCGTGCGCACCGCCTGTTCGCGCTGCCGCACGACCGACGCCAGCGCGACCCGCGCAGCCTCGGCCTGCCGGGACTGCGCTTCGGCCGAACGCAATTGCGCCTTCAACGACTGCGTGTCCATGCGGCCGATCTCGTCATCGGCAAGCACGAAGTCGCCTTCGCGCACCTTGACGTCGAGGATGCGTCCCCCGGCCTTGTTGGACACGTCGATCGCCGTAGCTTCGAGCCGGCCATTGCCCGCGACGATCCAATCGGGCAATTCGTCGCCGTCCGACCAGCGCCAAGCCAGGGTGGCGGCAATCAGCAGCAAGCACAGCAGCAGCGCCAGCGCGAGGCGACGTCGAGGAGCGGTCCAGTTCATAGGCCAGGCATATCGTTTCAATTCCCAGTGGAGAAGACACTTCGGGCCGGCTGCGCGGCGCGTCTCCATTGTGTCGCAGCACCTGCGTATTCGCCGAGCGCGACGGCTCCTGCCACCCAGCCTAGCTCAAGCAGGAGATCGGCAGTTGCAGGCTGCGCAAACTGCAGCAGTCCGTGCGCACCGGGAACCTTGACCGCCAGGCCCCGGGCGACGGCCAACAGCAAGCCCTGAATCCCATTCGCCACGCTGCCAGCAATGCCAGGTCACCGGCAGCGCGATCGCCCCGAGCACGGCCAGCCCGACGGTCAGCAGGAGAAACATCGGCTCCGACGCGGTCACGCGCAAGGTGTCCAGCCAGCCCTGGCGCTCGCTGTCGTCAATCTCGTTGGCGCCCTGCCGCGCCAGTCGTTGCCGTGCTTGGTCCTCGGCGAGCCCGGACAGGCCGAGCTGGTCACTCGGGGAAGGCATGGCGCATGGTCGCGGAATCATCGACGGAGGTATGGGACGGTCAGGCTCTTCGGACGAGGAGATCTTGATGAAGATCAGCTTTCTGGGGGCGGCGCAGGAAGTCACCGGCTCGTGCTGCCTGGTCGAGTTGCCCGGGCTGGAGTTCCTGGTGGATTGCGGAATGCATCAGGGCGGACGTGAAGCCCGGGAGCGCTACTTCGCGCGCTGGCCCTTCGAACCGAAGAACCTCGACTTCGTGTTGCTGACCCACGCCCACATCGATCACAGCGGGCTGCTGCCCAGGCTGTGTGCGCTCGGATTCAAGGGACCGATCTACGCGACCAGCGCCACGGCCGACCTCCTGTCGGTCATGCTGATGGACAGCGCCTTCATCCACTAATCGGACTGGAACCGCGCCCAGCGCGAGCGCGGCAATGGCCGGCGCCATGCCGGACGAGGCGTCGAACTGCTCTACACCGTCGCGCAAGCCGAGGCTTGCCTCGAGCAGGTACGCGGCGTCGCCTATGACGTCGACGTCCACCCGCATCCGGCCGTGCGCTGCCGGTTCCGCGATGCCGGCCATATCCTCGGCTCGGCCATCATCGAGTTGTGGCTTCAGGAGGGCGAGCGCGCTCGCAAGCTCGTCTTCTCCGGCGACCTGGGTCAGCCGGGCCGGCCGATCGTGCGCGACCCGACGCCGATCGACGAAGCTGACCTGCTGTTCGTCGAGTCGACCTACGGCGACCGCGTGCACCGCCCGATGCGGGAAACCGTGGACGAACTCGTGGCGGTCATTGAGGACACGCTGCGCCGGCACCAGGGCAACATCGACATCCCGGCCTTCGCACTCGGGCGCACGCAGGAACTGCTGTACCTGCTGGTGAGCCTGCGCCGCGAAAACCGGCTGCCGCCAATGCAGGTGTTCGTCGACTCGCCGATCGCCGACAAGGTCAACGCCATCACGGCTCGGCATCCCGAGTTCCTCGACGCCGAGACGCGGGAGATGCTGTCATTGCGCCGGCAGCCACCGGAGGGCCTGAGCATCCGTTTCACCAAGAACGTGGACGAGTCGATGGCACTGAACCGGCTCAAGGCGGGCGGCATCATCGTCGCCGCCAGCGGCATGTGCGACGCGGGCCGCATCAAGCACCACCCGCGACACAACCTCGGCCGCCCCGAATGCGCGATCGTGATCATCGGCTTCCAGGCCGAGGGCACCCTCGGCCGGCGCCTGGTCGACGGCGAGAAGCGGGTGCGGCTGTTCGGCGAGGAGCACGCCGTGCGAGCCAGCGTGCACACGATCGGCGGGCTGTCCGCGCACGCCGATCGCGATGCGCTGCTCGCCTGGCTGCGCAGCCTGCGTCGCGCGCCGCAGCAGACCTTCGTGTTGCACGGCGAAGCGGCGACCGCCTGCGGCTTTGCCGACCGCATCGCGGATGAACTCGGCTGGGCAGCGGAAGGGCCCGCCGCGCTCAGCCACGTCGACCTCTAGGGGCGGTCCGCATCGGCGAGGCCGGCGCGCATGGCCTCGAGCTCTGCAACGTAGCGCTGCGCGTCGCCATAGTCGAAGTACTGCTCGTAACGATCGTGGGTGGCTCACAGCCGGCGCGAATGCTTGAGGGGCACCAGTACTGCTCAGTGCGCGCAATGATCTCCCGACCATAGGCCATCAAGCCGTTCGCGTAGAAGCAGTACAGGCAGTTGAATTGCTCGATGCGGTTCAGGTACGGCAGCAGCGCGCGGTCGTAGACGAAGTGGTCAGCGCGGCGCCCTTCGGTATCCGGTAGATCGGAAAGCAGATCGCCTGGTAGACGCTGATGGCCAGGTCGGCCAGCAGCAGCGGCAGCGCAACGCCGTAGATCACTGGCGCGGTCAGCAGATGCCACAGTCGGGCTCGCAGCAGGTAGTGAAGACTGCTGGTGCGCAGGCGGCGGTGCAGTTCCAGCACCTCATCCTCGAACCGCACGCGGTGGTGGTCGAGGCGATAGCGGAACTGCTGTCGCTTGACTGCGAGGTCTGCCTCCAATTCGCAATGGAGTTCGTGGATGCGTGCCATCAACTCGTCGATCCTGGAATTCATCGTGCCTCCTCCCCGGACATCGCCGTCCCTGCCCCGACGCCAGTCTGGCACGAACCTCTCGTGCGCCCGCGCCGGGCGCGATCGTGCAGCGATGCGTCCCGACGAAACCCGCGTCGTCGGCCTCCCCGTCGCACTCGGCACCGGACTGCCGCTCGGCACCAAAAGCGAACGCCACAAAGGCCAGGCCGCAGACCGCGAAGCCGCCGGATCGCGCATTTTCACGGTCGCCGCCCATCCGGAGAAATCGCACAGGCCCTGCCGTCCTCCGGCCTGGTCGTCGCCGGTGCCTGCCGCCATCGGTTTCGGCTATGGCCAGCGGTACTTGGCGGGACCTCGGCCTGAAGGTGAGCGTTGCGCTCGCCGCCATCGGCGATGCGCCTGCACCGGTGGTGTCCCTGGCCGTGCTGAACGCAGTCGGTACGCTGGTGAAAGAAGAGTTCGTCCAGGGCGCACTGCTGGCGGTCAGCATCAACTCGGTCACCCGTGTCGCCGCGGCATTGGTCTCCAGTGGCCGGAGCTTGGCCTGGCGATTCGCACTGGCCCTGACCGTGAGTGTCGCCGCAGCCTGGACAACTGCCTGCTCGACGGTCAGGTGAACCACGTCGTGAGACGTCCGGCCGGCCGTAGCCGCCTCGGCCCCTGGACTTGACGACGGACAATCGAACCGGATGGCGAAGCTCGATGATGACGGCACGGATGAGCGGCGCTCGCCATCGGCCGTACCAGTTCCAGCCTGGACCTGTGCGCCTTCCTTCGGGCCCGCAGGATGTTGTGCGCACGATGAACAAGGAACGACGCAGCGAAGACGCAGTTCGGCGGCAGGATATCCTCCCGCGACATCGCCTACGTCCGGACATCGTGCGCCTGGGCGTCGTGAGCTTTCTCACCGACGTGAGCTCCGAGATGATCTTCGCAGTGTTCTCCGTCTTCTTCACCACGGTGGCGGGCGCATCCAGCGCACTGCTGGGCCTCATCGAAGGCCTCGCGGACCTGTCCGCCTCGTCGCTCAACTATCTGGCAGGCTGGCTGTCGGATCGAAGCGGCAGACGCAAGTGGTTTGCCGTGGCAGGCTATGCGTTCTCGACGCTGGCCAAGTCGGTCTTGCTGGTCGCCACTTCCGTCGGCGCCCTGGCAGCGTTCCGCGTCGTCGAACGCCTGGGCAAGGGCTTTCGGGGGCCGCCACGGGATGCATGGCTGTCATCCATGGCGCCCGAGGGTTCAAGGGGATACGCCTTCGGCGTGCACAAGGCGCTCGACAAATCCGGCGCCGTCGTCGGCCCGCTGATCGCCTATGCGCTCCTGAGCGGTCTTGGCGAGTCGCCCGCCACCTACGGGCTCCTGTTCGCGGTCGCCTTCGTCCCAGCGGTGGTCAGCGTGATCCTTCTGTCGTCCATCCCGGATCGCCCCGGCACGCGGCACGACGCCGAGAGCGCGCGACACGGCTGGCTTCGATTGACACCGGCGTTCAAGCGCTTCCTGGTGCCCGCAGGCGTATTCGCGCTGGCCTACTTCAGCCTCGGCTTCATTCTGCTGAAGGCGCACACGATGGGTTTCTCCATCGCGCAGGTGGTTCTGCTGTACGCTTTGTTCAATGCCACCTGCGTCCTGGCTGCTCCGGCCATGGGACGGCTCGGCGACAGGATCGGACGAAGCCATGTCGTGCTGCTCGGCTATGCACTCTACGCTTGCATCAACCTGTGGCTCATCGCGGCCGGCAGCCGCCCGGAGATGGTGGCGATCTTCGCCCTGTACGGCCTCTTCTACGCCATTGAGGAGTCGCAGAGCAAGGCGTTCATCGCCGACCTCGAACCTGAGCGACGGGCAACGGCGATCGGCGCCTACAATTTCGTGACCGGTGTCGCTTACCTGCCGGCCTCGCTGATCGCCGGCGCGCTGTGGAGCATCTCGCCCGCGTGGGCGTTCGCGGCGGCGGCTGGACTTTCCGTGTTGGCCATCGCGATCTTCCTCGCACTGCGGCCGTCGGAGACTCTTGGGCCGTGAACACCCTACGCCGAAGACCACCGGGCCCCTCCGCAATGTCTTCCGGCCGCTGCCGCGTCAGTCCAGGGACCGTTCGATGCGGCTGAACGCGTAGGCGTCAGACCGGGGGCAGCCGTACAGGTGCCCATAGGCGCGAACGCTGAGCCCCGTGGAGCGATTGGTCAGTCGGATCCACCCGCCCCGATCCATTTCGCCATGGAGCCGTTCGCCGACCCGAAGGCCGGGCGGATCGAGCCACTGCAGCACGCTGTAGGTCCCATCCGACAGGACCACGACCGCAAGCCGGTCGGCGATGTTCTGCGCGACCACCTGACCTGAATCCTCCATCAATACACCCCCTGCCCCGATGCGACGGTCGGAGCGTCCGGTCGGTGAACTTCGCATGTCGCAGCCATCCGGGTAGATGCCGGAAGCGTCGAAGTGCACGGAACGCCGCGGCGGACGACACCAGGATGCCCACCTCAACGCTGGCCGAGCATTTCCGGCGTGATGAGCACGATCCCGCGCTCGGTGAGGTGGAAGCGTGAGCGGTCTTCGTGCGGAAAGACCCCTGCCTTGAAACCGTCGGGCAGCACGCAGCGCTTGTCGACGATGGCACGTCGCAGGACAACGCCGCGTCCGGCCCTCGCGCCGGGCAGAACAACCGAGTCTTCGACCAGGCTGTGTTCACCCACGTGGACCTTGGAAGACAGCACCGAGCGGCGCACGGTGGCACCGCTGACGATGCATCCGCTGCAGACCAGCGAGTCGACCGCCAAACCCCTCCGAGCGTCTTCGTCGAATACGAACTTGGCAGGCGGCAACTGGGCAGGAAGGCTGAGGATGGGCCACTGGTCGTCGTACAGATTGAGTTCCGGCACGACGTGCGTGAGGTCCAGGTTGGCCTCCCAGAACGCGTCGAGAGTCCCGACGTCGCGCCAATACGGGCGCATGCCCACCATGTTCACGCAACTGTCGGCATATCGGTGGGCAAGCACCCGGCGGCGCTGCACCAGCTGCGGCAGGATGTCCTTGCCGAAGTCGTGACTGGACTCGGCAACTGCCGCATCGCGCTGCAACTCCTCGCACAGCAGCGCCGCGGAGAAGCCATAGATGCCCATGCTGGCCAGACAACGGTGCGGATCGTCGGGCCAGGGCCGGGGCTGTCGGGGCTTCTCCGCGAAGGCTTGCACGCGGCCGGAATCGTCTACGGCCATGACCCCGAAGTTCACACCATCGGCCAGCGCAACGTCGATGCACCCGACCGTCACATCGGCGCCGCTGCGGACATGCCCCGGCCAGCATGATCGAGTAGTCCATCTTGTAGACATGGTCCCCGGCGAGCACCAGGACGTACTCGGCCCGCGTTTCTCGCAGCAGTTCCAGGTTCTGATACACGGCGTCCGCGGTACCGGCGTACCAACTCTCGCCCGTCCGCTGCTGCGCCGGGACCACGTCCACGTATTCGCCAAGGTTGGCCGCGAGGAAGCTCCACCCGCGCTCGATGTGGCGAATCAGGCTCTGCGCCTTGTATTGCGTGAGAACAGCGATGTGGCGGACACCCGAGTTCACGCAGTTGCTCAACGCAAAGTCGATGATCTTGAACTTCCCCCCGAACGGCACGGCAGGCTTTGCACGCCGGTCGGTAAGCTGCCTGAGTCTCGCACCGCGCCCGCCCGCCAGGACGAACGCCAGCGTGCGTTGGGTCAGGTGGTTGGACCCGCGCTTGGCGAGTGCGCCTTGCGCGGGCTCGACCTGCCGCATCCGGTCAATCCCCGAGTCGGTTCGTGACGCAGGCTCCTGCATGACTCCTCCCAGGCCTGTCGCAGCCAATCCATGACGCCGATGCTGAGCCCACCAGGGCAAGTCCGCTTGACATAGCGCAACGACGCCGACACTCGATCGCCCAGACGCGGCAACGGCGTTGAAGTCCGTGCCGGATCATGCCGCCCTGTCGCGTCCAGCAGTTGCCCGATCGATCGACCGCGGATCGGGCCTTGTATCTTTAGGCCTCGGACCGGCCCGGGCAGCCCGAGCGGCCTCTGGGCCAGTTGTTCAAGCCCGTTTCTGAGCACTGGGCACCCGAGCCGGACCGTCCTTCTCTGCAGCCCGAACGGTTGTATGAACTTGAAGTTCGCATAGACAAGGATGGGAGTGAGAGGACGTGTCCGACTCTGTTTTTGTAGGAACCGACGTATCGAGCCAGACCCTGGAGGTGGCCAGCACGGTCGCGGCCAAGACCTGGCAAGTCAGCAATGACGCTGCAGGGATCGAGCAGTTGGCCTGCCAGTTGACGGCCCTGGGGCCCGAACTGGTGGTGCTCGAAGCCACCGGCGGCTACGAGTTCGAGGCCGCGTGTTCGCTGCAGGCGGCCGGCCTGGCGGTGGCGGTGGTCAATCCGCGCACGGCGCGCGACTTCGCCCGCGCGATGGGTGCGTTGGCCAAGACCGACGCGCTGGACGCACGCATGCTGGCGCTGTTCGCCCGCACGCTGCACCAGCGCCCGGACCGCGAGCGTTTCGTCAAACCGCTGGCCGACGCTGAGTTGCAGCGCCTGCAAGCGCTGGTGCTGCGCAGGCGCCAATTGGTGCAGATGCTCACCGCGGAGCGCCAGCGCATGCGGCTGTCGCACGCTGCGGCCAAGCCCAGCATCGAGCGCGTCATCGAGTTCTTGAAGTGTGAGCTCGGCGACAGCGACGCCGATGTGGCTGCCCATGTTCGGCGCCACCACGCCGAGCTGGCTGGCGCACTGAGCAGCGTGCCGGGCATCGGCGCGGCCAGCGTCGCGGTGCTGCTGGCCGAGTTGCCCGAGCTTGGCACCCTCGACCGGCGTCGCGCGGCTGCGCTGGTGGGTGTCGCCCCGCTGAACCGCGACTCCGGCCAGATGCGCGGCCAGCGCGCCATCTGGGGCGGGCGCGCCGAAGTGCGCCGCACCCTCTACATGGCTACGCTCGTCGCGGTGCGTCACTGTTCGGCCTTCCGCGTGTTCTACGAACGCCTGCTGGCCAACGGCAAGCGCAAGAAGGTCGCCCTGGTCGCCACCATGCGCAAGCTCGTCGGCGTACTCAACGCCATCGCCAAACAGCGTTCCAGGTGGATTCCGATGCTTCACGACGCTTGACCTTCAAGACGGTTGCTCAGAATTGGCCATCCCCCAAGGCCGAGGCCGACAGCCGCACCGTCAGGTCGAAACACGACTGCAGACGCCGCGACCACGACGCTCGTTGCCGACCGTTCGACGCCGCCTGCGGCTCGGTCGAGCAGGGGCGGCGCATGACCAGCACGACCCCGTCGTCTCGCTCGATCAGCCCGATACGGCCCGGGAGGTGCTCGCCGGGCGCCGACCCAGCCTCGAACAGCCCCGCCACGACATCGGCAGCCCAGACATCGAAGACGACGGCGCGACGGGCCAGCGGCATGGCGTCAGGGACACGATCCGCGAACCTGTATCGCCGCAGCACTGACACGCGATGCGCGAGGAATTCCAGCCTGAGTGTCAGCGCCACGCTCTCGATGCTGCCTCGACAGCGGGCCATCGACACCGTCTGCGTGTGCACGACCGCAGGCCGGGGCGTCATCGACGCATCGAGCAATTGGTCGAGCAGCGTTGTCGTTCCCGGGTCGACGAGATCCCGTCCGCGCGTGCTGCCGCTCATCTGAGTCCCCGCAGCAAGCGGCACAGCGCGGCCTCGATCGTGCGTGCCAGCACATCGACCTCGGCCGAGTGTGAGAGCAGAGGCATCAGCGCCGTCGGGCGTGGCGTCGTGACGGTCGTCACGCCCCCGCGATCGTGCAGGCTGATGCGACATGGCAGGAGGTGAGCCATGCCGGGGTCGACATCAAGAAGACGCGCCGCGATCTCCCGGTCGCAAACTTCGTAGGTGCGACAGGCCTTGCCCGTCCCTTCACCGGGCGCAGCCATCAAGTCGTCCAGTTCGTGAACCTTCACGAGCGAGAGTTGCCGCCTTCCAACCAACCGCTCCAGCCGAGCACACACCACAGGCAATGCGCTGTTGCTGACCGTCGCTAACGTCGATTCGCCGCGAATCACAGCGCGGGCTTTGAGCAGCGCAAACGGCATGGCCTTCCAACGTCGTTCCATCGCCCTCCCGATCCTCGCTCGCGTGCCGCCGCAATACTCCAGTCTCGCAGCCTAGCGGCGCCAACTTTGGATGCACTTGGGCACACTGCCCGATTCTCGACGAGCCGAACCAGGCGAGCCGCCTCGCGCATGGCGTCCTTGTACGGCGCGCCCACCGCAGGGCATCGAGCCGATGGTTCGTCGGCACAGGTCCTGGCGACTGTCGTCGGTCAACCCATCGCCACAACTCATGGCTCCACACCGGCAAACGACACGCGGTTCCTGCCGGCACGCTTGGCGGCGTACAACGCCTCGTCGGCCTTGTCCAGCAGCGCGCCGGGCTGGCGCGCATCGTCCGGAGCGATGGCCACGCCCACGCTCACGGACACTTGCGCGGATTCGGCACCGGGCAGTTCAATCGGCTGACACACGGCACTGATGATCCGTCGCAGGATCGCCTGCAGGCCATCGCCCGTCACCACCGGGGTCAGCAGCACCACGAACTCGTCGCCACCGAGCCTGGCCACGGTATCGCCCTGGCGCACGCAAGCCTGCAGTCGCCGACCAACCTCGACGAGCAGCCGGTCGCCGGCCGAATGCCCATGCCGGTCATTGACTGCCTTGAAGCCGTCCAGATCCAGGCAGCACACGGCGAGTCGACCTTGCTGCCGGGCGTTCACGGCCAACGCGTGCTGCAACCGGTCCGCCAGCAGCAGGCGGTTGGGCAATTGCGTGAGCGCATCGTGGAAGGCAAGGTGCTCCACCTGGGACTGGTAGTCCTTCATCTGGCTGATGTCGACGAGCACCCACATCGACTCCCCGGTTGCCGGGGACAGCAGCATACCGCTCGCATCGATCCACAGCAACTCGCCACCCTTTCGCCGCATCTGCAACTGGGTGCGATGGCGGCCTTTGGCGGCCAGTGCCGCGTCGGCCGCCTGGGCCTCCTCCTCGAACGAGCGGTGATCCGCACACAGCACCCGGGCGGCCTGATTCAACAACTCGTCCGGGTCATAGCCGAACATCCGCTCTGCCGCGGAGTTCTTCCAGACCACCGTTCTGCCCCGGATCCTGACGATTCCGACCACTTCGTTGTCCAGCATGGCGTTCTGCTCCTTGGCCAGACGGCTCAGGGCGATCCGCGCCTCGTGCACCTGCGTGATGTCGTGCATCACCGAGCGACTCATGACAAAACCCCCGTCGGCGTCGCGGACCGCCGTCGCCGAGAGGCTGACCCAGCGCGACGACCCGTCCCTGGAGCGGAGTTCGAACTCCATCGGACCGATCTGCCCATCAACCTTGAAGACTGGAAACATCAACCGGAACAGGTTGCGGCCTGCCTCCGAGAAAAAGTCGACCGGCCCCAGTCGGTGAAGCACCTCCTCCCGGCTGCAACCCAGCCACGCCAGCGCGAGGTCGTTGATGCGGATGAACCTGCCCTGCGCGTCGACAGAGTAGTAGCCGCACGGCGCGTTGTCGTACAGGTCGTGAACCTGCTCGGCCGCCTCGGCCAGACGCGTGGCCATTTCACGCCGCTCGGTGATGTCCTGGAAGGCTCCAATCAGCCGCCGCGGCCTGCCTCCCTCGCTCTCGATTTCGCCGACGGCACGCACCCAGATCGGGCGCCCTTTCGCGGTCACGAACGGAAGCTCCAGATCCCAGCCGCCTCCGGAGGCAATTGCACGCTGCACGGCTGCCTCGATGACCGGCCTGGCGGCCGGTGAGTAGAACGAAATGGCCTCGTCGAGCGACGGGGTGTAGCTCGCGTCGACTTCGTGGATCCTGCGCGTCTGCGCCGACCAGCTGATTGCACGGGTCTCCAGATCCATCTCCCATCCACCGACACCGGCAACCCGCCCGGTGCGCTCCAGCAGGGCCTTGGCGGTCCGCAGCGCCAATTCCGCCTGGCGCTGCTCGCTGATGTCCCGACCGACCGAGTGAATCAGCACCGAGCCATCGGCGTCGCTCTGGCGGGAATTCGTCCAGGCAATCCATCGGGTCTGCCCGGCGGCACCGACGTTCCGGTTCTCTCCGGAACAGCGTTCCTTCCCCGACAGCAGTTCGTGGAACCGGTGTCCCACCGCCTCGCGGTCCTGGGCCTGCACGAGGTCGAACAGGTTCGCCCCGATCAGTTGCCGCGGCTCTCGCCCGAAAAGCTGGGCATAGGCCTGATTCACGTACACCAGTTCCCCATCCGGGCGGGCCAACGACACCAGTTCGCTCTGCTGCTCGACCAGGTCTCGATAGAGCGCACGGCTCCGTGCGATCTGCTGCTCGTCTTCGCTGCGAATGGCAAGCGCGCGCAGGATCAGATCGCGACGCATCGCGAGCGCTTCGGTGGCAATGCGAGCCAAGCCCGTGAGTCGTTCGACCTGCAGCGGCTCCATCGCTCTGGGAACGCGATCGATGACACACAGCGTCCCGACGCAACTGCCGTCCGGCATCGTCAACGGCATCCCGGCGTAGAAGCGAATTCCCGGCGCCCCCGTCACGAGCGGATTGCGCGCGAACCGCGAGTCCTGCCGGGCGTCCGGCACCGTGAAGAGATCGGCCTGCAGAATCGCATGCGCACAGAAGGCTACGTCACGCGGCGTCTCGTTGACGCCGGGCAGCCCGACATTGGCCTTGAACCACTGGCGCTCCTTATCGACGAGCGACATCAGCGCAATGGGTGTCCCGCACAGTTCGGCCGCCTGACGTGCGATGGTGTCGAACAAGGCCTCCGGCTCGCTGTCGAGAATCAGCAGTTCACGCAGGCGATCGAGCCGTGCCTGCTCGTCTGGGGGAAGGGGGGCCGACATGGAGTTTTCGCTGTGGTCAACTATTCAAGAATAGGCCCGACCGGGCCGGCGCCACAACTCCTCCTCGGGCATGCCGCCAGGCCAGACGATCATGACGGGGTGGCGTGATGGCGACGCCTCATCAGCCCCGCAGGCAGCAGCGCCAGCACGAAGATCACCGCCACAACGAGGAAACTGTCGCGGAACGCCATCATGCTGGCCTGAGCTGCGATGGTGCGGCCAAGGAACTCCAACGACCCCGCTCGCGCCATCGCCTCCGGAAGCCCCAGCTTCGCATACAGGCTTGCCAGGCCAAGCAGGAAAGCGGCAGTGGCACCGTTGGCCGCATCCTGGGAGGCCGTGAAGGCCTGGGCATAAAGCTGGGAGCGTTGCTCGAGCACGATCGACAGCAGGTTCACGCCGAGTGCCCCGCCCAGTTGCCGGACGAAGTTGATGGCGCCCGAGCCCTGGCCGAGCAGTTGAGGCGGCAGCGCGCCCAACGCTCCAGCGTTCAGACTCGTCATGATGAAGCCAAGGCCGACGCGGCCGAGGACGATCCACCAGGCGAACGCCAGGAACGAGGTGTTCGTGTCGGCGGCGGCCATGAGCAGCGAGGACAGCGCAAAGACCAGAAGGCCGAACATGATCGGCAGATGGGCGGGCGTGCGGTCGGTCAGGCGACCGGCAAGAGGAAACACGACGCCCAGCACGAGACCCGCGGGCATCAGCAGCAGGCCCGAACGTGTCGGCGTGTAGCCCTGGATGGTCTGGACGAACAGCGGCACGAGATAGGTCGACCCGTAGATACCCGCTCCGAAGATGAACGCGACGATGGCCGCGCCGGCGAAGGTCCTCAGCTTGAACAGCTTCAGGTTCAGCATGGGCGTTGGCGTGTGCAGTTCCCAGACCAGGAAGCCCACGCCCGTTGACGCAGCCACTACGAAATCGACGAGGATGCGGTGCGACAGCCATCCATGTCGCTGACCGTTGGACAGACCGTTGAGAAGGCTCACGAGGAAGATCGACATCAGCACGAAGCCGAGCCAGTCGAACCGACGCCAACCAGTCCCCGCCACCCGTCCCGGCAGAAACAGCGTCGCGGCGACAAGACCGACGGCGCAGAACGGCACAGCCAGGAAGAACACGTAGCGCCAGCTGAAGTTGTCCACCATGATGCCGCCGAGCGTGGGCCCGAGCGCGGGTGCCAGGACGACACCGATGCCATAGATACCCATCGCGGAGCCACGGCGGTCGGCCGGGAAGACCTGGAAGATGACCAGCATCGTGAGCGGCTGCAGGATGCCTGCCGCCGCCCCCTGCAGGAGCCGGGCGAGGATGAGCACGCCCTCGCCGGGCGCCAGCCCGCCGAGGATGGACGCGCCCATGAACAGCGACACAGCCGCCACGAAGGTCATGCGTTGCCCGATCACCTCGACCATCCAGGCGTTCAGCAGCATGGTCCCCGTCATGGCGGCCAGAAACGCGGTCGACAGCAGCTGCGCCTTGTCCTGCCCCATGCCGAAGGTGCCCATGATGTCGGGCAGCGCGACATTGACGATGGTGGAACTGAGCACGCTGGCGATCGTGCCCAGCATCACGGTGGCCGTCGCCAGCCAGCGGTAGGCGGGCCCATAGCGGGAGAACAGGGTCTCGATGCTGTCGGATGTGGCCACTTCAGCACCATTCGGCCAGGCTGGCCCAGTGCGACCGCCGGTGCGACAGCGCCGCCACCTCAATCACCGGCGGCGGCCTCGACCTCCACCATCATCCCCGGCTTGAGCAGTCCATCCTGCTGTCGCACCGCGATGCGAACCGGCAGTCGCTGGGTGATCTTGGTGAAGTTGCCGCTGGGGTTGGGGTTGGGCAGCAGGGCGAACTCGCTGGTCGCGGCCTGACCCACCTTGACGACAGTGCCCTCGAACGCCTGCCCCGGAAGCGCATCGACGACGATCCTGACCTTCTTGCCCGGCCGAAAGTGCCGGATGTCGGTTTCCTTGACATTGGCCTCCACCCTGACCGCCTGGGGGTCGTGCACCAGCATAAGCCGCTGGCCGGCCGACACGTACTCGCCCGCGTTGACGAAGGTCCGGTCGATCACGCCGTCGAACGGCATCGACACGGCACGGTCGCGCAGGTCCAGCAGGGCGCGCTCGCGCTGGGCTCGCAGGTCGACCTCTTCGGGGTCGAGCCCGGCCACCTGATGGCGCAGCACGGTCAACTGCTCACGGTCGGCCTGCGCCTGCGCCACTCCTGCACGGGAGCTCTCCAGGTTGGCCATCGCACTTCTCACCTGCTGGCCGGCCGTCTCCAGCGCCGCGCGCGCCTGATCCAGTTGGTCACGACCGACCGCCCCGATGGGTGCCAGCTTCTCGAAACGGCCGGCCTCGACCTGTGCCAGTCCTTCGCGCGTTCGAGCCGCGGCGAATCCGGCCTGCGCCGCATCCACGGCGGCATCCTGCGCGCGCATCTTGCCGGCCGTCTGCAGGTCGATCATGCGGATCCGCGCCAGGAGTTCGTCACGACGCCGCGCCACACCGGCCAGTCGCGCATCGAGTTCCTGGAGCAACAGGCGCGTGTCACGATCGTCGATAGACACCAGCAGGTCGCCGCGGCGCGCAACGTCTCCGGAGATCACCCGGATGTCGACCGCCCAGCCCGGCACGCGACTGCTGATCGCGACCATGTCGGTGGCCACCCGGGCGTCTTCGACCAGGACATGGGTGAACTGGTGATGAAGCCACCACACAGCACCGAGAAGTGCGGCCAGAAGCACGGCGCCCGCGGCGAGCGCACGGCGCGAAGGTCCGGATCGCGTCGGCGCGCTGACCTCGGATGGTTCCGCCGATTGCACGACGGACGCACCGCCCGCGTGGCCAGCTTCGGGATCGGCAGTGGTCGAACCGCTGTTCATGCACCCGTCCCCTCGGAGGTCTTTGCGGAGTCCGTCGCCGTTGGCGCCGGTTTAGACAACCTGGCGACGAGTTGCTCGAACACGACCAAGCACACATCGAGTTCCGCATCGTCGATGCCGTCGAACAATTCGTCCCTCAGCGACTCGGCAACCTTCCGGATCCGCGCCAAACCAGGCGCTGCCTCAGGCGTGAGATGGATGGCCCTGGCGCGCCGGTCGCTGTGGGCCACCTCGCGCCTGACCAGTCCCTCCAGTTCGAGTCGATCGAGCATTCGCGCCATGGTCGGCTCCTGAACGCCAACCGCAGCGGCAAGCATCTTCTGAGTCGCCGGCTCCTCGAGCCGCGACAGGTGCAGGAGCGTGAGTCCTTGCGCGTCGGTGATGCCGTGCGTCGACAGACGCCGGTCGATCTCGGCGCGCCACAGTCTGGACAGCCGCCCCAGGGAGATACCGAACGCTTCGCGTCTCTGGCGCCTCGTTGCCATGCTTCGAACACATCGATAAGATTTCGACAATGATAGTTGCAAGGCTAAGTATTCTCAAGCTTCGGAGCCTGACACCATGTATCGCAGAATCCTCCTGGCGTTCGACGGATCTCCATCGGGGCACGAGGCACTCCACCAGGGTGCCGACCTCGCTCGCCTGTACGGCGCACAGGTCATGCTGGTTGCCGTTGTGGCTCCCGACGCTGGCATCGTGATGGCAGAGTCGGCCGCGCCATCCGGGCTGCCCGCATTCCAGTTCGAGGACACGGAGCGGGTGCTCAAGGAAGGGGCGCTCGAGCTGCGCCGCAGTGGCCTGACAGTACAGACCAGCTTGTGCCAAGGCAATCCGGCGCTCGAGATCGGCCGAGTGGCACGCGAATGGGTCGCGGACCTCATCGTCGTCGGCCATCGGGAACAGAGCACCCTCGCGCGTTGGTGGCGCGGCTCCACCGGGGCCTCGCTGCTTGCCCACTCGCCGTGCAGTTTGCTGGTGGCCGTGATCGACCAGGCGCCGCGCCGGGACTCCGCCTCGGCCTCGAAGCCGGCGTGATAGGCACCACGAGCAGTTGGCCGATGCGGCGGTCAGCGTTCGCGAACGCGGGGTCGCACCGTCCGTCGATGTCCAATGTTTCGGAACCGGTTCCGACGCCATCTCAGTTCGCGGCATCATTGCACTCACAAGTGGCTTGCCAGGTGAGGAAGTTGTGCGATACGTCGAAACGGTGGCTCGGAGTGCAGAGTTGTTGCGTCAGGCTGTCCCCCTGATGTCGCAGCAGGCTGCCGCATTGCATCCAGTCAGCTACGCGGTCTGGTACGAGTACGTCGCCAGGAGCAACGCGCCTCTCCAGAAGGCGGTCGACGATTCGTTGACGCGATTGGGTCGTCTTGATGAGGCCAAGACATACGCCCTTTACCGCCAGCACATCTCCGAGGTCGACCCCCGAACGGCCGAACTCGTCGCCGACGTATTCGAGCGTGTGTTGTCTGGCATGTCCGACTCGGCCAATCGCGCCGGTCTCCAAACCGAGCGCTACTCTCACGCGCTTGAGCACTTGCGCGGTTCTCTGCCGGACACTGCGGAAGGACCGGTCGCCGAAATTCTCGAGCACACCGCCGCGATGGTCAACGCCGTGCACCACCTGCGTGCCGAGTTGGCCGCAAGCCAGCGAGAGATTCGGGATCTCCGCGCTGAGGTGCATCGGGCTCGGCACGATTCTCTGGTCGATGCACTTACGGGACTGGCGAATCGACGCTCGTTCGACGAACGCCTCGCGACGCTTCTCCTCGACGCGAACATCTCGGCGCCAGATTCGGCGCCGCTGTGCCTGGCGCTGGCCGACATCGACCACTTCAAGCGTATCAACGACAGGTATGGCCATGCGTTCGGTGACGAAGTCCTCAAGGCAGTAGCCCGCGCATTGAGTGGCGTGGTGGGGCACGACGGCGTTGTCGCGCGCATCGGTGGAGAGGAATTCGCCATCTTGCTGCCTATGATGAGCTTGCACCATGCGAGGGATCTTGCCGAGCGGGCGAGATCCGCGATCGCATCGAGTCGGATCCGTCGCGCCAGCGGGGAGACGCTCGAGCGCATCACCATCTCGCTTGGGGTCGCCAGTGCGTCCGCGAACCAGGAGCCGGCCTCCCTGCTGGAGTTTGCGGACGCTGCCCTCTACCGATCCAAGCAAGATGGGCGCGATCGCGTCACCGTCGCTACGTCCTCCGGAGTCGTCTCCTGACCGGCCGCTGAAGGCGCCGGAGCCGGAGCAAGCGGCTGGATCGCTTCCTGGGTGGCAGCCTCTCGCATCGCTTGGGAGTTGGTGGTCAAGGTCGTCCCGTCAATCCAGCAAGGGGATCAGCGCCGACGCTGTGGTTCCCTTCGGTCGGGCTGCGGCCGCACGGCTCAAAGCGACATGCGTGGCAACCACAACCCCATTGCGGCCGCGAACGTGCCGCCACAAATCGCAAGTGTGACCATGCTGAGCGCAGCCGCAACCCCGAAGCGCGCCACCGCGCCTCCCCGATCCTTTGCGTTCAGGTACAGCTGCATCAGTGCCAGAGGCAGGACGACGTAGGCGCCGAATGCCAGCAGAGTGAGGAAGGGGCCCTGGAACGTGGCGGCGTCTTAAGCCGACGGGCCGCCGGTGCACCGCAAGCCAGGCCATCAGCCCGACGCGGAAGAACCAGACGCCGCTGGCCACGACGAATAGGCGAAGAGCCCAGCGCTGGTGGTCGCTGAATCGGCGCGACCGCGCGGCGCGCCAAGCCATAGCTGAGCAGCCCAGGATGAGTAGCGCGTTGATGCTGATGGCCAAATGCTGCGTGAGGTCGCCCGCGACACCGCCACGAACCCAGACCAGCCACAGGCCACCAGAAGCCAGCATGGCCGCGAAGCCGATGTGCATGCGGCCGTTCCACCGGTGAAACGCCGGCGAGGACCGGCGAATGTCCGGGATCAGCTGCAATACGCCACCCGTCACCCACGCGACCGCCAGCAGCAGGTGCAGGCCCAGCAGCGCGTTGCCCAGAGGATCTGCCGCGTCAAAGCCTCGCGGCAGCACCTTGCCCCATCGCTCGTAGTTCCCGGCGATTGCGGCGCCGCCGTAGAAGATCGCTACATACGCGGCGAAGATCGCCTGGCCCGTGAGGGTAGCGGCCAGCCACGCCGTGGCGCTGCCTGAAAGCGCAGCACGGGACCAGGAGGTCCAACGCTCGGTTCCACCGGTCTGTGATGGAAGGTGGCCGGTGGTAGCTGCGGTTGTTTCTCGAATCGACACGGTCGGTACCTTTCGTGCAGTAGCTGCCTCAACGGCCGGCAGTGGCGTCGGGGCGTTTCGTCCTTCTTGGCACAGATGGTTTCCAACACCGATCGTCCCAGCACGCTGATCGATTCACCGACGAAGCAGTGGCAGCTCTGGCCCGCCCTGGTGCGCACCTGGCGCGCTGTCGTCGGTTGGCCTCCGGATGGGAGAACAAGATCGGCGACGAACTCCTGCGCCAGGACCTCTACTGGCCACCGACGGCCAGCCCGAGCGTCGCCTGGCCACGGCCGGCGAGCTGGCCGATCGACTGCGCCGACTCGGGCAGCGCCACGCCGATATGGCCGAACAGCGGCGCGCACAGGATGCCGCGCGCCGCGACCACGAAGCGCTCGCCCGCGCGCAGGTGCGCAGGCCGATCACCTATGCGCTCATCGGCGTGCTCGTTCTGGGCATCGCGGTGGCGCTGTGGCTGCGTCAGGAGGCCGTCAACGCGCGCAACCTGGCCCGCGCAGAGCTCGACCGCGCGAATGCGCTGGCCCGCTTCCTGAACGAGGACCTGATCGGTCGCTCCAACCCGCTGGTGTCGGCCAAGGGCCCGGACGCGACGCTGCGCGAAGTCCTGCTCGCCGCGCGCGACCGCATGCCGGCGCGCTTCGAGGCCCAGCCGGAGACCGCCGCCGTCATTCACGGCAGCCTCGCGACCCTGTTCAGCGCCATCGACCTGTTCCAGGACGCCGAGGCGCAGGCCCGGCAGGCGCTCACCCTGATCGAGCGCGACGGCCGCAGCGACGGCGATGCCGCCTTCCAGGCCCGGACGGTGCTCGCGCGGGTGCTGTCACGGATGGGCCGGTTCGACGAGGCGGCCCAACAGCTCGAGCAGCTCGAACGGCTGAGTGCGCACACCACCGACCCGCTCGCTCGGCAACGCCTCGCGGCGGCGCGTAGCACTTGGTTCATCGGGCGGGGCGAGTTTGACAAGGCGGTGGTCCAACTGCGCGCGGCGATCGCCGGGCTCGGTCCCACCGACCCAGGCAACACCGCCGCGCGCGACACCCTACGCCTGGACCTGATCACGACGCTGACATTGGCCGGACAGGACCAGCAGGCCCTCGACGAGGGCGGACGGCTGATCGACGAAGCGCAGAGGCGCAAGGAAGACAGCGCGCTGCTGGTGGCGCTCGCGCGCCTGGCGCAGGTACGTGCCTATCGCAACGACCATGCGGCCGCCGAAAAGCTCCTGCTCGAGGCGCAACCGGTCATCGTGGCCCGCCTGGGCGAGAACCACTCGAGGCATCTGCAACTGCTCGGCGAATTGCTCGGGGTCGCCTTCCGGAGCGGTGACTGGCCACGTGCGACTGGCTATGCGCAGATGGCCCACGAGCGCGTGCGCGCAGAGTTCGGCGACGGGCACGTGCTGACCTACGTGACACTGCTGAACTGGGCGCGCACACTGGACGAAGCCGGGAGGGCGAAGGATGCCGTGGACAAGGCGCGCACGGCCCACCGGCATCTGCTGAACCTCGTCGGGCCTGCTTCGCCGCAGACCCAGGATGCGGCGTTCGTGCTGGCCCTGATCGAGCTCGAACTCGGCGGGGCCCGGAACGCGCAGTCCCTGATCGATCAACTCGATCCGGCGGCGCTCGAGTCCGGGCGTGCCACGGGGCAATGGCCGGCCTCGATCGATGCGCTGCGCGGCATGGCCCTTCAGTTGAAAGGCGATGCAGCAGCCGCGCGACCGTTGTTGGACTCCGCGCTCGCCGCTCTCAAGGACGAAGAAGCGCTGGCGAAACCTGCGCGCCTGTATGTGGCGGCAAGGCAGGCGCGCGCGCGCTTGCATTGAAATCCGGCGCGGGCCAACCTTCAGCCCGCCTGGTTCCCCCGCCGAGAGGAGGGGTCTGCCTGCATGACGGCCTCGATCGGATCGGTGGGGGCATTGGCTCGGAGACGGAGACGAGAACCGAGGGGCTCGCGACGCGAGCCCCTGAAATTTTGTAGCGTGCCGAAATTTCGTTTCGAGACAGATCCTGGCAGTCCAGCCTTGGCCGATTGCTGTGATGCCGATTTCGTTGGTATCCAGCGTCAAACGCCTGTGGGCGGAGCAGTGCTGTGAGGCGCCATGAAAAACTGCCCCCCTGGCGACATCGAGAACTGACCCCCTTCGAGACGAAGGAGAGGTCCCATGGAAGAGGTGTTGTTCCAAGCTCCACAGGTCGCAACAGGCCTGGGGAGCGAGACGATGTTGGCGCCGCAGGAGGTACAGAAGATGCTGGCGCTGTCGGCGCTGGGATGGGGAGCCAAGCGCATCAGCCGGGAGCTGGGCTGTAGCCGCAACACGGTGCGTGAGTACCTGCGCCAGGGCGGCTGGCGGCCCATGGAGGTCGCTGGGCGGACGGGTGCGCTGCAGGACCACCAGGCGTGGCTGGCCGAGCGGCTGCAGCGACACCGTGGCAACGCCGATGTCGTGCGGCAGGACCTGGCGCGTGAGCTGGGCATCCGCGTCAGCCTGCGCACGGTGCAGCGCGCCGTGGCCCCGCTGCGGCGCGAGCTGCGCGCGCAGGCGCTGGCCACCGTGCGCTACGAGACCGCGCCCGGCCAGCAACTGCAGATCGACTTCGGCAGCACCGCCGTGTCGGTGGGCGGCGAGCAGCAACGCATCCACCTGTTCGTCGCCACGCTGGGCTACAGCCGGCGCTGTTACGTGGCCGTGTTCCTGCACGAGCGGCAGTCGGCGTGGCTGCAGGGGCTGGAAGGTGCCTTCCGGCACTTCGGCGGCGTGCCGCGCGAGCTGCTGGTCGACGATGCCCGCGCCCTGGTCAGCGAGCACGACGTGCAGACCCGGCAGGTCACCTTCAACGAACGCTTCTTGGCCTTCTGCCGCTACTGGGGCTTCACGCCGCGGGCCTGCGTGCCGTACCGGGCGCGCACCAAGGACAAGGACGAACGCGGCGTCGGCTATGTCAAGCGCAACGCCATCGCCGGCCATGCCTTCGAGCACCTGGAGGCGTTGCACGTGCACCTGGCGCGCTGGATGCGCGAGATCGCCGACGCCCGCGTGCACGGCACCACCGGCGAGCCGCCCGGCGTGCGCTTCGAGCGTGAGGCGCCCGCGCTGCGGGCGCTGCCCGGCAAGGCGCCGTTCCTGCAGGTGCGCGAACTCAGCCGACGCGTGCACACCGACGCCTGCATCGAACTCGACACCAACCGCTACAGCGTGCCGTGGCGACTCATCGGCGAGAGCGTCACCGTGATGGTGGCCGAGCAGCAGGTGCGAGTGCTGCACGGTGGCCAGGAGGTGGCCTGCCACGCGCAGAGCCCGTTGCGCCGAGCCACGGTGATCGAGCGCAGCCACCTGCAAGGCATCGTCGGCGCCCACACGGTGGGCGTGTGCTGGCTGCCCCGCGCGGCAGCGTCAGCGCCCGCGCTGGCGGCCGTGCCGGCCGAACTGCTGCGTCCGCTGCAGGAGTACCAGGAAGTCATCGGAGGAGCCTGGTGATGGCAGCCGCACCCAAGAAGGCCAAGCCGGCCGAAGACCTCGACACCCTGGAGCCCATGCTCACCCGGCTCAAGCTCACAGCCATCCGCGACCAGCTCGACACGCTGCTGGACCAGGCCGCCCGTGCCGAGCTGAACCTGCGCGAGGCCTTGACGATGCTATGTACCGCCGAGGTCGCCCGCAAGGACGAGCGGCGCATCCAGATGGGCCTGTCGATCGCCAAGTTCCCCTTCGTACGCACGCTCGAAGGCTTCGAGTACGACGCGCAGCCGTCGGTCGACCCCAAGCAGATCCGTGAGTTGGCCACCTCACGCTGGGTGGCTCACGGCGACAGCGTGCTGTTGCTCGGGCCGCCTGGCGTGGGCAAGACCCATCTGGCCGTGGCGCTGGGTCGCGAGGCCATCGTGCGCGGCTACAGCACGCTGTTCGTGCCGGCCACCAGCCTGGTGACGCAGCTGGCGAGGGCGCATGCCGAGGGCCGGCTGGAGGACAAGCTGCTGCACTTCAGCAAACCCAAGTTGCTGGTGGTCGATGAGCTGGGCTACCTGCCCTTCGAGGCCAACGCGGCGCATCTGTTCTTCCAGCTCGTCAGCCGGCGCTACGAGCGCGGCTCGATGCTGGTGACCAGCAACCGCTCGGTGGCCGAGTGGGGCGGCGTGTTCGGCGATGCCGTGGTCGCCACCGCCATCCTGGACCGGCTGCTGCACCACAGCCACGTCGTCACCATCCGGGGCGACAGCTACCGGCTGCGCACGAAGCGCCGCGCTGGCCTGGTTAACCAGGCCAGCGCGAACGGTGCGCCTGCATCGACTGCCAACTGATCATCAACCGGGGGTCAGTTCTGGATGTCGTCAGGGGGGCAGTTCTGGATGTCGCTTGACAAGTGCACCACGGCATCGGCGAAAGGCGGCTTTGGAGCAGCACGATCCGGGCGGCGGAGTCGCTGATGGGTGTCGGTTCCGGCCAGCCGACTTGGCGAACAAGCTGCCACAGACCGGTCTTAGAGCTCTGGGCCTGCGCCCGCCGCGACGCGAGTGCCGTCAATATGAGGCGAACTCGTGGCCCAAGATCGCCAAGATGTCCTGGCGCTCGCCTAGCAGCCGGACCACATCCAGGTGCTCTCCGAGTTCGAAGTAGCACCACAGGAGCGGGAACTTCGCCACCTGCCAGGTCCGAAGACCTGGAATGCCAAGGAGCTTTCCGAGCGTCGGTGAGCCGATGCCAGGGTCGAGTTCGAGCTGGTCAAGCGCGGCGTTGGTGGCCTTGGCCACCTTCACCGCCACGCGGGTACCCCCCTCCTTGCGGTAGTACCGGACTTCGCGCTGCTGGTCGCGCAGCGCCTGCGGGCGCAGAAGCGCCGGCTTCAATCGACCTCGCCGCGAGCGATCGCCAGCAGTTCCTTCTCGTCCGGCTGTGTGCGACGACGGCCTGGCCCGGATGCCAGCCCCTCTTCGATGAGGTCGCGAAGCCGCTTCCTGGCCTGCTCTTCCTGATCGCGCCGTACCAGGTCGCGGATGTACTCGCTGGTGTTGCCGTAATTGCCTGCTGCGACCCGGTTGTCGATGTACTCACGCATCGACTCGGGCAAGGCGAAGCTCATGGTTTGGCGGCTCATGCGGCGATCTTGGGCGGTTTGACAACGGTTGTCAATTCCCCCCGCCCCATCCCGGCTGCGAGCTCGAAGACCGGTGCAACTGCGGGGAGCATTTCAGCGGCGAAGTCGTCGTCCTGAACCGGATGAATCCCGGCTACTGCCAATGTGGCCGGATGGCGTTCGTCATCGACCAGCTCAAGCCGAGCGGGACGGCTGTCTGGTTCAACGCCCCGCCGCCGTACCACGTGACCTGGGCTGCAGCGGTCTTCGGCTAACACCTGCGCTTCGTCAGCGTACCGGCGACGGCACGGATCGACTGGACGCTGCCGCGCTTGAGCAAGGCTCTGCGGCGGGCAACCTGGGCTGCGGCCCAACAGCAACGGGCAACGGACCTGCTCGCGTCTTGCAGCGGCCCGTGCCTCACGTGGTCGGCGCACGGCGGCTGGGGCGTGTGCGCGTCGGCCACACCGGAGATCGCGCCGACCAAGCGCCACCGGCTGCTGGGCGTCGCCGGCACGCCGGGGTTCTGGGTCTTCCCATGGGAAGGCGACTTCGCGGCCAGGGCCTGCGAGGTCAGGATCCAAGCCTTCGGTGCCACGGCTCGTGAGGCCGTCGACGCCCTAAGGGCGGCCGTTCGGCAGCACCGCAAGCAGTTCCCGCAGGAACACTCCAGGCCAACCACGCCGACGTCTAACCCGGTGCCGTTGCGTTCGGAGTCTCACCTGAGGTACGCGGTGATGGTCAGTCTGGAGCTGCAGGCACACGGCTTCTGGAAGCGGGCCTGGATGTTCGGCAACATCGCCCGCGAGCACTTGGCATCCGGCCAGCGTGCGCGCCGCTGACGAGCCTGTTGGGCCGGCCGAGGCCGATGAAGCGGCGCGGCAAACGCCCGCCGCCCTGCAGCCAGGTGCTGACGGCGTATCCGTGCTGCTGTGGCAACTCGTGCTTCAGGTGATCAGCGAGTTCGTTCCACTGGGTCTGCAGGAACTCGACCTGCTCGGGCGACGGCGTCACCCTCGCATAGAGCGTTTGCCGCGATGCACCATTGAAGAACCTGGAGGCGAACCCCATCAACGCCCTCCCCGCGCGATGGGCGTGATCGCTCGCTGCCGCCGCATCGACCTGCGATCGCGGGTCACAGGATGGCCCGGTAACTGCTCAGCGCCTGCGTCGTCTGCGCAAGGCCCTGCCGCAGGAGCACGTCCAGGTAGACGTCCACCGCCATGGGCGGATTCTTCAACTGACCACGCTGCCGCTGCGCTGCGGAGATGACGGCGGCAGGATCGAGATCGAAGAGGTTATCGATAAACAGGTCCGGGTGCTGCGCCTCGATCCCGAAGGGATCGAGCGCTTCGGAGGGGAAGTCCTTCTCGTTGAAGGTGACGATGACGTTCGCACCGCAGCGAATCGCCGCGGCAAGCACATGCCGATCGCCTGGATCGGGCAGTTGCAGGCTGTCAGCGAGCGCCTCGTGGCCGGCGACCAGGGCATCGGGGATCGCCTTGTCCATCAGTTCCGACGTGCGATTCAACTGCTCGAACGTCAGGTCCGGTCGATCGCGCAGCAGACTGCGCTTCCACTCCTCATGAATCTGCGCGCTCCACCGTGCCCGGAAGCGCCCGGTCAGCCCCAGCCACATCAGGAAGTCTCGAAGCGGTGCGGGGTAGAGGACGCAGGCGTCGTAGACCGCGGTGAAGTTCGAGTGCCTCATTCGTAGCCCATGCGCAGATCCTGGGCCTGCTGCGCCAGGGCCTCCATTGCCGCGTGGCTGGCTTGCTCGCGCTCTTCGCGATATCGCATCAGATCGGCGAACAGCACGCGCCGGTGCTTGCCGGTCTTGTGGAACGGCAGCACACCCTCTTCGAGCAGCTTGACCAGATGCGGGCGCGAGACATTGAGCATGTCCGCCGCCTCCTGCGTCGTGAGCTCCGCGTGGATGGGCACCACCTTGACGGCATTGCCATCGGCAAGCTCGGCCAGGATGTCGACGAGCAGCCGCAGTGCCGAGGTCGGCAGTTCGACCTGATGCGCCTTGTTCTTCTCGTCGTAGATCTGGATGCGCTGGATCTCGCCCTGGGTCGCCAAGTAGGCGGCCAGCGCGCGCTGGCCCTTGGCGGCGGCCTGAACCTCTTGCTCAAGGGGCAAACTCGTTCGGGACAGGTCGTTGGCGGTCATGGGGGTCTCCTGGTGTTTTGACATCATAAACGCAACAAACGAAACTCGCAATATTCGAAACGCCATCTCAAACGCATCGAGGACCGTCAATCCATGAACTACAGCCAGAAGATCCAGCGCCTGAAGGACAGGCGCCAAGGCCTGTACAGCCGCGACGGGGCCTACAACTTCGCCGAGGCACTCAATGGGACGGCCAAGCTCGAGAAGTTCCAGCAACTCGCCGAACCGGAAGCCGTCAAGTACGCCATTGGCGCCATGCAGGCCGTCGACGCCGACTACACGCTGAAGTCGTACGCGGAAGGCAACCGGGTGCGTGACCGCCTCGCCGAGGGCCTGGCCGCCGCCAACATTCCCGCGGCCTTCGACTACCAGGGCTCGGTGCCCCTCGACGTCCATGTGCGCGGCAACAGCGACGTCGACCTGCTGGTCCTGCACGATGGGTTCGTCACGGTCGACGCGGCGGCCAAGACTGCCTACAGCTACCACGACATTCCCGGCAAGACGCCGGCCGAGGAACTGGCCGGCTTGCGCGCGGAGTGCATCGCCATTCTGGAGCGACGTCTTTGGGGCGCAAAGGTCGACGCGACGCCCAGCAAAGCGGTCTCGCTCACCGGCGGGTCGCTGCAGCGCGCGGTGGACGTGATCCCGTCCCACTGGCACGACACGCTGGACTGGAAGCGGACCGGGGACAAGCGACATCGCGACATCTATGTGCTGGACAGCAAGCTGGCCCAGCGCATGAAAAACCGACCCTTCATGCACATCGGGCTCATCGAGGACAAGTGCAAGACGGTCCGTGGCTCGCTGCGCAAGTGCATCCGCCTGCTGAAGAACCTGCGCTACGACGCGGACAAGGCGATCGATCTGTCGAGCTACGACATCGCGGCACTGGCCTGGCACATGACGGACCAGGAACTCGCCGTCCCGTTCGGCGTCGACTTGCTGCTGGTCGAGCGAGTCCGCAGCCACCTCAAGTTCCTGCTGGACCAACCGTCCTACCGCGCGGCGCTGTTCGTGCCCGACGGATCTCGGCTCATCTTCGACAAGCCGGAGAAGGTCCACGCCCTGGCGGACCTGTTCAAGGAAGTCGAACAGTTGTCCGCGGATCTCGCGCGCGAGATCAACCCGCTCGCGGCCTACGCGGGCTTGCCCCGCCACCAGGTGCTCAACAAGGCCATTCTCTTGTAGGCCAGCGGGCGACCTCAGGACCGCCGGCGCTTGTCGGTTGCGAGCCGCGCGCGACGTGTAAGGGCCAGGTTTCCAGCGCGCCGAGCCTCAACCCTTGGCGGCTTGTGACGAAAACCCACTACGGGACGGGCGGCAGGTCAGGCATGGCTGCACTTCCGAAGGAGGGAGCACCGCGCCATGACGAGCACAACCGCACGAACTTCGACCTACGCGACCGCACCCATGGCCAGGCCACCCGCCGCCGCCGGCTTCTTCGCACATCACGGCATCTGGGCACCGGGCGTACGACTGTTCCGCGCCCTGCGCTTCAGCGCCAAGGCCGCCATCATTTCGCTGGCCTTCGTCGTGCCCTTGCTGGCATTGGTCGCCTGGCAACTGATTCAGCAATCCGATCACGCGATGAAGTCGCGCGCCGATGCCACGCGCCAGCATGTCGAGATCGCGCACGGGATCCTGGTTCAGGCCCATGGGCTCGAGACGAAGGGCAAGCTGTCGAGGGATCAGGCCCAGCAGTGGGCCCGGGACACCGTGGCGGCCTTGCGCTACGAGGGCAGCGAGTACTTCTGGATCAACGACATGCACCCGCACGTCCTGATGCACCCGATCAAGCCGGAACTCAACGGCAAGGACGTCTCCGACCTCAAAGATCCCAACGGCCTGCGCCTCTTCAAAGCGTTTGTCGACAAGGTCCGGAGCGAGGGCAAGGGATTCGTCGCCTATCAGTGGCCCAAGCCTGGCAGCGACAAACCGGTGGACAAGTTGTCCTACGTGCAGGGGTTCGAACCGTGGGGTTGGGTGATCGGCTCCGGCATCTACGTCGGAGAGGTCCGCGACGACCTCCTGCACCAGGCCGCCTGGATGGCCGGCGTGGTGTTCGCCTCGCTCGCCGTGGCCGGCTACCTGTTCTTCAGCTTCTACCGGGTGATGGATGGCGGTCTGAACGAAACGCGGCGGCACCTGCGCGCGATGACCGAGGGCGACCTCACGACGTCACCGTCGCCATGGGGGCGCGATGAGGCCGCGCAGTTGATGTTCGAACTGCACGAGATGCAGGAGTCCCTGCGAACGATGGTCTTGCGCGTGCGCCGGTCCAGCCAGGAGATCGTGCATTCCAGCAGCGAAGTGGCCTCGGGCGCGATGGATTTGTCGGCCCGGACGGAACAGGCCGCTGCCAACCTGGAGGAGTCCGCCGCTTCCATGGAACAGATTTCGGCGACAGTGAAGAACAGCGCCGATCACGCCAGCGAGGCTGCGCGCGTGGCCGCCGGCAACGAAGCGTCGGCTGTGGCCGGCGGCGACGTGATGCACCAAGTGGTGCAGACGATGGACTCCATCCGTCAGTCCTCGGGGCGCATCGGCGACATCGTGGGCACGATCGACGGCATCGCCTTCCAGACCAACATCCTGGCGCTCAACGCGGCTGTCGAGGCCGCGCGTGCCGGAGAGCAGGGTCGCGGCTTCGCAGTCGTGGCATCCGAAGTCCGCACCTTGGCGCAGCGGGCGGCGCACGCGGCCCACGAAATCAAGGGACTCATCGGCGGCAGCGTCGAACAGGTCAACGCGGGAGCCGCCGTGGTCAACACGGCCGGCGAGCGGATGGGTGAGATCGTCGCCGCTTCGCAGCGGGTCAGCGGATTGCTCTCCAACATCGCCGAAGGCTCGCGCGAGCAGAGCCAGGGCGTGGCCCAGATCGGCCAAGCGGTCAACGAACTCGACCGCATGACCCAACAGAACGCCGCATTGGTGGAGCAGACGGCCGCAGCGGCCGAAGCCATGAAGGACCAGGCCCTTACCCTGGCACAGGAGGTCGATCGATTTAAGCTTCCCGCGGGCCTGGAACTCGCGGTGGAGGCCGCACCGGCGGTGGTGACTGACTTCGACTTCGACAAGGCCATCGAGGCGCATCGGCAATGGAAGGTCAGGCTGCGCAAGGCAATCGCCGAGCGGTCTTCGCTCGACGCTGACACGCTTTGCCGCGACGATCGCTGTCCGCTGGGTCAGTGGCTCCATGGCAATGGCGGACGACGTTGGGGCTCGGCGCCTGGGTTCACCGCCTTGCTCGAGCGGCACGCGGAGTTTCACAACGCTGCCGGACAGGTCGCGCGCCAAATCAATGCGGGCGCCGTTGAACAGGCCGAGCGCCTGATCGGGGCCGGATCCCATTTTGCGCAAGTTTCCACAGAGGTCTGTACGCTGCTTACCCGTGCGAAGCGCGGCCTCTGAGTCTGCGGCGAGGTCGCTTGTTCGCCGCAAGTGGACCAGGCGCGCGATCTACGATGAACGCGGTTGCGCAGGCCGTGCGCCCAACTGCGCGCGCGCCTCGGTGAGCGAATCGCAAACAGTGATCCGGTAGGCACGGTCGCTGATGGCGTTGTAGGTGCCCAGGGCAGCGAAAACAGACGGTTCGGTGGCCACGAACACGGCGGAGATCGCTGGGTTAGTCATCGCCGGACCTTGCAGGAAGGCCTCGATCAGCTCGATCTCGGCGCTCGTGGCCGTCAGCGCCTGAACCGAGCGCGCATCCACGATGGCAAAGCGAAGGTCGTCAAAGCGGGGGTCCGCCGCAATCCGCTCGTGACACGCCAGCACGTCACTGGCCATCAGGTTTCCTGAGTACCTGATCACCAAACCGCACGCCTCCCATGCCAGGTCAAACGGCACGTCAACCCTCTCAGCCATCCCCGCTTCACTGATCCGGTACTGTAGCCAAGCATCACCGTCGCTCTCATTGGCCGGGTTGCGTCAACCGGTCCACAGGCGTAGCTTGATGAGTTGTCTGCTGAGCGTCGGCATGAAACACAACTTCTCTTGTGTGAGCGGCCTGCCGAGTTTGGCTGAAATAACGAGCTCAAATGACGTCCTGATAACTCCACTTTTCAGGACGTGGCCTCCGGTGGCACGGCGAAGGCAGATCACCCAGGACACCGCGCCGCGCTCATCGCTTCGAGATCGATCACCGTATCCGCCATCGCCGTCAGCTCCGGCGTCTGCGACACGAAGAACTCTCTCGCGTAGCCACCCAGTTCCAGCACCCGCCGCTTCATCGCCATGAACATGCGCTTGCGATCGGGGTCCAGCGGTCCATCGGTCTCGTCGGAAAACAGGGTGTCATATCGGCGGCCGGTGTTCTGCGCCAGGTACAGCGCCACGGCCCGCACAAGGCACTCGTTGATCCACTATGCCGAGAACCCGGACATGCCGAGTCCGCGATCCGGCCGGCGTCCCCGCCCCTGCAACTGCGCCGCAGGTGCCTGCGAAGCGATGCGGCATAACACGTCGGGATTCGGGACGATGAGCCCAGACGCGCGCGGCGGCAAGAGCCTCAGCCTGATGAGCGGCGGTGAGCGAAC
>CAKZXL010000138.1 GCA_937883885.1 uncultured Aquincola sp. | reverse complement strand
CCAGCACGGCCAGGCGGCGCGCCAGGAACAGCGTCATGCACACCCCCGGTGGGCGGGTGGCAGGCTGTCAGCGATCGGTACGGAAAGGAAGGACGGCGGGTGCAATCAGGAACCGGGTCGTCGGGCCCATCGGGCTGAAGTGCCCGATGATGCCCGAAGCCCGGCGCCGATCAGCGCCGGCTCGAGTCAGTTGCTGGTGTGGCGGTCGGCCGCGGCGAACAGGTCGGCCGCGAAGCCGGGGTCGTGGCGAGCCACGCCGCGGGCGTAGCGGCGCACTTCTTCAGCTTCCACCGACTTGACGGCGGCCAGCTTGGCGGCGCGGCGACGCTCGGCGATGTTGGTGAAGGTGCTGACGATCAGACCCACCAGCTTGGCGCCACGCGGGGTGGCTTGGTAGCGGGGGACGAAGACGTTGCTGGTCGTGCTCATGGTGTTTCCTTCAGGTCGCGCTGCTCACGCGGGCAGCGGCGACAGATGTGTGGAGGCAGTCGTTTCCGGCTCGGGGCTCAGCGGTCGCGCTGGGGGCGCGCAAAGGCGGCGAGTTCGGGAAACTGGCTGGCGTGAAGTGCGGCAAACTGGGCCAGTTCGGCCTGGGCGCGGCGTTGGCCGGCCTGTTCCAAAGCCTTCCAGACGCCACGTCCGGCGCGGCGCAGCCATGCACCGGCAGGTGCCTGGGCCGAGGTGGCGGGCTTCAGGGGCAGGGTGGCAGCGGTGTGGGACATAGCGACTCCTTGTGGGCTCATGTCTGTGGGATGTACGTAGTATCGGGTTTACCCTGACCTTTCTAAAGCGAATTCGCTGCACATGAGATATTCATGGCGTTCATGACATGCCGGCCAGCGTCAACTTCCGCCACCTCGACCTGAACCTGCTGCGGGTGTTCGACGCGGTGATGCACGAGCGCAACCTCACCCGCGCCGCGCAGAACCTGGCGCTCTCGCAGTCGGCCGTCAGCCATGCGCTCAAGCGCCTGCGCACCCTGCTGGGCGACGAGCTGCTCACACGCACCGCCTTCGGTGTGGTGCCCACGCCCAAGGCGGAGGCGCTGTGGCCCAGTGTGCGCGACGCGCTGGCGCAGCTGGAGCGCGCCATCGCGCCGGCCACCTACGACCCGCAGACCGACAGCGCCAACCTGTTGCTGCTGATGTCCGACGCCACGGCGGTGACGCTGCTGCCCCCGGTGGTGGCCCGGCTGGAACAGATGAAGGCGCAGGCCAACCTGCAGGTGCTGCCGCTGGTCACGCGCGACCCGCGCAAGTTGCTTGAAAACAACGAAGCCGACTTCGCGATCGGCTACTTCCCGGCGGCGGTGATGGCCATCCTGCGCCAGGGGCTCGACTCACCGCTGCGGCGCGAGCGGCTGTATGAGAGCGAATACCACTGCGTGATGCGCGAAGACCATCCGCTGGCGCAGGGCGAGATGACGCTGGATGGCTTTTGCGAGGCGCTGCACCTGTCGGTGAGCCTGTCGGGCCGGGCGCATGGGCCGATCGACGCTTCGCTGGCGGCGCTGGGCCGGCAGCGGCGGGTGATGCTGACGGTGAACCAGTTCTTCACCGCCGGGCAGATCGTGGCGCACTCCGACCTGCTGACGGTGCTGCCCACCTCGTTCATGCGCGCCACCGGCCACCAGGAGCGGCTGGTGACGCGGCCGTTGCCGGCCGAGCTGCAGATGAGCGGGCTGCAGGTGGAGATGCTGTGGCACTCGCGCCACGATGAGCAGCCCGCGCACCGCTGGCTGCGCGGGCTGATGCTCGAAGCCTGCGGCCGCGGCTGTTGAATGCAGCCCCCAAGGTCCGGGCTGCGCCCGGCCCGTCCCCCCGAGGGGGAGCAAGGAAGCTTGGGGCGGCCCGGCGCTTCCTCGATTGGGCCCCCAAGGTCCGGGCTACGCCCGGCCCGTCCCCCCGAGGGGGAGCAAGGAAGCTTGGGGCGGCCCGGCGCTTCCTT
>CAKZXL010000137.1 GCA_937883885.1 uncultured Aquincola sp. | reverse complement strand
TGGCCCTGCGGGGTGACCTGCTCGACTTCACCGCCACGCCCGAGTGGGGCGCGGTGCACAGCCCGGCCGTGCGCTGGCGGCCCGACCACTGGCTGCTGATCGAAGACGGCCGCATCACCGGTGCCCAGCCGGCCGATGCGCCGCTGCCCGGCGAAGGCTGGCAGCGGCACGACCACCGCGGCCGGCTGATCCTGCCGGGCTTCATCGACACCCATGTGCACAGCCCGCAGCTCGACGTCATCGGCAGCTATGGCACCGAGCTGCTGGACTGGCTGAACACCTACACCTTTCCGGCCGAAAGCCGCTACGCCCAGGCCGCCGAGAGCGAGGCCGGCGCCGCCCGCTTCGTGCAGGCGCTGCTGGCCCACGGCACCACCACGGCGGTGGTGTTTCCCACGGTGCACAAGATCAGCGCCGAGCTGCTGATGGCCGAGGCCCACCGCCGCGGCATGCGGCTGATCACCGGCAAGGTGCTGATGGACCGCAACGCCCCCGACAACCTGCGCGACGACGTGGTGCAGGCCGAGCGCGACTGCGTGGAGCTGATCGAGCGCTGGCACGGCCGCGGCCGGCTGGCCTATGCGGTGACGGTGCGCTTTGCGCCCACCAGCACGCCCGAGCAGCTGGCCATGGCCGGCGCGCTGTGCGCCGCCTACCCGGGCCTGTACATGCAGACCCACGTGGCCGAGAACCGCGAGGAAGTGGCCTGGGTGCAGCAGCTGTTCCCCGAGGCGCGCAGCTACCTGGACGTGTACCTGCGCGCCGGCCTGATGAACGAGCGCAGCGTGCTGGCCCACGGCATCTGGCTCGACGCCGAAGACCGCGCGGTGCTGCGCGACACCGGCGCCCAGGTGGCGCACAGCCCCAGCTCCAACCTGTTCCTGGGCAGCGGCCTGTTCGACTGGCGCGCCACCGAAGAAGCCGGTGGCCAGGTGTCCTTGGCCAGCGACGTGGGCGGCGGCACCAGCCTGTCGATGATGCGCACCGTGCTGGACGCCTACAAGATCCAGGCGATGCAGGGCCAGCGCCTGACCGGCTGGAAGGCGCTGCATGCGGCCACGCTGGGCGCTGCGCAGGCGCTGCGGCTGGACCATGAGATCGGCTCCTTCGAGCCCGGCCGCCTGGCCGACGTGTGCGTGTGGGACTGGGCCGCCGACCCGGTGGCCGAGCGCCGCATGGCCGTGGTGCAAAGCCTGCACGAACAGCTGTTCGCCTGGTTCACGCTGGCCGACGACCGCAACCTGGCCGCCGCCTACGTGCAGGGCGTGCCGCAGTTCAGCCGCACGCCCCCGGTGGGCTGACCGGGCGGCACCCCGCGTGCCGCCTGCCCCGCATTCCATAAAACAAAGCCAACCACAAACCGGCCCCGAGGCCGGAGGAGACAAGCCATGTTCGAACGATTGTTCCGCCTGCAGGAGCACGGCACCACCGTGCGCACCGAGCTGGTGGCCGGGCTGACCACCTTCCTGACGATGGCCTACATCATCTTCGTCAACCCGGCCATCCTGGGCGACGCCGGCATGCCCAAGGGCGCGGTGTTCGTGGCCACCTGCCTGATCGCCGCGCTGGGCTCGGTGGTGATGGGCCTGTACGCCAACTACCCCATCGCGCTGGCGCCCGGCATGGGCCTGAACGCCTACTTCGCCTACGTGGTGGTGATGCACATGGGCTTCACCTGGCAGGCGGCGCTGGGGGCGGTGTTCATCTCCGGGTGCCTCTTCTTCCTGGTCACGGTGTTCCGGCTGCGCGAGATCATCATCCGCGCCATACCGCCGGCGCTGCGCATCGGCATCACGGTGGGCATCGGGTTGTTCCTGGCCATCATCGCGCTCAAGAGCGCGGGGCTGGTGGCGCCTTCCAAGGCCACCTACGTGACGCTGGGCAACCTGCACACGCCCGCGGTGGTGCTGGCCACGCTGGGCTTTTTCGCCATCGTGGTGCTGGACAGGCTCAAGGTGCCGGGCGCCATCCTCATCGGCATGCTGGGGGTCACGCTGGCCTCGTTCTTCCTCGGCGGCAACCAGTTCCAGGGCGTGTTCTCGGCGCCGCCGTCCATCGCCCCCACCTTCCTGCAGCTGGACATCGCGGCCGCGCTCAAGGGCGGCATCCTGAACGTGATCCTGGTGTTCTTCCTGGTCGAGCTGTTCGACGCCACCGGCACGCTGATGGGCGTGGCCAAGCGCGCCGGGCTGCTGGTGCCGGGCAAGATGGACCGCATGAACAAGGCGTTGATGGCCGACAGCGCGGCCATCTTCGCCGGCTCGCTGCTGGGCACCTCCAGCACCACCGCCTATGTGGAAAGCGCTGCCGGCGTGCAGGCCGGTGGCCGCACCGGACTCACGGCGCTGACGGTGGCCGGGCTGTTCCTGGCGTGCCTGTTCATCTCGCCGCTGGCGGGCGCGGTGCCGGCCTATGCCACCGCCCCGGCGCTGTTCTTCGTGGCCTGTTTAATGCTACGGGAGATCACCGAACTCGACTGGGACGAGACCACCGACGTGATCCCGGCCGCGGTGACGGCGCTGATGATGCCGTTCACCTATTCCATCGCACACGGGCTGGCTTTCGGCTTCATCACCTACGCGGTGTTGAAATTGCTCACCGGCCGCGGGCGCGGCGTGCATTGGATGGTCTGGGTCATCGGGTGTATTTTCCTTTTCAAGTACATCACCATCGGCAGCGAATGAATGAATGAACGAACACCGGAGGGGGGCGGCATGCTGAGGCTGGAGCTGGTCCGCATCAGCAAGCAGTACCCGGCCGTCAAGGCCAACGACAACGTCAGCCTGCGCGTCAAGCCGGGTGAAATCCATGCCGTGCTGGGCGAAAACGGCGCCGGCAAGAGCACCCTGATGAAGATCATCTACGGCGCGGTGCGCCCGGATGAGGGCGAGGTGCGCTGGAACGGCCAGCCGGTGAACATCCGCAACCCGCAGGAAGCGCGGGCGCTGGGCATCAGCATGGTGTTCCAGCACTTCTCGCTGTTCGACACCCTCACTGCGGCCGAGAACGTGTGGCTGGGCCTGGACAAGAGCATGACGCTGGCCGAGGTGACCGGCCGCATCCGCCAGGTGTCGCAGGCCTACGGCCTGGAGGTCGACCCGCTGCGGCCGGTGCACAGCCTGTCGGTGGGTGAACGCCAGCGCGTCGAGATCGTGCGTGCGCTGCTCACCAACCCCCAGCTGCTCATCCTGGACGAGCCCACCTCGGTGCTCACGCCGCAGGCGGTGCAAAAGCTGTTCGTCACACTGCGCAAGCTGTCGGCCGATGGCTGCAGCATCCTCTACATCAGCCACAAGCTCGACGAGATCCGCGCGCTGTGCCACCACTGCACCGTGCTGCGCGGCGGCAAGGTGACTGGTGAGGTCGACCCCTCCACCGAGACCAACGCCGGCCTGTCGCGGCTGATGATCGGTGCCGAGCCGCCGCAGCTCAAGCATGTGCAGTCCACGCCCGGCGCGGTGGCGCTGGAACTCAGGAACCTGTCGTTGGCCAAGCAGTCGCCCTTCGGCACCACGCTGGCCGACATCGCGCTGCAGGTGCGCGCGGGCGAGATCGTCGGCGTGGCCGGCGTCTCGGGCAACGGTCAGCAGGAGCTGATGGCCGCCCTGAGCGGTGAAGACCGCCGCGCAGCCAGCGGCGCCATCACCCTGTTCGGGCAGGACATCGCCGGCGCCAGCCCGGCGCGGCGGCGGGCGCTGGGCCTGCACTTCGTGCCGGAAGAGCGGCTGGGCCGCGGCGCGGTGCCCACGCTCAGCCTGGCGCAGAACACGCTGCTCACCCGCACCGAAGCGGTGGGCGCCGGCGGTTGGATCAAGGTAGGCCGCGTGCAGCAGCTGGCGGCCGACCTGATCAACCGTTACAACGTCAAGGCCGGCGGCCCGGGCGCGGCGGCCAAGTCGCTGTCGGGCGGCAACCTGCAGAAGTTCATCGTCGGGCGCGAGGTCGATGCCAAGCCCAAGGTGTTCATCGTCTCGCAGCCCACCTGGGGCGTGGACGTGGGCGCCGCGGCGCAGATCCGCGCCGCGCTGCTGAAGCTGCGCGACGAGGGCTGTGCGCTGCTGGTGGTCAGCGAAGAGCTGGACGAGCTGTTCGAGGTGAGCGACCGGCTGGTGGTCATCGCGCAGGGGCGGCTGTCGCCCAGCGTGCCGGTGGCCGAAGCGACGATCGAGACCATCGGGGAATGGATGTCGGGCCTGTGGCCCGGTGCGGCGGCGCGGCCGGCTGCGGAGGTGCAACATGCTCAAGCTTGAGGCGCGCCCTCAGCCTTCCAAGGTGATGTCGCTCGGCTCGCCGTTGATCGCGCTGGCGCTCACGGTGGTGCTGGCCAGCCTGCTCTTCATCGCGCT